>JAAVAF010000018.1 GCA_014804225.1 Lachnospiraceae bacterium
ATGGTGCCGTATCTTGATATGATACAGCGTGAGTTGAATGAAAGAGGTTGACACAAAAAGAAAAAAAGTGTATACTTCGGTTATGTGTCGTGCTAATTTGCTAATTCATTAGCACGTTAATTCACTAAAGTGACACAGTTTTATAACGATAGATACTGGGAGATATTGAAATGGATTTTAATGGAAAAAGACTTGTACATACGCCTGAGGGAGTGCGCGATATTTATGGAAAGGAGTTTGCCAACAAGCAGAATATTCAGAGGCTTTTTGGCGAGAAGCTTCACAGCTTCGGATATCAGGATATCCAGACGCCGACCTTTGAATTTTTTGATGTATTCAGCCGCGAGATTGGCACAATACCGTCTAAGGAATTATACAAATTTTTTGATAAAGAAGGAAATACGCTTGTCTTAAGACCTGATTTTACGCCGTCTATCGCAAGATGTGCCGCAAAATATTTTATGGACGAAACGATTCCTTTGCGGTTTTGTTATGCGGGAAACAACTTTATCAACACAAGCAATTTACAGGGAAAGCTCAAGGAAACGACGCAAATGGGAGCAGAGCTGATTGGCGACGCGTCGGCAGAAGCAGATGCAGAGATGATTGCAATGCTTGTGGAGGCACTGTTAAATGCAGGACTGAAAGAATTTCAGGTATCGGTAGGGCAAATTGACTTTTTTAAAGGCTTGTGTGAACAGGCAAGTCTTGATGAGGAAACAATACAGGAGCTGCGTGAGTTTATTTCAAATCGGAATGAGTTTGGCGCACAGGAGCTTTTGGAGCGCAAAAATATTCCCGGCAAGGCGCGGGATGCGCTTCTTCGTGTGAGTAGTCTTTTCGGCTCTTACGATATTTTGGATAGAGCGCTTGAAAATGCAGATAATCCGCGCTCGATCAAAGCAGTTGAACGGTTAAAAGAGATTTATGAGCTGCTAAAGCTCTACGGCGTTGAACGGTATGTATCGTTCGATCTTGCAATGGTGAGTAAATATCATTATTATACAGGTGTTATTTTCAGTGCTTATACGTATCAAGCGGGCAGTGCGATTGCAAAGGGTGGCCGATATGACGGGCTTTTGGAAAAGTTTGGAAAGGCAGCGCCGGCGACAGGCTTTGTCGTGATGATTGATGATCTTGTGACAGCGCTTACAAGACAGAACAGGTGCCCCGCGCTTGAAAACAAAAACCTTTTATTGGTGTATGACGGCGATATTGCAACTGCAATAAAGGAAGCAAAAAGTTACCGTGATCAGGGCTATTCCACGGTGCTGATGAAGTTGGAGAAAGACAAGCAGTGTTATACTGCATTTGCTGAGGAAAATCATTTTTCACAGGTACGCTTTATATAAAGAACGATTATAGAAGGTTAAAGAAAGGTTAGAGAAAACGATGGACAATACAACGAGTGAAGTCAGATATCTTACGTTTGCGCTTGGAAAGGGGCGGCTTGCGACAAAGACACTAGAGCTGCTTGAAACAATCGGCATTACTTGCGAGGAGATGAAGGATAAATCTTCCAGAAAGCTTATTTTTGTAAACGAGGAGTTACGATTAAAATTCTTTCTTGCGAAGGCTTCGGATGTGCCTACATATGTAGAGTATGGTGCTGCGGACATTGGAGTTGTGGGCAGCGATACCATTATAGAGGAAAATAGAAAGGTGTATGAAGTGCTTGATTTGGGCTTTGGGAAGTGCCGGATGTGCGTGTGTGGACCGGCATCGGCAAAGGAGCTTTTACAGCACCATGAGATGATACGCGTGGCGAGCAAATACCCCAAGATTGCAAAGGATTATTTCTATAATCAAAAGCATCAGACGGTCGATATCATCAAGCTGAACGGCTCGGTTGAGCTTGGCCCGATTGTGGGATTGAGTGATGTGATTGTAGATATCGTGGAAACGGGGTCAACGTTAAGGGAGAACGGACTTGAGGTGCTAGAGGAAATTTGTCCACTCTCTGCACGTATGATTGTCAATCAGGTAAGCCTAAAAATGGAGGCTGACAGGATTAAGAAAATCTTACAGGCATTAAAAGAAATCGTATAAGGAGAGCAGCTTGGAGGAAATATTATGAGAATTGTAAATTTAACAAATGAAACGAAGAAAAATCTTCTGGAAAATTTATTAAAAAGAAGCACAAACGACTACGGCGATTATGAGAAAACGGTTGCAGAGATTATTGAAAATGTAAAAGCAAAAAAAGAGGAGGCTATTTTTGAGTATTCCTTAAAGTTTGACAAATGTTTAACAACCAAAGAAACATTTCGGGTTACAAAAGCGGAGATTGAGGCAGCATACGCACAGCTTGACGAACATTTTATTCGCGTGATGAAGAATTCGGCGGCAAATATCCGTGCTTACCATGAAAAGCAGAAACGAAACAGTTGGTTTGACGCGAAGGAAGACGGTACAATCCTTGGGCAGAAAATTACACCGATGCAGAAGGTCGGTGTGTATGTGCCGGGTGGAAAGGCGGCGTATCCGTCAACAACGCTGATGAATGTCATTCCCGCAAAGGTGGCTGGGGTGCCGAACATCATTATGACGACACCTGCAGGCGCGGATGGAACGGTGAACCCTGCAACGCTTGTTGCTGCGGATATTGCGGGCGTTGACACGATTTTTAAGGTGGGCGGCGCACAGGCGATTGCGGCACTCGCTTACGGTACGGAAATGATTCCGAAGGTTGACAAAATTGTCGGTCCCGGAAATATCTTTGTGGCGCTTGCAAAGAGGGCGGTTTACGGTCATGTCAGCATTGATTCGATTGCCGGTCCTTCCGAAATTTTGGTGCTCGCAGATGAGAGTGCGACACCGCGGTATATTGCGGCGGATTTGCTTTCACAGGCAGAGCACGACGAACTTGCGTCCGCAATTTTAATCACGACAAGCGCAGAACTTGCAAAGAAAGTTTCCGATGAAGTTGACAAGTTTGTCGCGGTGCTTGAGCGAAAAGCGATTATACAGGCGTCGCTTGATAATTACGGTTATATTCTTGTGGCGGAGGATATGGAAATGGCGATTGATGCCGCAAATGAGATTGCGTCGGAGCATCTTGAAATCTTGACGAAAAATCCGTTTGACACGATGACACGCATTCGCAACGCTGGGGCAATTTTCCTTGGAGAATACTCGTCAGAGCCTTTGGGGGATTACTATGCAGGACCAAACCATGTGCTTCCAACAAACGGTACGGCAAAATTCTTTTCACCGTTAAATGTTGATGACTATGTAAAAAAGTCAAGTATTATCTCTTATTCAAGAGAGGCGCTTGAAAAAGTGCATGAGGATATTGAGCTGTTTGCCACAAAGGAAGGACTTACGGCGCACGCCAATTCGATTCGCGTGCGGTTTGAAAAATAATCATAAATTGTAGGAAAGGGCGAAAATTCGTATGGGCAGAACTGCAGAAATCAAAAGAACGACGAAGGAAACAGATATCTCTATGAAAATAGAGCTTGACGGAGAAGGAAAATCCAAAATTGACACAGGAATCGGCTTTTTTAATCATATGTTGGAAGGCTTTGCAAAACATGGTTTTTTTGATCTTGACGTGACAATCAAGGGAGATTTGGAGGTTGACGGTCATCATACGGTAGAGGACGCCGGGATTGTGCTTGGAACTGCGATAAAGGATGCGGTGGGCGATAAAAAGGGCATCAAGCGTTACGGATATTTTATTCTGCCGATGGACGATGCGCTTGCGCTGTGTGCCGTGGATTTATGCGGCAGACCGTATTTGCAATTTGACTGTTATTTCCCAGACAGCATGACGGGGGATTTTGATACGTCGCTTGTAAAAGAGTTTTTTTATGCGGTTTCTTACAGTGCAGGAATGAATATTCATATCAAAATGCTGAGCGGTGAAAACAGTCATCACATGATAGAAGCGATTTTCAAAGCATTTGCAAAGGCGCTTGATATGGCAACGGCTTATGATGAACGAATCAGTGATGTGCTTTCCACAAAGGGAAGCTTATAGTGTGAAAATTTTCACACAGTTTCTATTTGTGTAAAGGCACAAATTCGCGCAACTTGAGAATAATATTGGGATTAAAAACTATGGGAAAATTAGCATTAAGCGATGATATATTATTGAAAATAGAAAAACCCGCAAGGTACATTGGAAATGAAGTAAACAGTGTGATAAAGGATAAGGACAGTGTCGATATTCGCTTCGCGATGTGCTTTCCGGATGTATATGAAATCGGTATGTCGCATCTTGGTATCCAGATTTTGTATGATATGTTAAACCGCTATGAGGATACGTGGTGTGAGCGTGTCTATTCGCCGTGGACGGATTTAGACAGCATGATGCGTGAACGCGATATCGCGTTGTTTGCGTTAGAGTCGCAAGATCCGATTAAGGATTTTGATTTTCTTGGTATCACAATACAGTATGAGATGTGTTACACCAATATTCTGCAAATTCTTGACCTGTCAAAGATACCATTCCATGCGTGCGATCGGGATTGGGATTGTCCCATTGTCATAGGCGGAGGTCCATGCAGCTACAATCCGGAGCCAATTGCGGACTTTTTTGATATCTTTTATATCGGAGAGGGCGAAACACAGTATCGACCGTTGCTTGATTTGTATAAGCAGTGTAAAAACGCGGGCTGTTCCAGAAGAGAATTTCTAATTAAGGCAGCGCAGCTTCCTGGTATGTATGTGCCGCAGCTCTATGAAGTGATCTATCATGCTGACAATACGATAAAATCATTTACCCCTTTGGTCAATGAAATACCCAAAACAATCACAAAAGAGATTGTTACGGATATCACAAACACAACCTATCCAGAAAAACCTGTAGTGCCTTTTATCAAATGTACACAGGACAGAGTGGTGCTTGAAATCCAGCGCGGCTGCATCAGGGGCTGTCGTTTCTGTCAGGCGGGACAGTTGTACCGTCCTGTCAGAGAGCGCGATGCAAAGATGCTGAAGGAATATGCTGTTAAAATGCTTGACAATACGGGATATGAGGAGATTTCTCTCAGTTCTCTAAGCTCCAGTGATTATTCACAGCTTGAGGAGCTCATCAATTTTTTGATAGAACGCTGCAAGGAAAAGAAAGTCAATATTTCATTGCCTTCTCTTCGAATCGACGCTTTTTCGCTTGATGTTATGGAAAAAGTACAGGATGTGAGAAAGAGCAGTTTGACATTTGCGCCTGAGGCGGGAAGTCAGAGGCTTCGGAATGTGATTAATAAAGGATTGACTGAAGAAGTCATTTTAAAAGGAGCAACACTTGCTTTTGAGGGGGGCTGGAACAGAGTCAAACTCTATTTTATGCTTGGACTTCCGACGGAAACCGATGAGGATATTCGAGGGATTGCGGAGCTTTCGGACAAGATTGCGATGGCATATTATGACACGGTACCGAAGGAAAAACGCAACGGAAGAGTACAGATTGTGGCAAGTACATCCTTTTTTGTACCAAAGCCGTTTACGCCGTTTCAATGGGCGCCGCAGTGTACCAAAGAGCAGTTTTTGGAGAAAGCGTACACGACAAAGCGTGCAATTATGGAGCAGTTAAACCAAAAAAGTATCAAGTATAATTGGCATGAGGCGGAGGCAAGTGTGATGGAGGGAATTCTTGCCCGCGGTGACAGAAGGCTTTGTGAGCCGATTTTAAAGGCGTATCAAAAGGGTTGTATGTTTGATTCGTGGGGGGAATATTACAAGCATGATGTGTGGCTGGAAACGTTTGCGGAATGCGGGATTGACACATCCTTTTATACGACAAGAGAACGTAGTCTTGACGAGATTTTCCCGTGGGATTTTATTGACTGCGGCGTGACGAAGGAATTTTTAAAGCGTGAATGGCAGAATGCGCTTAAAGAAAGTGTGACAAAAAACTGCAAAGAGCAATGTAATGCTTGTGGAGCAGCACGGTTTCAATGTGGAATTTGTACCATGCCCCGCACGGCGGAGGCGTAAGATTTTTTGATACACAAACAGACAGATTGGAGTTTGTATAATCTATGAAACTAAGAATAAAATTTTCAAAGCACGGCGTGCTTCGATTTATCGGGCATCTGGATGTCATGCGCTATTTTCAGAAAGCGATACGGCGCGCAGATATTGATATTGCATATTCGACAGGGTTTAGTCCGCATCAGATTATGTCCTTTGCGGCGCCGCTCGGACTTGGACTTGAAAGTAATGGGGAATATATGGATATTGAGGTTGATTCCCTTACAAGTTCTAAGGACATTATCGATGCATTAAATGCGCAAATGGTAGAAGGAATTAAAATCTTAGAAGCGAAACTGCTTCCCGATCACGCTGGGAATGCGATGGCAAGTGTCGCAGCGACACGCTACACAATTGCTTTTCGGGAGGAGTATCGGCCAACATTTTTGACCAAATCAGTCACAGAGGATTTTTTTCATCAACCAGAAATCATCGTAACAAAAAAGACGAAAAAGAGTGAAACTACCTTTGATATGAAGCCGTTTTTATTTGAATGTGCATTTGATGAAACGAAGCAGACGGTCAATCTCCTTGTAGACGCAAGCAGCGCGGGAAATCTAAAACCATCCCTTGTGATGAAAGCGCTTTATGATAAAAACCATGCGGAATTTGACGAATATGCACTTCTGATAACGAGAGAAGAAACCTACACGAATGTAGGTACGCCGGAAGAGGTCAGGTTAGAGCCGCTCGGATTTGTGGGGAGCAATTATGAATGAAATGCGCTATATTCTGACAGAATACAAAAACGGCGTACTGTCGTTTTCTCTAAATACCAAGACAAACAAGATGGAAACGGTGAAATTCACACGTTATACACAAAACCCCGATGATGCAAAAATCGGGGATATTTTTGTTGCCAAAGTCGTAAATGTCGCGAAACAAATCAACGCGGCATTTATTGATTATGCGCCAAATAAAAAAGGATATCTGCCCATCGTTTCCGGTTTTGTGCCAGTGATCACAAACCGTAAATATGACGGCAGAATATTGGCGGGGGACGAGATTTTAGTGCAGCTTGAAAAGGAAGCCGTTCGCACAAAGGAGCCTGTATTCACCGTAAATCTGTCACTTGCGGGCAAATATAGTGTAGTATCGTATGCCAATTCTTATAAAGGTGTGTCAAAAAAATGTACGAAACTGGAAAGAGAACAGCTTCGTACCGCAATCCCACAGAATATGGGGTATGGTGTTGTGATTCGAACCAATGCAGCGTCACTTTTGGCGGATTTGCCAGATGCAGAATTGCAAGATGTATTGGTGCCTGTCAGAGACGAGATTATGGAGTTGAATGAAAGAATGTCTGCACTGCTTCAAGAGGGAATTCACAGAACCTGTTACAGCCGTATCTGGCAGTCACCACCGGCTTATCTGACCGATATGCGTGATGAGCGATGCCAATATCAGCAGATTGTTACGGACAGTAAGTTCCTTTATGATGAAATAATGACATTTATGTCATTTTATATGCCACAGCATCGTTCCAATCTTTCGCTGTATCAGGATGATTCGTATCCACTGCAAAAGCTTTACCGTGTGGAAACACAGCTTGACGAGCTGCTTTCCAAAAAAGTATGGTTAAGGTCAGGCGCATATCTTGTGATTGAAAAGACAGAAGCAATGTATGTCATTGACGTGAATTCCGGAAAGAACATTACGAAAAAGGACAATGCGGAATATATTTATCAGATTAATATGGAAGCGGCAGCTGAAATCATGCGGCAGCTGCGCCTTCGAAATCTTTCCGGAATGATATTGGTTGATTTTATTAATATGGAAGATACAAAAAAGGACGCCGCGCTTTTACAGGAGCTGCGCGTGCTTGCAAAAAATGACCGAATATTGACTAATGTAGTCGATATTACTGTACTCGGACTTGTGGAAATCACCCGTAAAAAAACGACAAAATCTTTATCTGAACAGCTCGGAGAGATGTGAAGGAACAAGCGTCTCGTTGGGGGAGAAGAAGCACAGATAAAATGGAACGGAAAATTGTAAATATATTGCAATGATTAGGTAAAAAGTGCTATAATATATTTGTATAAAATCTATAATTTGTTAAATATTTATAAAAATTATTCTGTGCTCCATCGGCAGGTCTGGAGGCGTCCCATGAAAAATAAACCAACACGTTTTCTGATCATAAATCTTATCGTAGCAATTATTGTATGCATCGCTGTTTTTTCAATACAAACAATCAATATGGAGCAGAAAAGTGCAAAAACAATGAATGAAATTTGTGAAGCGTATATGTCGGGAATGAGCGATCAGATCACGCAGCACTTTGGTACGATTATGGAATTAAAGTTAGAGGAGGTAGAATCATTTTCTCAAGATGTGTTGGAGAGCCCTGACGGAGATGATGAGATACGGCAAATGCTGATTAACCATGCGGAAAACAGAGAGTTTGACAGTATTGCATATTATATGGAAGATGGTACTTTTGATATGATATATGGTAATCAGATTGTTTTGTCCGATTCTTATTTTACAATCTTTCTGGAAGCGATAGAAGACGGAGAGAAGAAAATTGCCTTAGGCGCCGATGATACAGGTAGTAAGATCATTTTGACCGGGGTTCCGATGTCTTACCAGACAGAGGGCGGAAAAAAGAGTGTTGCATTGGTGGCCGGATTTTCTGTCAGTCATATTGCAGAGTTTTTTTCGGCGGGGTTAGATGACAACATGTTTTATACTGTAATTCGTCGAAACGGTGAAATTGTCGTTCAAAATGATAAAGAAGAATACGACAATTATTATGTAAAAGTTCAAAAGCACTGGGAGGAAGGAACAGGAGGAGCAGGAGGAACGCAGCAGGATTTGGACGAGTACATGGAAGAACTGGAAGCTGCCATGTATCAAAATACAGACTATGCAAGAGAGCTTGTTTTAAAGGAAGGAAGGCGTCGGTTATATTGCAAAACACTGCCAAATTCAGAGTGGTATCTGATACTGTCAATGCCCTACAGTATGCTTGATGAGTCGGTTGAAACCCTTAATACGGAGTGGACGCACACGGCATTTTATAACAGTATTATTATAATTATTTTATTGTTAGCAGTATTTTTTGTCTATTATTATATGATACACGAGCAGATGAAAAACGTAAATGAGGCAAGGCGTGCGGCAGAGCGTGCAAACAAGGCAAAGAGCGAGTTCCTTTCCAATATGAGCCATGACATCCGCACACCGATGAACGGTATTATAGGAATGACGGAAATTGCCATATCAAATATCGGAAATAATAAAAAAGTTGAAGAATGTCTGCGCAAGATATCTGTATCGGGCAAACATTTGCTTGGATTAATCAATGATGTTTTGGATATGTCCAAGATTGAAAACGGAAAAATGGTACTATCGATAGAGCAAATTGCATTGGCGGAATTGATGGAAAACGTAATGAGTATTGTGGTTCCTGCGGCGCGCGCAAAAAAACAGCGTATTGACCTGCATCTCTATGATATTTTGACGGAGAATGTATGGGGAGACAGCGTACGATTATGTCAGGTTATGATCAATCTTTTGGGAAATGCGGTTAAATTTACGCCTGAAGGTGGAATTATCCAGCTAAATCTGCATCAGGAAGTATCGCCAAAGGGAGACAATTATGTCCGGGTTCATATTCATGTTATTGATAACGGAATTGGTATGAGTCCGGAGTTTCAGAAGAGACTCTTTGAAGCTTTTGTACGTGAAGATAATGCCCGCGTTCAAAAAACACAGGGCGCCGGTCTGGGTCTTAGTATCACAAAGTATATTGTTGATTCGGTAGGCGGTACGATTTCCGTGAAAAGCGAACTGGGAAAAGGTAGCGAATTTCATGTCGTTTTTGATATGGAAATGGCGCCTGCTATCAAAGATGAAACAGAGCTTCCAGCGTGGAGAACGCTCGTAGTTGATGATGATGAAGTCTTCTGCGACTGTACACTTGCTACTTTAAAATCGATGGGTATCGAGGCCCAGCCGGCACTGGATGGGAATGTGGCGCTGCAGATGCTTGATGAGCAGCATCAAAAAGGGAATGACTATGAAATCATTATTGTAGACTGGAGACTGCCGGAAATGGACGGCGTAGAGCTGACACGTGAAATTCGCAAAATATATGGCAGTGCACCGCATATTTTGATGATTTCCGCAGCGGACAACAGCGAGTTGGAGGAAAGAGCACGGCAGGCAGGAATTGACGCGTTTATTATCAAGCCGCTATTTAAATCGACATTATATTATAACTTACATAAAATTATGGAAGATGCGAACAGTGCAAAGGAAACAAACGAAAATGAAAATTTTCATGGAGAACGTATTCTTGTGGCAGAAGACAACGATTTGAACTGGGAGATTGCGAATGCGCTGCTTTCGGAATTAGGATTGCAGCTTGAACATGCTGAAAACGGACAAGATTGCGTTGATAAATTATCACAGTCGCCCAAAGGATATTATCAAGCGATTTTGATGGACCTTAGAATGCCTGTTATGACAGGATTTGAGGCGGCTGCGGCAATTCGTGCTTTGGAGCACGTGGACGCAAAAAGCATTCCGATTATAGCTATGAGTGCCGACGCATTTGATGATGATGTGCAAAAATGCAAGGAATGCGGCATGAATGATCATACATCGAAACCGATCAATGTTGATAGTGTGGTGCATTTGCTACGGAAGTATCTTAAAATATAATGATTTATGATTGCCAAAATACATGAAAAACTCAAATGAAAAAACTATTGACAATTCCTGACAGTGATGTTATTATTTATGAGTATGCCGCATAACTAGGTTTAAGTGTATTTGAAATACCACCAAAGTTAGCGAGTAATTATTTAGGAGGTGCAATATGTACGCAATTATTGCAACAGGTGGAAAGCAGTACAAGGTTTCTGAAGGAGATGTCATCAAGGTTGAGAAGCTTGACGCAGAAGTAGGAAACACTGTAACGTTTGACGAAGTGATTGCTGTTAGCAATGATTCTCTGAAAGTAGGCGAGGATGTAAAGAGTGCATCTGTTTCCGCTACAGTTATGGAGCAGGGCAGAGGCAAGAAAGTGATTGTCTACAAGTATAAGAGAAAGACAGGCTATCACAAGAAAAACGGTCATAGACAAGCATACACTCAGGTTAAGATTGACAAAATCAACGCTTAAGATGTTGTTTCGTTAAATAATATGACTACAGTCGTAATTTTTAAATCCAAGGACAGCTACAGAGGATTTACCTGTACAGGCCATGCAGAGTTTGCCGCGTCAGGAAAAGATATTGTATGTGCATCTATTTCCGTTCTGGTTATCAATACGCTCAACGCGATTGAAACCTTTGCCGATGAGAAAGTCGATGTGACAGCCGAAGATGGTGTGATCGAGTGCCATTTTCCGAATGCGATCAATGACAAGACAAAGCTTTTGCTGGATACGATGCTGATGGGTTTAAAAGACATTGAAAAGAACTATGGAAAGCAGAAAAAGAAGGGTTTTTCAAAGAAAGAGAAACGCTATTTCGAGCTTATTATCAAGGATGTAGATTGAAGAATGAGAGATTTTTCAATCCACAAGAATGGAGGTTTACGATGTTAAAATTAGAACTTCAGTTTTTTGCTCATAAAAAGGGAGTTGGTTCTACAAAGAATGGTAGAGATTCCGAGTCTAAAAGATTAGGTGCAAAGAGAGCAGACGGTCAGTTTGTGAAAGCCGGCAACATTTTATACAGACAGCGCGGAACAAAAATCCATCCGGGTATCAATGTTGGCAGAGGCGGCGACGATACATTATTTGCATTGGTAGATGGTGTACTCAGATTTGAGAGAAAAGGTCGCGATAGGAAGCAGGCTTCTGTTTATCCCGTAGAGGAGAAATAGGACGATATAATCGATGCACAAAGGCTTCAGGATTTACCTGAAGCCTTTTTAAACGATTGAGACACGACTGACACCTGGTTAGAAAGGTAGGTTATTCATGTTTGCAGATAGGGCAAAAATTTATATCAGAAGCGGAAAAGGCGGTGATGGACACGTTTCTTTTCGGCGTGAAAAATATGTGCCAAATGGAGGCCCGGACGGCGGAGACGGCGGCATGGGCGGAAGTGTCATCTTTGAGGTTGACGAAGGTTTAAATACGCTCACTGATTTTAGGCATATCCGGAAATATTGCGCTGAGGATGGCGAAAATGGTGCAAAGCGCAATTGCCGCGGAAAAAATGGAAAAGATATTATTGTAAAAGTTCCACCAGGAACCGTTATCAAAGAGCTTGAAACGGGAAAAATTATCGCAGATATGTCGGGAGATAACAATAGGCAGACTATTTTGAGCGGTGGAAAAGGCGGAAACGGCAATCAGCACTATGCTACGTCTACCATGCAGGCACCCAAATACGCGCAGCCGGGACAGCCCGCCAAGGAGCTTAATCTGTTTCTTGAATTAAAAGTCATTGCGGATGTAGGTCTTGTAGGATTTCCGAATGTGGGGAAATCAACACTTCTTTCCAGAGTAACCAACGCACGCCCTAAGATTGCAAATTATCATTTTACGACATTAAATCCCAATTTGGGTGTCGTTGATTTAGAAGGTGGTAAAGGTTTTGTTATTGCTGATATTCCGGGGCTTATCGAGGGAGCCTCTGAAGGCGTGGGGCTTGGACACGAGTTTTTACGACATATAGAAAGAACGAAGGTTCTAATCCACTTGGTCGATGCCGCTTCAACAGAAGGAAGGGATCCAATTGAGGACATTGATGCGATTAATAAGGAACTAGAGGCATATAATGCGGATATTGCAAAAAGACCACAGGTGATTGCAGCGAATAAGATTGATGCCATTTTTGATGTTGAAAACAATAATCCTGTGCAGAAGATTAAGGATACGTTTGAACCAAAGGGTATTAAGGTGTTTCCGATATCCGCCGTTTCCGGTGAGGGGCTGAAAGAACTTTTATATTATGTAAGCGATATGCTTGCTGAGATTGATGAGCCGCCTACCGTATTTGAACAGGAGTTTAATCCGGATGTGGATATTGTGGTAGGAAATGATCCGTATACCGTTGAATACGATAAAAAGAATGATGAATATGTCGTAGAAGGACCTCGGATTGAAAAAATGCTTGGATATACCAACCTTGATTCGGAGAAAGGATTTCAGTTCTTTCAGAAATTCCTCAAAGATAATGGGATTCTGGACGAGCTTGAAGCGCTTGGAATCGAGGAGGGCGCTACAGTGCGTATGTATGGATTAGCGTTTAGTTATTATAAAGAATAGTATGAAGAGAATTTCTAAGGTGCCAAAGGACACCACCTAAGAAATTCTAAGACTTCATACCGGAAGAAATGCATAGTGCATTTCTTCGAAAGCAAATCAAGAATGGAGAATTGAAATGACAAGTAAACAAAGGTCGTATTTAAAGGGACTTGCGATGAATATTGATCCTGTATTTCAAATCGGGAAAGCGTCCGTAACTCCTGAAAATGTTGATGCAATTTCAGAGGTATTCAATACACATGAACTGGTTAAAATTGCCGTCTTAAAAAACTGTATTGATGATCCGAAAGAAATCGCAAACACTGTTGCGGAGCGTACACATTCACAGGTTGTACAGGTGATTGGAAAGAAAATCGTGCTGTATAAGGCATTTAAAGAGAACCCAAAAATCATTTTACCAAAATAATAATAGGGGCTGATTTTATGGAAAACGCTTGCACTAAGATTGGAATTATGGGTGGGACGTTTAATCCGATTCACAACGGACACCTGATTTTGGCAGATACCGCATTTCGTACGCTTGCGCTTGATAAGGTTCTTTTTATACCGAGTGGTAATTCTTATATGAAAGAAAATGTACTTGAAACAAAAAAGCGGGTAGAAATGGTGCGGATTGCCATAGAAAAATATCCGCAGTTTGCGTTGTCTCTTATAGAGGCGGACAGACAGGGGAACAGTTATACGAGCGAAACATTAGAGTGTCTTACCAAAGAAAATCCCAATGCGTGTTACTTTTTGATTATGGGTGCAGACTCACTGTTTCAGATTGAAACATGGTTTCAGCCAGAGAAAATCTTTTTGCTTGCAAAAATAGTCTGCACAGTGCGAGATAACTACGATATGGATAAAATCAGAAAAAAAGGACAACAGCTAAGGAAACTAGGCGCAGATATCATTTATCTTGATATGCCGAAAATAGAATTGTCATCGACAGATATCAGAGCAAAAGTGAAAAAGCAGCTTTCCATTTTGGAAGATGTTCCGGCGGAGGTTGCAGCTTATATACAACGGGAGCAGTTATACTGTGAAAAATAAATTTTTCACAGAGCAAATTTGTGCTTACGCTCAAATTTGCAAGTTACTCAAGAATGGGGATTTATAATGAAGAAGATTAAAAAATATCTGAAAAAACATCTGACAAAGGATCGATATCGGCATACGCTTGGTGTGGCATACACTGCGGCAGCGCTTGCCATGAAGTATAATCCAGACACTTCAAATGCCAATCTTGTGAAAAGGGCGCATTTGGCAGGGCTGTTACATGATTGTGCGAAGTGCATGAGCGACGAAAAAAAGCTTCACATATGCGATAAAAATAATATTTCATACACCCGTATTGAGGCACAGCACCCGTATTTGCTCCACGGAAAAGTTGGTGCATATATTGCAAAAAAGAAATTTAAAATAAATGATAAAGATATTTTAGAAGCGATTACGTGGCATACCACAGGGCGTCCTGATATGTCACTACTTGAAAAAATTATTTTCATAGCGGATTATATTGAACCATCAAGGAAACCGATTCCAGAGCTTGATTTGATTCGCAGACTTGCATTTGAAGATATTGATAAAACCATGGAGAAAATTTTGTCAAACACACTCAAACATCTTAAGGAAAAGAATGTGCCCGTTGATGTGATGACGCAGACAACGTATGAAAGTTATAAAAAATATTAAGAAGGAGAGATGCACCTATGAACAGCAGTGAAACAACTAATCATTTAAAACTTATTATTGATGCGCTTGAGGATAAAAAAGCTGAGAATATACAGATCATTGATATCAGTGAGCTTTCCATTGTGGCAGATTATTTTGTGATTACAAACGGAGCAAATAAAAGCCAGATACAGGCGCTTTCTGATAACGTTGAGGAAAAGCTTGCCGCCCAAAAGATTACTCCGCGAAACATTGAGGGTTATAATACGGCAAACTGGATCCTTATGGATTATAATGATATTCTTGTCCATATTTTTGATGCGGAAAGCCGTGGATTTTATGATTTGGAGCGTATGTGGCGTGACGGAAAAATTGTAGAAATATAAATATTTATAGATTGATAATGCCCATTTCGCAATGAGACGAAATGGGCATTAATTTTTTACTCTATAGAATTTGCGATAGCGTAAATCATTAAAACCAAAAGTAAAGCTATTTAAAATTCTTAATGATTAATTGTATAATCGAAATACACCGTATACCTTACCAAGTATTTCAACATTATCAAGAATAATTGGTTCCATATTATCGTTTTCCGGCTGGAGTCTGTAGTGACCGTTTTCCTTATAATAAGTCTTAACGGTAGCAGAATCATCTACGAGCGCTACCACAGTATCACCGTTTGATGCAGTGTTGCAGACATTGACAAAGATGCTGTCGCCGTTGAAAATACCGGCATTCACCATACTGTCACCTTTTACGTGCAGAACAAACGATTCTCCTTTGGGAACCATGTCTGTCGGAATAGGGAAGTAGCCTTCAATATTTTGTTCTGCTAAAATCGGCAGACCGGCAGCAACCGTTCCGATAATAGGAAGGCTTGTCATCTCATGTCTTACCATCTGGAAGCTGTCATCCATAATTTCAATCGCACGCGGCTTTGTCGGGTCGCGTCTTATGTAGCCGTTCTTTTCCAGTGTCTCTAAATGTGAATGAACAGATGAAGTCGATTTCAGGTTTACAGCCTCGCAGATTTCTCTTACAGCGGGCGGATAACCTTTTTTTAGTATTTCTGATTTGATAAACTCTAAAATATCCTTCTGTTTTGCAGTTATTTTTCCATATGCCATAGTGTATTGCCTCCTTTTCTATATCAATCATACCACATATTTTGAAAAAGTCAAACATATATTCCGAAAAAAAGTTCGAAAATTTTCAAAAAAGGCGTTGACAAACAAACAATCGTTCCCTATAATAATATTAAACAGTTGTTCGGAAACTATGTTTGGAAAACGTGTTTGGAAAATATGTTCATATAAAAGGAGGCATTTCACCATGAAACAATATTCGAGAAAAACAATCAACAGACGCCGACGACAGCTTCAGGTTCGCAGAAACATTTGCATTTTAATTTTGTCCATCGCAGTAGCAGTGGTACTGTCTGCATTTGTCGTATCCATCTCCACACAGGCAAGCGAACTTGAGCGTGCCGCGGAGCATAAATATTATAAGAGTATTGAAATCGCAAAGGGCGATACGCTTTGGTCAATCGCCAAAGAAAATATGGATAACAATCATTATAAAAATGTGTCCGAATATGTAAAAGAAGTAAAGACCATGAATTCAATAAAATCAGACAGCATTGTAGCGGGAAGTTATATCATTGTCCCATATTATCGTTAATCCGTTTCGCTCCCTTTCTCCCGAAGCGTCACTGCCTTGGCAGCCATACGGCGCTTATCATCTTCCAAAGCCGCGTAGTGCTTTCGGGTGGTATTTACATCTTTATGTCCAAGGACATCTGCTACGAGGTAAATATCACCTGTTTCGCGGTAAAGGGTAGTGCCGTAGGTACTTCTCAGTTTATGTGGAGTTATCTTTTTTAAGTTTGTGACCGGAAGTGCATATTTTTTTACAAGATTTTCAACGGCACGAACCGTGATACGCTTATTTTGCATAGACAAGAACAGTGCATTTTCGTGTCCGCTTACGGGAGTCATATTTTCTCTTTTTTCAAGATAATCCAATAGTGCAACGCAGACTTCGTCACCAAAATAAATGACTGCTTCATATCCGCCTTTGCGGCGAATCTTAATACCGTTATTTTTAAAATCAATGTCCTGAATATCGATTCCAACGCATTCGGAAACTCGTATTCCTGTTCCGAGAAGAAGTGTGAGCAGTGCAACGTCGCGAAGTTTGTTCTTTTCATGATACTGCATTTGCTTTTTAGTAAGCTTTTCTCCCGTTTCGACAGTATCCAAGAGAATCGCTACTTCATCAGGATCAAGACGCACAATCTCTTTTTCATGTAGTTTTGGCATCTTTACGAGTGCAGCGGGATTTTTTTCTATCATTTCATTTCTGAAAAAATAGTTATAGAAACTTCTCAGTGATGCAAGTTTTCTGGACTTTCCGCGTTCGTCATTCATGTATTCCTTACCGTCTTTTATATAGTATGAACAATGCTCCAAATATTCTTCAATATCCAACCTTGTAATTTTATCGAGTATCTCAAGTGGGTATTCCTTAATTGGTGTTTTCCGAAATACGGGATTGCTTTCATGGAGATATTCAAAAAAGACACGGATATCGTACGCGTATGCAATTCTTGTCCTGCTTGAAGTATATTCCTGTATGCCCCTGAAAAATTGAGCGCAGAAAGGAGGAAGTGTGCTAAGAAGTTCCCTTAAATGCAGAATATTCTTTTTATTCAGTTCATCATGATAGTTTGTCTTATTATTTTTTTCCAATTTTTGTACCTTTCTGAAATATAATGTGTCGTAATTTAGAATAATGTGATATACTTATTTTATAACATTTTGGAAATAATTCCAATCATCTTTTTAGATAAGGAGTGTATTTTATTTAATATGAAACACAATATGAGATACATTAAATGGGGACTTACTGCTTTTTTTGTGGTATTAGGCGGAATCATCAGTTATTATGTAATATTTCATTTGAATAGTCTGAAATCGGCAATTTCGGGTGTCGTGGTAATATTGATGCCGATTATTGACGGAATGATACTTGGGTATTTAATGACACCCGTAGTGAACGGAATTGAGCACAAGCTGATAAAGCCAATATTTAAAAAACTGAACATTAATCAGAAAAAAAGACAGCGAAGAACCATTTCAATCGTGGTAGCATTACTGATTATCATTGCAGCGTTGTATGCATTTTTCTCTATTATCATTCCACAAATTGGAAACAGCATCAGAACCATTATCGAACAACTGCCAAGCTATGTCGATACAATTACCATGTGGACCTCACAATTACTGGAAAACAATCCTACAATAGCAAATCGGGTGACCGAACTGATTAATACGTATTTTTCCGATATTGAAGCATTTATCAATGCAAAGCTTATGCCACAGGTTAATAATTTGATTATGACCATTTCTATGAGTGTGGTTTCTATATTAAAAGAATTTTGGAATTTGATTATTGGATTTATTATTTCAATTTATATACTGGCAAGCAAAGAAACATTTGCGGCACAGGCAAAAAAAATAACGTATGCTTTTTTACCAACAGAAACGGCCAATCGTTTTATCAGTAATGTGCGGTTTGCAAACCAAACCTTTGGTGGCTTTTTTGTAGGAAAAATTGCAGATTCAATTATTATTGGACTAATTTGCTTTATTGGAACAAGTATTCTTGGAACACCGTTTTGTGTTTTGATAAGCGTTATTATAGGCGTAACCAACATTGTTCCGTTTTTTGGACCGTTTTTGGGAGCTGTGCCTTCCATATTGTTAATCTTGTTTATTGACCCGATGCAAGCGCTTTATTTTCTGATTTTTGTGATTGTTCTTCAACAGGTTGACGGAAATATAATCGGTCCGAAAATTCTTGGAAATTCCACAGGATTGTCAAGTTTTTGGGTAATCTTTGCAATTACCTTATTTGGTGGTATCTGGGGAATCTTTGGTATGATTGTTGGTGTGCCGATTTTTGCAATCTTGTTTGCATTCTTGAAGTCAGTGATTGAAATGCGGTTAGCGAATAAGGAGCTATCGCCAGAAACGTCAAAATATCTACATCTTTTAGCAATTGATGTGGAAACAAATCAATATGTGAATTTTTCAGAGGACACCAAAAAGCCGTTTGAAAAAATTGATAAATTTCAAATAAAAAATAAAGAGAACGGTCAACAAAAAAACAATAAGTCAAATAATCATAGCCATAATAATAACCCACCCAATAATAATAATCGAAATAATAGACAAAATAATAATCGTTCAAATCATATGAAAAAAACAAATACTGATAATAATCAGAAATAAGTAATCAAATTGTAAAGCCCCTCTAAATCATATAGGGGCTTTTTAGTTGCTTTGTAGCCGTTAAATAGCCGCCTATGCTGTGTACTTTGGGGATTTGTTTTACGCAGATAACTATTCGTTAAACTATTCTTTTGCGAAAAGTAACCTTTCACTCTCGAAGGGGGAATTTCAATGAATAATGTAAAAGAACTTACAATCTTTGATGTTTTTAAAACACCTTGTATTTATTACTGTGACTGTCTTTCCTGCATTAATTACAATAATGATACCCGTCCAAGAACATGCAGCGTTTCCGGATCTGTTATTTTTGACAGGTGGAATCCGTGTCCGGATTTCAAATGTGGTGTTCCTTTTGAATATTGTTCTGGGAGCTGTGACCGTTGAGGAGGTTGTTAATATGGATCTTTCTTTCTGCCCTCATTGCGGCGGACATATGTATTATGATAAATATAGTGATAATCTCTGCTGTGATACCTGTAGTTATGTAATCAGGGGGATCATGCGCGACGAATATTTAGAGGGTTTCAATTATGATTTTGACTCTGATGGTTAATTTATGGGTTTTGATATGAAGCTGCTCCTTCCCCCTCACCTGTGTCATGTAGGGGGAAGGATACTATCTGTTAGAATTTTTTAAATTTTACGCCTTTAAAAATTTGAAAAAGCTCTTACAGATTGTTGGTTGGAGGTAGATGCTAAAATAAAGCCCAAAACCGAACCAAACATCGCCGCGGACATATTAAAAGCCTAGACCACAAATCTAGGTTTTTTTATTTATTTTTTCTAGTTTTTCTATTATTAGTTTTTCAGCCCATGTTGGTGGTTTACGTCTTCCTGTATCCCAACTTTTTACAACATCTATTGGAATTTCAAATAATTCCGAGAATTGTTTTTGAGTAAGTCCGGTAGATTTTCTATATTCTTTAATACTCAATTTGATCACTCCTGTTCTGCAAGATCAAAATTTGAATCTTGTATAATTTTGTTTTTATTTAACCTCTTCCATTGTTCTGGATATTTTTGTGCATACCATTCCAAGAAATTGCCATACAATTCTTTTTCCGCTGATTTTCTAGCCTTTGCTGCATCTTCTTTAAAATCAAACGTCCCTAAATAGAAATTTTTTCTTTTAAACATAATGCAAGCAAACCATTTTTCTTTATTTTTATTATAATAAACACCTGTAACACCAGAAGTATTATTTTTATTTAACTTATTACTTTTAATTCTCGAAACACTTGTCCCTTCTGCACGTCCTACATAATTACCCACATTTTTAGAAAAGTTTTCTCTATTTAAGCATCCGCAAGAATTTATATCTCCACTCAAAAGAGAATATTGCATAATTCCCCATTCTTTTCCACATAGCAAACATTTACAATTCCAAACAGAATGCGCTCCGTTTCCATTTATCTTATTTAAAACTTTAATATTTTTATGTGTAAAAATACTGGAGTTCATTAAATCCAAATCATTCTTCGGATCTACTCCGTTTTCTGTTTTTGTGCATTTGCATGAATAAATTTTTGTTCCTCTATTGATCAATTTCGCTTGTATTTCTCTGACAGTTCCACATTTTTTACATATGCATTTATAATAATTTTCTGGCTTGTCTTTTATTGGTTCGATAACAGTCCAGCGCTCATATTGTTTTCCAATTTCTAAGAATAATTTATTTCCGTGCCGTTCCTCTTTTTTACGTTTCTTTTCTAGTTCTTTACAAGGCTTACATATTTTTCCTCTTGCAATATGGTTTGCGCTTATTATTTCTATGTTCCCACATCTTTTACATTCGCACTTCCATTGTGCATGCTTATCTTTAATTTCAACAACTTCTACAGCTCTAAAATCCTCAAAAATCTGACCGCGTAAGTCTTTTATTCTTCTACCGTTGTATCGTATATATTCGCTCATAGTTTTATCCTTTCACATAAAAAGGCGCGAATTGCGCCTTAATTTACATCTATCAGCTCAACACCGTCCTCGGTTTTTATAAAATCCAGCATGTACGATTCATTGTCGTTGTAGATTTCTATGCGGCGTGTTGATGGGCTAAACGGCACTGACTGGATATCTCCAAAATGCACTTCACCCTCAAGACAGCATTCTAAATCTTCCTGCATCTCTGTTAAATCTTCCCATTTTTTTCCTATTAAATTCTTCATTCCGCTTTTCTCCTCTGCAAATCCCGTTAAAAAGCTTTCTACATCTTCGATAGCGCCTAATTCAAAGGGTTCTTCGTTTGAGTTATATGCGCCGTAAAATGTGTCACCGTCTTTGTAAAAAGCAAAATCGCTGTTGCTATATACGTTAAATGCCTTTTCACTTAATTCGCCCGTTCCTGTAAATTCATATTTTTTCATTTTCTCCACCTTTCAGCTTTTCCGACTGCTTTTTTTTATTACTTTATAATATAATTATAGTGTACAATGTACACTTTGTCAAGTTTTTAATTATGAATTTTCTAAAATTAGTTTAAAAATTTAAAAGCCTAGACTAAAAATCTAGGCTTTTTTTCACTCACAATCTCTGATTGCATATAAAATTGATAAAACTTCTAGTGTTGTGTATGTTCTATCTTCATAATTTTCTACTTTTAATTCATATTTTTCGATTTCACGTCTTAATGCCTTTGCAATTTCGTCTCCTGTTGGTGCATGTGGTTTATTTTCCATAGGTTACCTCCGTCTATCTATATATATTTCTTCCTTTAGTTCCTAGTAACCAATCTACACTAACTTCATAAAAATCTGCCAGTACACCTAAATTTTCTAGGCTAGGTTCTCTCTCTCCTGTTTCTAAGTTTGATAATATTGGCTGTGATATACCTGTTATTTCAGCTACTTGATTTTGTGTATATCCGGCATCAATTCTAGCTTTTTTTATTCTATCAACGAAGCTTTCTTTGTACATAATTTTGTTACTCCTTTTAGAATATTTTAACATATATAACAAAATATTATATTACGTTTTGTTATATTTTATATATAGCATAATGTTATATTTTTTGATATTATGTTTCTTGATATAACGTTTTGTTATATCGATATTCATTGGATAAAGGTACTAGTGCGGAACTACAGGTGACAGAGATTTTTCCGTACCACTGCCCTCCCTGGTGAATGAGTAACTATTAACCTACATTAAAGAGAGAAAGAGAGGAAAAAGAGAATGAGTATGAAGATTGTAGGTAAACAGAAAGTAGATTATATATCAAAAAAAACGAATCAGCCCGTAGTCGGCATAACGCTTCACTGCGTTGCTGATACCAATGACGAACGTTTTGAAGGAAAGCGTGTTGAGTCTATTTTTATTTCAAACCGTAGCTTGATGTATGAGCAGTGTCTTGCTTTTCCTTTGGAAACTGAAATTTCTGTTATGTATAACCGTTATGGATCGGTTGAAAGCGTTCTTTTAGCCGATCAGAAGAAATAAACGTATTTAAAGGAAGGGGGTGAAATTATGCCAGTTGTTTTAGGTTCTTTATTGGCTGCATGTGTTGCTTTGGCAAATTTTGTTGGTGTCTTGGCAACAGGAAGTTCAACTACTATTGACACTTCTTCTATCTCGGAGCTTCTTAACCTTTGTAAGCAGTGCATGGGATTATTTACGGAATTTCCGTTGAATATTTTCCTTATCGGTGGACTTGTCGGCATTGGTTTCGGGATTTTTAAAGCAGCTAAACGTGCAGCACGTTCATGATGGTTGTTTACAAATAAATGGGGGGATTTTCCCCCTATTTTATTATAGGAGTAAAGTAAATGAAAAGAATTTTAGCAGCTGTTATCGTTTTTATTATGGTTTTATCAGTTTCATTGACTGCATTTGCTCGTTACAGTGGCGGTCATTATATTGATAGAGATGCTGGCGGTCATTCTTTGATACCAGCTGAATTAAAGGAAGCTCTTCCTGATGATTCGATTTACTATGATTATATGTATTATTCATATGAGATGTATGGGAAGTCTTATAGAGATTGGTACGGTGTAGCTATTAAGGGGAATGGTCGTGTTCGTTATCGAACCATGAAGTATATTTTAAATGGCGGAACTGATATAGAGTCTGCAACTATTTATTTGTATGTTCTTTCTTCTTTGCCGTTTGATTATACAGTTGTTAGAACAAGATATATTAACGGCGAGTATAACAGCACGGAACAAATAGCTCATAATTCTGAGTCTGTTAGGAAAAATCTTAGCGGTAAGTCTATTTATATGCAGTCATGGTTCTTGGGTGATGGGTATACTGGTTCTGCAAAAAAAATTTCTTATATTCCTTGGTTTATAAAGTTATCTGCTCCTAATATAATAACCGTTCCTATGTCTAATGGTTCTAGCTATGGTGATTATGATTGGTATTTGGTTCAATCGCTTGATTTTGAATTAGATGATTATGGTGAGGACACTTTTGACCCTGATAAAGATGATAAGGTTGGAGATTATGACGGTGGTGACGGCTCCGGAAATGGTGATGGCTCCGGGAATGGTGACGGCTCCGGGAATGGTGACGGCTCCGGGAATGGTGATCCTCCGGATTTTGACCTTGATTTCTCAAATATTCTTACTCTTATTTATTCGCTAATTAAGGCTTTGATAGATTTTATCGTATCCGGTCTGAATATGCTGCTTGAGTTTGCAAATATTCTTTTAGAGCAAGTAGGTCAATTTTCTCCTCTTATTGGTGCTATTTTCACTTTTCTGCCCGAAGAGTTTATTACATTTCTTCTTAGTGGAGTTGTTATAATGATCATTCTTGGCATTGTAAAAAGGTAGGTGTTTTATGGATTTTCAAATAATTTTTTCTGCATGCAAAGAGATAATGCTTTTTGAATTTACATATATGGGATATTCTTTCAATCTTTGGAATGTTTTGGTTTTTTCTGTTGTTGGAACTATTATTCTGTATTTTTTGTTCAGTTTTTTTAAGAATTGATAGGTGGTGATTTTTTGGAAAGCGAAACAAATTTAGCAGCGGATCCGGATCAGATCGAAACCGAAGCTTCAGCTCCAGAGACTGAAGAACCGGAAAAGCCGGAAACGAATGAACATGATGTTCCGCCTGTTTTGGACAAGCCGGAGCTTGACATTGTAGATCGTGTCGTTATCGTGGAGGTGGTAAGGGAAGATGATAAAAAGGAAACACAAATCCAGTTGTCTGATGATCAGATTGAAAATGAGGTTCCGGAAAGCATTCCATCGTTTGAAGATGTTCCTTTGGTGGGAATTGACGCTGAAGAAACTCTTTCTTCGGAATCTGATCAGGATACTGAAAGTGATATGCAGTCGGAAAGTGAGGTTGAAAGCGATGCAGGTTCTGTCTTTGATATTGATTGCGTCGTTCTTGATGCTGATAATGCTAGTAGTGAGTTCCTTTTCTTAGAGGATGTAAGTAAACCGGAAACAGAAACGCAGTCGGAAATAGTCTTATTTTCTGATGCTGATATAACGTCTTATCTACAAAGTATTGATTCAAAGCTTTCGTGTATTATATTCATTTTTTTATTTATGGTATGTGAGCATAAATTGCGTTGTGCTGTCCGCTCCTTTTGTGGACGTATCAATAAAAACGATTAGGAGGTTTTTTAATGGAAAATGTGATCAATTTTATTTGTGGAGCTTCAGAAGAATTTACGCCGCAGGTTCTTTGTGGGCTACTTCTCTTCTGTTCTATGATTGAATGTCTTGGAAATATAGCGTTTGCGCTTACTTCCGTTGGAAAAGGCAGGTGATCTTTATGATATGGTTTTTATTTTTGGGTTTATGTTTTTTTTGTTACTGGTCGGTTTGTTTCCGTGTGGCTCTGCTCCATCCGTTCAAGACTGTTTATAATTCTGTTATTGATTTTTACAAATACATACGGTTTCATCAGTGGAATAATTGTAAAACAGGCGAATTGAAATGCTTTGTCGGCTTATTTGGAAAAGGAAAGACCCTTTCCGCTGTACACTATGTTGTAAAAAAATATGAACATTATAACAATAAAAGAGTTTACGATTTTGACCGTAAAAAATGGGTAACACAGCGCGTACATATCATTTCTAATGTTGAACTTGCGCTCCCTTACGAAAAGTTTATAAGCCTTTCTCAAATCGTACACATAGCCGATACGATGCGTGCTTATGATCTTGAAAATGACACGCTGACTGTAACGCTTGTATTGGGTGATGAATTTAGTGTGCAGCTTAATTCACGATCATTCAAAACGAATATAGACCCTCTTTTCTTGAATACGCTGCTTACATGCAGACACCATCACATAAGCCTTGTTTATACTTCGCAGAGGTTCAATCATGTTGATGCTCTCCTGCGGCAGGTTACCAGCGCGGTCATTACCTGTAACAAATGTTGGAGGTTTATGGTTCATGGCAGTTATGATGCATACGAACTTGAGAATGCTTCTGATCCAACTATGGTCAAGCCTTTAGCCCGTTTCGGTTGGTTCGTAACCAACAAAGACTACAATGCGTATGACACACTTGCGTGTGTCGGCAATCTTGCCAAGAGTTGTAAAGATGGTGATATGCTTTCTGAAGCTGAGATTCTCGCTCTTCAATGCAACACGCCCGATAACATGGACAATGTAAGCTCTCCTTCAAAGCGTTTTTTAAGGCTGCAGAGAAAAAAGAACAAAGCTGGTTAAGCATTCCATGCCGTACGGGGCGGTAAGCGTATGCGCGCCCCGTATGGCGTTTCCGTTAAAATC
>JAAVAF010000019.1 GCA_014804225.1 Lachnospiraceae bacterium
TTCTCTTTTTTTTACCTTACTAAAACCAATAGCTCTCAAATATCTGTGCAACTTAAAACTCCTTATGCCCTGATTTCCGTCTTTCCGCCCATATACGGCTGCAACGCTTTCGGGATTTTTACAGAGCCATCCTCCTGAAGATTATTCTCCAAAAAAGCAATCAGCATTCTAGGCGGAGCCACTACTGTATTGTTCAATGTGTGTGCAAAATATTTTCCATTTTCAGCATTTACTCTGATTTTTAATCTTCTCGCCTGTGCATCTCCAAGGTTGGAACAGCTTCCGACCTCAAAATATTTCTTCTGTCTTGGAGACCATGCTTCCACGTCAATCGACTTCACCTTTAAATCAGCCAAATCACCGGAACAACACTCCAACGTACGCACAGGAATATCCAATGTCCGGAACAAATCAACCGTATTCTGCCACAGCTTGTCAAACCACATCGGGGACTCTTCCGGCTTACATACTACAATCATTTCCTGTTTTTCAAACTGGTGTATTCTGTATACGCCACGCTCCTCAACACCATGCGCACCTTTTTCTTTTCGGAAACAAGGAGAATAGCTTGTAAGTGTTTTCGGAAGCTCTGCCTCCGGAATAATCGTGTCGATAAATTTACCAATCATGGAATGCTCACTGGTACCAATCAGATACAAATCCTCGCCCTCTATTTTGTACATCATCGCATCCATTTCATCAAAGCTCATAACACCGGTAACGACGTTGCTTCGAATCATAAAAGGCGGTACGCAGTATGTGAAACCTCTGTCAATCATAAAATCTCTCGCATAGGTGATCACTGCGGAATGCAGTCTTGCGATATCACCCATGAGATAATAGAATCCATTTCCTGCTACCTTTCTTGCGCTGTCCAAATCAATCCCGTTAAATTTCTCCATAATTTCCGTATGATACGGTATTTCAAAATCGGGAACAAGCGGTTCACCGTACTTTTGAACCTCTACGTTCTCCTCATCACTTTTTCCGATCGGTACACTCGGATCAATGATATTTGGAATGGTCATCATTATCTTTGTGACCTTTTCATTTAATTCCTTTTCTTTCTCGGCAAGCTCTTCGAGCTTTTCAGCCTGAGCATTAACCTGTTTCTTTACTTCCTCAGCCTCGTCTTTTTTGCCCTGTCCCATCAACGCGCCGATTTGCTTTGAAAGTTTATTTCTTTCCGCACGCAGATTATCGGCTTCTTGTTGTGTCTTTCTTGCCTGTGCATCCAGTTCAATTACTTCATCGACAAGCGAAAGTTTGTGATCCTGAAATTTCTTTTTAATATTTTCTTTCACTGCATCAGGATTTTCTCTTAAAAATTTAATATCAATCATTTTTTCATTATACTCCTTTCAAACTCGCAAAATGCCCTTTTTAATAGGATAAAATTTTGCGATTACGTAAATATACGTCATTACTGAGCGACGCTATTTATTTGATAACCTCCTGAATAACAACCCTTGTATTCTTAATGAGGTCAACCACCTTTTCGCCCTGAATAACCTGACCAAATCTATCATGCGTAATACGCAGTATCGGTCTTTCGGGGAAATGTGCATTTTGTCTTAATACAATTCCTCTTTCGCCTTCATTTGTCCTTACCTTAGAACCGGCAGGATAAACGGCAATAAGCTGTAAAAACGTATCGACGATATCACTGTCAAACCAAATGCCGCCGTAATTTCTAATATTATTGATTGCTTCATGTACGCGAACTCTCGCCTTGCCAATTCCACAAATCAGCTCGTCAAATTCATCGCAAACGCCGACAATCTGCGTCATACGCGAAACGATATCAGTACCAAGAGGATATCCCGAACCATCTTTTCTCTCGTGATGATTTAACACAATGTCTTTCGCTTCCTCCGAAAGCCAGTCCTCGCTTTTAATCGCGGTATACCCGTAAATCGGGTGCTTCTTATATTCCTCCTGATCCTTTGCCGGTAAAAGATTGATATCCTGATCCTCATACCTTACCACCAGATACCGCAGACCTAAATCATGAATCAAGGAACTGACACTAATGTCATAAACTTGTGTCTCGCTCAAACCAAGCTTTAAGGCAATCAATGTAGCAATCGTACAAACCTGAAGAGAATGCTCATAAATGTCGGCACTTCTCTCCTTCACATCATATACTTTTTCAACGACTTCTTCTTCTTCCAGAATATCCGTTATAATATTCTGCGCAGTTTCCGTAATTTTTTGCAGACCCTCTGTATTTTGATAAACGTGCAGCTCAAGAATATCTTTTATATTATTTCGAATTTGCTCTTCCACGTCATCTCTTAAAACAGTGACAACTTCCATGGAAAGCTTCTGCCGTTTCTTCTCTGTTTTTTTCGTTTCGGTCTTCTTCTGCGGTTTCTTTTCCTCAGATTTTGCTGCGGTCTTAGGCTTCTTTTCCGCTTTTGCAGGAGGTGTTTGTGTTTCTGCTTCCTCTTCGTCCTCAATATAGACAGTATAAATTTCAAGCTCTCTTAACTTCTCGATATACTGATCTTTTATTACCGTGCCCTTTCCGACGACAACGGTATAATCATCAAGAAGTACGTCGTTTGCAATTACATCTCCATTTTTTAAATCATCAACTGCTACTAATCTCATCTTTACCTATGCTCCTTTCAAAATCTGCAAGTTTGAACCGCAAAGCTCAAATTTTTTTCTTATCGTTTTTATTCTGTATCTGATGATGTGTTGCCGTTTACAGCCCGTTCGACTGCAACTTTTTCCTCATTACTGAGCGCGATTTCGGAGTCTCCGTCTTTTATTCTTTTTGTGTAAGAATAACAGCCATCTGAGCTGTGTACCGAATTAATCAAAAATCCGTTATTATTTTCATCTAAGAGAACCAGTGCAAAACTAAGTTTGCCGCCCATTTCCTTAAATGCATCGTACTTGACAAGCCCTAATTTTTGGTACACGGACTCATGCTTTTTAAATAACGCCTTAATATCATCCCTGTTTTGGCTTACATTTAATTTAATGTATTTATTGTCTTCGTAAAGCGTCATGATGTCTTTTTCCAGATTTGCACCGTCTTTGCCGAGCATAAACTTTTTATATTTTTTCTTAAAACTGCCAATCTGTACAAATGCCACAATGACCAATATCAGCAATAAAACACATATGATCAGTAATCCAAGTAAAAGATACCCTGCGTCTATGCCTCCTAGCCCTATCATGTTCAAAAAATTACTATTCATCTTAAGCCCCCATTCTTATCAAAGTCTGCGAATTCTTGACAACGAAAAGCATATGCTTTTTGTTGTATGCAAGTCTTTGCACAAATTTACCGATTGAAAAATCAGAGATTTTTCAATCTATCTCCCCTTTTATATCGTTACATTTGATAACACTTCGACTAATCTGTCAAAATCGTCGTTGGAATAAAATTCAATCTCTATTTTTCCTGTACCGTTCTTCCCCTTTGCATTAATCGCTACTTTTCTGCTGAGTTTTTCTTTGAGCTTATTTTCGATATCCTCATAGATATATTGAATATTTTTCGGAATCTCCTCTTTTTTTGCGCTTTTTTGCGTCGGGTTTAAAAGCTCCTTGACTCTTTTTTCAACCTCGCGCACACTAAGCTTTTCATCAAAGATCTGCTCTGCAAGCTGTTTTTGATTTTCCTCATTTTCGATGGGAACGAGTGCTCTGGCATGACCTGTCGTAAGCTTTCCGTCAATGATCATTTGCTGCACATAATCGCAAAGCTTTAAAAGCCGCATACTGTTTGTGATGGTCGTTCTGCTTTTCGATACCCGCTCGGCAAGCTCGTCCTGTTTTAAGTGAAATTCCTCGAGAAGTCGTTTATAGGCAAGCGCCTCTTCGACCGGATTTAAGTCCTCTCTCTGAATATTCTCAATCAGGGAAATTTCCATGATTTCCTGTTCGGTATAATTTTTGATAATGACAGGAACTTCTTTTAAGCCCGCAAGCTTCGCCGCCCGCCATCTTCGCTCTCCCGCGATAATCTCATAATAATCTTTTCGGTCCTGTACCAAAATCGGCTGCAATAATCCATACTGCTTTACCGAGTCTGCCAACTCCTGAAGCGCATCTTCATCAAAATTCTTTCTTGGCTGTTCTCTGTTTGGCTCAACCTTCGTAATTTTTACGGTTGTTTCCGACTGCGCTGCTTCGTCTTTTTTCGTGGATTTTACTGCTTCCGCAGATATCAGGCTGTCTAAGCCTTTTCCCAATCCTCCCCTTCTTGCCATACGTATCTCCTATTCCTATATAACTTGTAAATAATCCTACTGATTGTTTCTGATCACTTCTTCTGCCAAAGCCATATAACTTTCCGAACCGGCTGACCTTGGATCATACATACTGATTGGTTGTCCATAGCTGGGCGCCTCTGCAAGTCGGATGTTTCGCGGTATCAAGGTATTATATACTTTTTGTTTTAAATTGTTCTTTACATTTTCTACAACCTGATTGGAAAGATTTGTTCGTGAATCATACATTGTAAATACAACGCCGTCCATATTGAGGCTTGGATTCAATCGTTCTTTTACAAGATTGATCGTGTGTATCAACTGGCTCAAACCTTCCAATGCATAATACTCACATTGTATTGGAACCAAAACGGAGTCCGCTGTTGTCATCGCATTGATGGTAAGCAGATTTAATGACGGCGGACAATCAATAATCACAAAATCATAGCTGTCCTTTACCCAGTCAATTTCATTCTTTAAAATGAAGTCTTTATCATTTACACCGATCAGCTCAATTTCCGCTGCAGCCAAATTGACGTTTGCNGGAAGGNTTGAAACGTTCGGTACAACCTCTTTTAAGATGCAGTCCTCTACGGAGCAGTCGCCCATAATTAATTCATATACGGTATTTTCCAATTCATTTTTTTGTATTCCGTATCCACTCGTCGTATTTCCCTGTGGATCCATATCAATCACTAAAACTTTTTTTCCTTTTGTTCCGATACACGCTGATAAATTGATTGATGTGGTTGTTTTCCCAACACCGCCTTTTTGGTTTGCTACTGCTATTATTCTCCCCATTTTGTTCTCCCTGTAGTGTCTCTCAACAATTTATTATCCTAAATTTTCAAATTTTGCCGTTTATATGCATTATACCACTATTGTAAATGATATGCTATATATTTTTAAAAAAAGGCTGTGATTTCACGACGGATTCGGGCAATTGGTTTCCATAACTATTTGCAATAATGATTACGATTTTCATTGACTTTTTCAAATACTTTTTATAATATTGTAGTATTCAATACTAGCAATTTATATGGGAGCACTTTGTCTTTTGTTTGGAGAATATTTATGTTGTGGTTAAATGAGAGTGATATCAGAAATGGAGATTTTGAAATTCAATCAGCGATTGATATTGTGATAGATTATATTGATGTGAATTTTGAAGGCAACACTTTGACTGATATTTTCTACGAAGAAGAATTGTGTATGAAAGAAAAAGATGAATGGGCATATCAGTATGAGGAAGAGGATGCAATTATATTGACTTCTACTTTTGATGTGGACGAAAACGGTGGGGACGGAAGTTTTAATCCAAATTCTACTTATAGCAAATGGATGTGGATTTTGACACGTTCCGATTCCGATGAGGAATGGACGCTGCGAACATGGGTGTATTAAAATGTTTCGCGTGAAACATTTTAATACTCTCTTTGTTAATCTTTGCGAGACTTCCAATAAGAGCTGCATTTTACAGCAATTAGAATTAAAAGCTCACCAATCAAAATAATTCCAGTCGGTACAAACAATAATAGATATCCCAATGCAGGATAATAAAATACATCAAAACCATATTGAGGTACAATCCATACATCATTACATACCAATGCTGAAAGAGTGATTGTGCTTATTACCGTGACTAAAACCCAAATTCCTATCAATCTTGCAAGTCGCTTGATTTGTTTTTTAATAGGTCGCCTTTTTTCGCTACTCCATAGAGATTTCTTTTTGATAAAATATAATATTCCCAATATGATCGGAATACCAAAACATATCACATCTTTTAAATTAATTGAAATTACTTTATCAATATAATAGGAAGTCTTATTCTCTATATAATCAATTGCTGTAAATCCCATCCATGCAAGAAATTGAGCTATGTATAAATATTTTGTTTTCATATTTTACTTTTTCCATTATTTCTAAAATAATTTGAACACAAAAAGTTTTATCTGTTAAACAAATTTATTTGTTTTGCCGTAAATAATCCTTATAACTTTTTTGATTTTCTTTTGTATATCCCAAGCGAATAGTCGGATTCTTCTCACATATTTCAATCATAATTTTCTCCAACATCTTTTTATTTCTGCCGCAAACAACAGGCTGACACTTTCCGTCCTTTGTCGCAATCATTATAAAAATCCCAATGGATATAAAATTGATTCTTTTGTTTAATAAATACATCCAAAAAATGTTGTCATAAGATATTACTTTGAAATCAATGGAATTGGAAATCAAATATTGCTTTGTCAAATAGGCTCCAACATTTTGATAGGAAATCGTTTCTGAATCATTTAATTGCTCCTCTAATCTTTCTTTGCCATATTCTTTTATTGCTTGATTTAATTTTATAATGGTATGTATATATTCTATTATGCAAATCAAAACCACTACTGCCATGACACATCCCAAAATAGAAAAAACACCACCTATAATCATGCCCATATTTTCGGTTCCATCGATATAAGCTTGTCCGAAATATTCTTCATAATTTAAACTTGTGATAATTTCTTCTCCCTTATCATCATTATATGCATTTTGAGATGCTTTCTCTAAATTATCAAAAATAGGATAGGTCCTACCTACGATGTGGTATTTAAAATCCGCCCCGCTCTTTTCATATTCTTCCTCGATTTTTTTATATTGTTTTTCATTTAGTTTTAAAATATATTTATTTTCATTATTACCTGCAATATAAAATGTTTGATTTTCTCCCTTTGCAATTGTTTCAAATGCAATTGGTAGACTTGTAATATCAATATTTACAGTGTTATAAATCGTGTTTTTATCGTCATCAAAACTTCTACCTTCTACTAAGGACATCTTTGAAAAAATGAATGCAAATAGTAAAAAAATAAAAGTTAAGGCGGCAAAAAGAATAATTCCATATGGTCGTTTGGTTGTTTCTAAGACATTTTTTTGTTTCATATTTTTGATTCCTTTCATATTGGTTTTTATTTACTTTTCTATTTTTATATAAATGCTTCCTAATATCTGTTTGTCATTCTTCAATGTTTCACGTGAAACATTTTAATACTCTCCTTGGCAATTTCTTTTATGAAGCCTCCAATAAAAGCTGCATTTTACAATAATCAAAATCAAAAGCTCACCAACTAAAACAAGTCCGGTCGGTATTACCAATAAACAAAATCCAAAAACAAAATACGCTACCCCATTAAGAAAACTTTCAAACCCTACTTGGCACTGGCGCACAATCCATAATTATTAAGAGTCAATGTTGAAATAATAATTGTACTTACAATCGTGACTAACAACCATATCCCTATCGATATCACAAGTTGTTTTATTTGTTTTTTAAAAGATTGTTCCTTTTCGTTATTCCATAATAATATTTTTCTGATAAAATAGAGCACTCCCAATATAATTGGAATAACAAAATACATCACATAATCAACTTCTATGTCAGTTAATTGCTTAATATCATAAAGAATAGAAGTCTTTTCCCCAACTAAATCAATAAATGTAAATCCCACCCATGCAAGAAATTGTGCAATCAATAAATATCTTATTTTCATAAAACCACTACTCCTTTTAAAATCTTAAAAAAATAAAAAAATGGTTATTTCCATACTGCTAATATAAAACAAATTACCGAAAACAAGTTACATAGACAATGAAAGAAAATAGATACAATAAAATTCTTTTTCTTATAAGCAATATAAAAAACCGGTGTAAATACTAATATACGAAATACATTGTTAAACGGTAACCAAAAATGATATCATGAGTATTAGCGAGAAGAGCATGC
>JAAVAF010000020.1 GCA_014804225.1 Lachnospiraceae bacterium
GGAAGCTGCTCCTGCACATATGCAGTCAGTCCCTTTCCAAATTCGGGAATCTTTTGAATGGGAACCGGCAGCATCACACGATTCAGCGCCGCAATCAAAAGAATCACCTGTTCTATTTGTTTGAGCGGATGGTACTGTGCCTGTTTCAAGAGCGCCATCAACCCCTGCCCGAATATCAACTGATTTTTTGTCACTTCGTCCAAATCGCTTGAAAACTGCGTAAATACCTGCATTTCACGATATTGCGCCAATTCCAGACGGATCGCTCCGGCTGCTTTTTTCATCGCTTTTGTCTGTGCATCTCCGCCTACACGGGATACGGACAATCCGACATTGACTGCCGGTCTCTGTCCTTCAAAGAAAAGAGCGCTTTCAAGGAAAATCTGACCATCTGTAATAGAAATAATATTTGTCGGAATATAAGCAGACACATCACCTGCCTGCGTTTCCACAATCGGCAATGCCGTCATACTGCCGCCACCAAGCGCCTCTGACAAATGCGCAGATCGTTCCAGAAGACGCGAATGCAAATAAAACACGTCGCCCGGATACGCCTCACGCCCCGGAGAACGTTCCAACAGCAGACTAAGCGCACGGTAAGCAATCGCATGCTTTGAAAGGTCATCATACACAATCAATACATCTTTTCCGTTCGCCATAAAATATTCGCCCAATGCACATCCGGCATATGGCGCAATATACTGTAAAGGCGCCGGATCACTCGCCGTTGCATTGACAATAATGGTATATTTCATCGCGTCATATTTGCGCAATGTATTCGCAAGTTGTGCCACAGAAGACGCTTTTTGTCCAATCGCCACATAAATGCAGACAACATCTTTTCCTTTTTGGTTTAAAATCGTATCCAATGCAATTGCCGTCTTCCCAGTCTGTCGGTCTCCAATAATCAATTCACGCTGTCCGCGTCCAATCGGAAACATTGCGTCAATCGCCAAAAGACCTGTCTCCATTGGACGGTTTACAGGCTGTCTGTCAATAATTCCCGGCGCAGGCGTTTCAATTGGACGATATCCGTCTTCATGTATTTTCCCCAAACCGTCAATGGGATTGCCAAGCGAATCAATCACGCGTCCCATAAAATCGTCGCCAACCGGAACACCCGCTGTTTTACCCGTTCTTTTTACAGTGCTTCCCTCGCTGATATCCTGTTCGTCACCAAAGAGAATACAACCGATTTCTTTCCGTTTTAAATCCTGCACCATGCCACGGATGCCGTTTGAAAAAATCAGGATTTCGCCATATGTGACATTCTCCAATCCGCTGACAGTCGCAATGCCGTCTCCAACTGTCAAAACGGTTCCTCTTTCCTGCTCCATTTCGGACGGTGTCCAGTTCTTTACCGCCTCCTGCATCAGCGGTATGATATCGCCTTCCTGCGCGGCAAGTCCTGCCCATATGCTTTTCAGTTGGTCAAGCTGTTCGTCCAGAATCTTATCATTCATGCGATACCGCCTCCCCGTGAAGCATTTTTACAGTCGCCGCCATTGCCAGCCCTACAATTTCTTCTTTTGCATCCTGAATCATTTTTTCTTTTTCGTGTGCGGCTGCTTTTTGCGCCTCCTCAAGGATGTGTTCTTTCTGTTTATTGGCGTCGTCTATAATCGTCGATGCTATTTTTTCAGCGTCTTTGGCTGCCTGTTCTTTCTTGCGGTTGATTTCCAAATCCGCACTTTCCAAACGGTTCCTGTACTCCTGCTCATGCACTTTTGCCTGCTCTATTTTGTCTGCCGCTTCTTTTTCCTTTTCCGCATAATAAACAATTCTTTGCTCCATGAAGTTTTTTACCGGTTTGTAAAGCAGAAAATACAATCCTCCTGCCAAAATCGCAAAATTGAACAAGTGAAGCAGAATCTGCTGCCAGTCCACATTTAATGGGATATTCATATCAATCTCCCTCCCTACAATACGAATATAATCAAAATTGCAACGATTAACGCATAAATAATAGCCGTTTCAATAAATACAAGACCAAGCATGAGGCTTGTCCGGATCTTGCCTTCCGCCTCCGGCTGTCTTGAAATACCTTCATTAGACTTTGCAATCGCCAACCCCATACCAACAGCTCCCGCAGCAGCAGCCAATCCTACACAGATACCGGCAGCCAGCGCTTTATCTCCTGTGGAGCTTGTTGCATTTTCCAGCATTTCTATCGCTTCTTCTCCTGATACAGGTGCTGCTGATTCTGCCGCAAATACCGGAACTGAAAATGCCGCAAGCGTCATCATCAACATGATCATTACAGAAATCTTCTTAACTATTGACTTCATTTTAAAAACCTCCATTTCAGGTCAATGCCTGTTTCTTCTTTATTTTTTTGTTTTTTCATGCGGCTCAGACACCTCTCCGTAAAAAAGTGCCGTAAGCATAGTAAGAACATAGGTCTGAATCAACGCATGAAGCAGTGTAAACAGAATACCAACTACAACAGGAAGTATGAAACTCAATTGGATGAAATAATAAACAAGCTCTGTCACTAGCAAACCGCTGAGTAACGCTCCAAAGAGACGAAAACTCATAGAAATTGGCAGTGAAAAATCTTTTAATGTGCTTCCAACTCCCCGTAATCCGTTTCCAGCAATGCCGCCTGACAAAATCACCAGATAGGATAAACATCCAAGCGAAAGTGCCGCATTAATGTCTGACAACGGTGCCGGCAGGGCAATCGACATTCCCTTCGTTGTAACGCCCTGAAATCCAAACAACTCAAACAGTGTTCCAATGAAAATATAAACGCCAGCCGCAAACACATATGCGCCAAGGAACTTGTTTCTATGCGGACTGTTTGACTTTGCAAGGTTGTCAAAATATCCAACCATCTGTTCCAGCAAAAACTGGAATTTTCCCGGAACATATTGAAATTTCGGAATGACAAAAATACGGACAACAACTGCAAATAACAGTATGACTGCTGTAACGGTAAAGGCTGAGATCAGTGCCGGATTTACATCCTTCATTCCAAGCAGACTGATTTTGTTTGATTCATGCAGTACGGCATCTCTCATCACTTCCTTGATGGATTCATGCTTTACTGCCGGTGCGCCAACCCAAATTCCAACCAACAACCTGCAGACAAGCAATGCCACCACGATGCAAAGCCATACTACAAGACCTGTTACACGTTTCTTTTTGCTCACACACAACGCCTCCTTTCTTATTCAAAATCATTTTTCTTTCGCTATGTGACACAACGAAAAACCATTTATTGCCTTAAATAGTTATGCATCAGTATGTCAACAAGAAAAACCCGACAAGCACTTCTGCCTGTCGGGCTTTTGACGTTTCTATTATAGTCTTTCATTTTTTTGATGTCAAGAGATGAAAAAAAATTGCTTTCAGTGTCCTGTCCCTAAATAATGGTCAAAATATTTTTCCCGTAACTCCTTATAAGAGCCTCTCGGCAGGTAGATTTCCTCGCCGTTGTCCATCAGCAGCATTTGCGTTCCAAGCCGCTCGATATGCTCCAAATTCACGATATAGGAAGCACCCAGCTTCGCAAATTCCTTATGGACACAGAGCAGTTCAAAAAGCTTTGCCATCGTCATATGCAAAAAAACGCTTTTATCTTCTTTCATGCAAACATACTGCTTTTTGCGCTGCGCCTCACAATAAAGAATGTCGTTCGGTTCTACTCTGCGAACGCAGTCGTCGGTCTGCAAAAGGATATATCGGGGCTGCTCGTTTACAAAGTCCTTCAAAACCTTGTCAAGCACAGGAAAAAGCTCTTTTTCGGAAACAGGTTTTACCAAATAGGAAATCGCCTCTACTCCGAATGCCTCTAACGCGTGCTCCTGCGACGAAGTCAAAAATACAATCTTACAAAAATCCCCTCTGTCCCGCAGCTTTCTTGCCGTTTCAATTCCCGACTTTCCCGGCTGATAAATATCCAGTATAATGAGGTCCGGCTGATAGCTTTTGGTTGTCATCTGCAAAAGCAGCTCCTCTGAATTCAGAAATCGCCTAAGCAAAAGTTCCCCTTCCATATGCGGTGTATGATATTTTTGCAGCATCTGCTCTACTTTATCCAGTTCTGATACTTCGTCATCACAGATTGCAATTTGGTACATATTTGACACTCCTTCGTAATTTCAATTTTTCCACGTAAATCAATAAAAATACACTAATACATTTTCCTTATAAAAAAAGCGCCTTGTCTAGTGATTTGGAACCATTTGTTGTTTTGGAGGTACGATTTGCATTTCTTTAAATCCTCCAAATCGTTTTCTTTCCCAAATATTGCACTATTTATCATAGCCTAAAAATACATTTTGTAAAATAAAATTATATTTTGTCTTTTTTGCATTTTTTTGATATAATTTATCCAATAAACAAAAAAAGCAGAACAAGGAAGGACATACCATGCTTACAATACTAATATCAATCCCACTGCCGTTACGTTTCTTTCTCGGTCTTCTCATACAAATTGCGCCGTTTGCCGTTTTATGCGCATTTCCTTTTGTCCGTTATTTTCGGTATTCCCGCCGCAAGACCATTTTAATCACTGCTGCCTTGATATTAAGTTTTACTTTGATTTATGCGTTTGCAGCAACTTATATTTCTTCGCTAGGGCTAACCAATCTTCAACGTTCCCGAATAAGCAACAGTATCACCCTATGCGGTCTTATACCGTGCTTTTTTTGGTATCTCTACGCTATAAAGACAGACTGGCAAAAAAAAGTATTTGTCATTTCCTTTTCCCTGACTAGCGCTCTATTCACTGCCTCTATCTGCAGCTACATCAGCAATCACCTGCCAGGAACCGTTGAATGGCCTCTCTACACCGGTTATTCCCTTGTGGTGGAACCGATTGTCCATGCGATTGTCATACCTACTTTGTGTCTGTTTCTAAAGCATTTTTATATGCCTGTGGAGAACGGCATGAACGCAAAGGAAAACGATTATCTGGGCTTCCTGTCACTGTTTTTATTTCTCCTGCTTGCCGGCGTTTTTTCCTATGTCAGCTTTGCTTACCTTACTATGCAGCCACTTGCTTTTTTGCTGTTTGTTACCCTGTTTCTGATTGTGTTTATCTTATACGGCGTGGTTTTTAAAATGTATTCCCTGGCACATGATAAACAGCTTACAAACGAAAAATATATGCAGACTGTCTATCAGATGGATATTCGTGACGAGCAGTACCGTAGAATTCATGAGCGTCTAGAGCACAGCTATAAGCTGCGCCATGACTTAAGGCATCATCTGCTGATCGTGCAGGGCTTTTTGGACCATCGCGAAACGGACAAGATGCGCGAATATCTGGCGCAATACTTAGAACAGGCAGACAGCTTCCAAATCGCGAAAGTGTGTGACAATCCGATTGTCAATATGCTGGTTTGCCATTACGATCGTATTGCAAAGGAAAACGACATCACTTTTGTACCGCAAATCAATATTCCCAATACACTGTCCATACAAAATACCGACCTGTCCGTTCTGCTTGGAAATCTGCTTGAAAACGCGACAGAAGCTGCTAGAAATGCACCGAAAGAAAACCGCAGTATCGACCTAAAGATGCTTTGTTCCAAAAAGATGCTTATGATTACTGTAGATAACGGATTTAACGGAACGGTAAAGCAGAATGGGGAACGATACCTTTCCACGAAGCAGGAGCACCGCGGGTTAGGGCTAAAAAGCATTTCTGAAATTGCGCAAAAATATGACGGTAAAGCGGAATTTACTCATGAAGCTATGGTATTTCACTCTTCCGTATTGTTAGGACTGGAAATACCTTTAGAAAAGGATATGCCTTAATTATAAACGCAAAAGAACCCGATTGCTCGGGTTCTTTTACTATTTTCTTATGAGGGGGAGATAGTGAGTGCTCAACTATCTATTTATTACTATAACGATTAAATGTGTCCAAAGTGTGATTAAATCCTAAAAAAACAATTATATTTATTAAGAAAGGATAAATTTGCCTTTGCAATATTTGGAAAACCACTTTTTACTTTATTGATAATATTTCATAATCATTTGCAGCGAAGTATTCCCCCGAAATTCATTGATATCCGGATAATACACGACCGAAATCTCAATGCCATCGGTTCCGCTTTCATACAATTGCTTTACTTTATCGTTTCCAAATCGATTGCATAAAAACGCATTGAACGCCTCCAAATCGCCAAAGTACATCATATCAAACCGTTTTTCGCTCTCACCTGCAACAACATACTTCCCCACATTTTTATGAGCCCCCAATATTCTTCCCGACAACAGCTTCACGTTTTTATGTGCAAACTGCGGCTTGGGATTTCCGTTTCCAAACGGCTCCAAAAGCTCCAGTTCCTTTACCAAATCAAATGAAACATAATCCATCGGCATTGGCACATCAATCAACACCTTCTCCTCAAAATCTTCTTCTGTAAGATTACAGTTGTTATTTAATGCTTTTCGAAACAGTTCCACGTTCTCTTTCGGAAGGGAAAGTCCCGCTGCAAGCTTATGCCCGCCGTACTTTGTGAACAGCTCCTTACACTTTGTCATCTCATCATACATATGAAATGCCTCTATCGAACGTCCCGAACCTTTTACGCCATCCTCGGCGTTTGTGAGCACAAAGGTCGGTTTTCCATATTTTTCCCGAATACGTCCCGCAATAATTCCTGCAAGGCTTTCATGAACCTCCGGTAAATACACGACAAGCACCCTGTCCTCTAAAAGCCCGTCCTTCTCAATCAGATTGACTGCTTCCTCCACGCCCTTTTGCGTAAGCTCCTTGCGATTATCGTTCATCGCCTTTAAATCACCTGCAAGCATCACCGCGCTTTCTGTATCCTTTGCCTGAAAAAGCGCGAGCGCATTTGCCGCAGTGTCCAGCCTTCCCGTCGCATTCAGACACGGTCCCAACACAAAACCAATTGTATACGGTTTTATATGCTCCGGTTGAATTTCGGTCACATCCATCAGCGCCCGAAGCCCGATATTTCTCGTATTTTTCATCAGCGTAAGACCGCATTTCACAATAATACGATTCTCGTCTTTAAGCTCCATTACATCGCCGATCGTTGCAAACGCCGCAAACTCCAAAAGTTCCAGTCCAAGATCAGACTTCATTATCTCCTGCCAATTTTTATTTAAATGCTTCGCCAATAGCATTAGCACAAGCTTATACGCTACCACTGCCCCGCAAATCTCAGGAAACGGATATGTACAATCCTCCTGCTTCGGATCAACAACTGCTACGGCAGGCGGAATTTTATATGCGCGAACACCGTCCGTGTCCTCATAAGGCACTTCATGGTGATCTGTAACAATCACCGTCATTCCCAAAGAATTCGCATACGCAATCTGCGAATAGGCCGCAATCCCGTTATCGCACGTAAGCACTGTATCTGTCCCCGCCTCATGCGCCATATCAATCAAATGTTCATTGAGGCCGTATCCATCATGCATTCTGTGCGGAATTGCCGTATCCACCTTTGCCCCGCACGCACAAAGTCCCCGATATAAAATATAGGTAGAACAAATCCCGTCAATGTCGTAATCTCCAATAATACGAATCTGCTTTTTTTCTTCTATCTTAGACAGCAGCATCCCTACTGCTTTCTCCATATCCTTTAACAAAAACGGTGAATACAAATCCTCGATACTGCCATGCAAAAATTTGTCAATATCGTCATCCTCAATAATATCCCTGTTTCTGATCACGCGCGCAAGAACAGGTGTTATTTTATATTTTTGCGCAATCGCATTAAAATCCGCCCGTTTTGCTGCCACTTTCCAATTTGCCATAAATAATAACCTCTGTTATTTTAGTGTGAACTCGACAATCGCAAAAAGGCCTCCCTGCGTGTCCTTTAGCTGCACTTGCATTTTTCCATCACAGTCATACACTACAGGTACAATGAAATCGCCAAAATGTGCCGCTCTTTTGTACTCAACCCTTAACTCCCTGATTTGCTCAGGCACTTCTACAAACTCCAGTGCCATTCGGACATATTCTACATTGTTTACGTGCTTGTTTGAGTCAATCTGAGCCTTTCTCACCGGAATCGGTTCCCGCTGCGTGCCTTCGCCTAAAATAGCAATCTTTCGTGGAGCATAGTCCATCGCAATTTTTTCACATAGATCATATCCGTCTAATACCTCCTGCGTCGGCTTTGCAGGCATCATTCTCGTCGTATCAAGCAATGTCCATATCGATGCCGCCTTTACAAGCATCGTTTTGTCCGCATCCTCTATGGTAAAGTTTCGATATCCCAAAAACCCTTTAAAATCATATGGTATGGTTGTGATTTTAATGTGTTCATTCAGCCGCGGCCGCCTGTCAATCACAATCTGCCATGAGCTCAAAAGCCATACAAGGTTCTTGTCGTTCAAATATTTCGTGTTAATTTTGCCGCCGTTCTCCGCCTCAAAAATTGCTGCGTCCTGGAAACAGTCCAGAATCGCGGGAACTTTCATCTGAAACGCCTCGTCCATAACACTGTAACCTACATTCATTTCATAGGAGTACATTTTTACAACACCCTTTCGTTATCATTTTTGGATCAGCCAAAACCGTAGCAATCCAAACACCAACAAGTGCAGCGGATATATCGCATAAAACAAATACTTAATCTGCCGCCCACGTTTTCCATTATAAAGATAAACTGGCACAAATGCAAGCACTGCCCAGCGTTCATATACGGCAAATGCCACGGCTCCTGTAATTGCTGCAAGACCTTCTCGAACCTTAAATGCTTTCAGATAATAAAACAGAATGATATAGGCAATCCCTTTCCAATGATAATCAACCTCCAGATACTCACCCAAAAACAAAAATACCGCAATTACGATTACCTGTGCAAAAAGCTGCGACTTTCGAAATCCGGAAAAATTTTTTAACAAAATCATTGCACAAAGCCCCAGCGCCAATGTAAAGTACACATTCTGTCCCTTGAGATAAAAAACATGACCGAAAATCGCCATATTAAACGGTATCTCCGAAAGCACGGCAAAGATTACCAGATTTCTCAAATATTTCCACACGCTTTTGGTATAAAAAAAGCCCTCGACCAAAAGAAAACAGTAGATTGGAAATGCAATCCGACCGATGATATTTCTCAAAAAATGATGTACCTCAATACTGCATCCGTTTCCTAAAACATTCGGATTGTATATCGCACACGCAAAATGATCAATCACCATGCTGATAACCGCTATCCATTTTAACACTGCCGATGAAATACCAAATTTCTTTTTCATAAATTCCCTTTACTCCATCAAACGTCAGCTCGCTTTGCGCGCTGCCTTATTGAATCAAACGCCGACACGCTTCGCGAGTCGTCTTATTGAACTAAAAAGCTGCGGCGAATACAGCCGCAGCTTTTACAGTACACATGTTATTTATTCCTATTTCTTTGCAAATTTTGTTCGAAGTACATACCAGAGTGCACCCGTTATACATACCGAAGAATACGTACCGCATACGATACCAACCATCAACGGAAGTGCAAACTCTCTAATAGATGTAACACCAAGTACAAACAACGCCGCTACCATAATAAACGTTGTCAAAGAAGTAAAGATACTTCTGGAAAGCGTCTGACTGATACTTCTGTTTACAAGCTCTTCAAGGCTGTCCTTGCGCTGCATCGTGGCAAGGTTTTCTCTGACACGGTCAAAAATAACAATTGTTGCGTTAATCGAGTAACCGACAATCGTCAGCATACACGCAATAAACGTGCTGCCCACGGATACTTTTGCTACCGCATAGAATGCAAGCACAACAAGCACATCATGAATTAACGCTGCAACAGAGCTTGCCGCAAAGCGGATATCCTTGAAACGGAACCAGATGTAAATCAACATACAGATTGTCGCAATAATCACTGCCACAATCGCATCCGTCTTCATCTCCGAGCTGATCGTTGAGCTGATCGTCTCCGCCGTGATAAGCTCCTTGTTGACGCCAAAATTGTCAACCAAATCCTGTTCCAACTGCTGCCGTTCATCGACATTGAGCTCTCTTGTCTTAAAGATAACCTCATTCGTTCCGGCAACCTTCTGCACCTGTACGGCTCCATCACCTGTAATATTACTAAATACCGGCACAACGGTCGAGTCAATCTGTGCCAAATCCATATCCTCATTAAAGGTAACATTGGTAGAAGTACCACCGACAAAGTCAAGGCTGTAATTCAAAATCTTTCCTGTCGACGCAGCATTGATTCCCATGAATACAAAACCAAGCACTATTACGACAATTGACGCCGCAAAGAATATATTTCTCTTTGAAAGAAAATCTACCGTCTTTCTTTCTTTGTTTAAACCATAGAATTTAACATCCTTTAAACCGATTGCAAACATCGCTCTCAAGATCAATCTTGTAATAACGAGCGCCGTGAACATGGAAATCACAATACCAAGCGCAAGCGTATATGAAAATCCTTTAACCGTACCAGAACCCTTCAGTGCAAGCACAAGCGCTGCAATCAATGTTGTTACGTTTCCGTCAACGATAGCGGAAAGCGCCTTTTTAAAACCATCTTCTATCGCACCTCGAACCGACTTTCCGGCAGTAATCTCCTCTCTGATACGCGCAAAGATAATAACGTTTGCATCAACCGCCATACCGATTGAAAGGATAATACCCGCAATACCCGGAAGTGTCAGTGTAATCTCAAACATATTCAGACACAATACCATCAGGATTGTATAAATAATCAATGCAAGTACTGAGGAAAGTCCCGGAATACGATAAACAACAATCATGAAAATCGCAATAATGATAAGACCAATCAATGCTGCCATCAAACTTGTATTAATCGCTTCCGCACCAAGCTGTGCACCGACCACATTCGAACGCAGCTCTTCCAGCTCAAGCTTTAAACCACCGATACGAATCTGGCTTGCCAATCGCTCTGCATCTTCATAGCTTCCCATACCCGTAATCTGTGCTCTACCGTCTGTGAGCGCTGCCTGTACATTCGGTACACTGATAAAATCTTCATCATAATAAATACCGATTGACTCACCGTTTGCATATGCCTTTGTTGTCGCTTCACCAAACTTTTGCGTACCCTCGCTTGTAAATACAAGGTCTACCACAAACTGGCTGTTTCCAAGATTATCACTGCCCGTACCGCCTTGTGCAGACTCCACATCCGTACCTTCCAGTACAATGCTGCCGTCAGCAAGCAACTCATCAATCGTCTTATTGAGCGAATAACCTGTGTATCCTGAACCTGTATACGAATAATTCTGGTTGCCGTCAGCGTCCGTCTGTGAAACGAAGTACAACGCTCCCGGTCGTCCCAAATCCTCAAGAATCGAGTTTGCATCCGATACACCCGGGATTTCGATATTGATACGATCGTCACCCTCCTGATATACCTGCGCCTCCGTACTGTAAACTTCAACTCTTCTTTGCAGCTTGTAAACAGTATCGTCCATATCCTCCGATGACGGCTTTCCATCACCCACTACCTGATATGTAATGCTGACACCGCCCGCAAGGTCAAGTCCCTGTTTAATTTCGGATGCGGCGCCGGCTTTTTCCGTGCCGATACCAAAAACAGCCACATATCCCAATGCTGCCATAATGACAATGGTCAGAACCAAGGTTAAAATACCTTTACTTTTTTTCATTGTTGATTACTCCTTTTCTTTTAAGCGTCTAATGTAATTAAATTTCTTCGGCGAATGCCGCTTTTAACATAATTGCACACTCAACTCTTTTTCTTTGAAGCTCACAGCCCAAATCGTAGGCATCGTGAATGCTTCCATGGAAGTTATAAGCGTTTGCCGCACATCCTCCGCTGCAATAGAATTTCGCAAAGCAATCCTTACACTTCTCTTTTGAATATACATTACATGTTTGAAACTCCTTGCGAATGTCGGTATTGATCATCCCCTCATTCACATTCCCCATAAGAAACTCTTCTTGTCCCACAAACTGATGACAGGGATAAAAATCTCCCCACGGGGTGACTGCCAGATACTCTGTACCTGAGCCGCAGCCCGACAAACGCTTGTACACGCAGGGGCCACCCTTTAAATCTATCATAAAATGAAAGAAATGAAAAGCCTTTCCTTCTTTTCTTCGTTTTATCATTTCAGCGGCAAGCTTATCATACTCTGCTAAGAGCTCCGGCAAATCGCTTTCTACAAGCGCGTATGGTTCACTTTCAGGCGCCACTACAGGCTCAACGGAAATCTGCTGAAAGCCCAAATCTGCCAAATGACAGACATCTGCCGCAAAGTCTTTATTAAAATGCGTAAAGGTTCCACGCACATAATAGTTTGTCTGATTTCTGCTCTCAGCAACTTTCTTAAATTTCGGTATCACAAGGTCATAGCTTCCCTGACCGCCCGCCATGGGACGCATTCTGTCGTGCACTTCTTTTCTTCCATCAACGCTTAGCACCACATTTGCCATTTCTTTATTCGCAAATGCAATGATATCGTCATTTAAAAGCACTCCGTTCGTTGTAAGCGTGAAGCGAAATTTTTTGTGATGCGGTTCTTCAAGACTTCTTCCGTATGCAACCAAGTCTTTTACAACCTGCCAGTTCATCAGCGGTTCTCCGCCAAAAAAATCCACCTCTAAATTGACTCTGTGTCCCGAGTTTGCCACTAGAAAGTCAAGCGCCTTCTTTCCCACCTCAAAGCTCATAAGCGCGCGCCGTCCGTGGTATTCCCCTTCCTCTGCAAAGCAATACTGACACTTTAAGTTGCAATCATGCGCAATATGAAGGCACAACGCTTTTACCACCGTTTCCCGATTCTGAAATGCCTCGATGCTCTTTTCATAAATATCCTCCGTAAAGAGCATTTCGTCGTCCCGCAAAGAAACAATTTCATCGACTATCTCAGTCAATTCCCCAAGATCTCCATCGTTCCACTGGGGAAGGCTTGTCCGCAGTGCCTCCAAAATATTATCCGCATTCTCATTTTCAAGCTTATTTTCCACCATACAGGCAATCACGTCATAGACAATATCATCTACAACATGCACGGATCCGCTGTTTACGTCCAGTACAATGTTATAACCATTATTTTTATATTGATGTATCAATGTTATTCGTTCCTTTTTCCACGCGATTTACGCTGACTTTCTCGTGCGTCCGTGTACATAATGAAGCAGCGACCAAACCAAACGCCGACACGCTTTGCGCGTCGTCTTATTGGACTAAAACCGCTGCTTACATTGATTTCTTTTATGCGAAATAGATCTTATTTCGACTGTAACGATATCTGCTATTTTGCAACACTTTCACAGCTCTGATTTCCAACTGTGCATGATGTTTTACATGCAGACTGGCAAGATGTCTGGCACTCACCGCATCCGCCCTTCTTCATTGACTCTTTATAATCTCTTGTTGTCAGTGTCTTTATGTGCTTCATACTTATGCCTCCTTATCTTCATTCGATATTCGTTTACCGCATTACAGTATCCCGTATTACAGTAATCTCAACTTCATGTAGTATATCACATAATCTGTCACAAGAAAAGAGGTTTTTTACAATATTTTATCTAAATATTCGGAATAAGCATACAGAATCTGATCGCCAAGCACAACTCTTGACCAACCGTTGCTTCCGATACCGGTACGATAAATCATATCACCCGGATTGATTTGTATGATAATCGTATCGTCACTTGCCGTACTCGGAACCGTTCTTAAGCTAAGCTCCGTAACGTTTGGCGTCACAACCTCCACCACATCAACATACTGCGCAATCACAATCGAAGCCGGGTCAATATATTCCGCGCCGGACGGATCATGTGCGTCAGCAATGCCATCATAATTAAAGTATGCCACATTCATATCCACCGCACCGTTTATTCCGGGGAGCACTGCCGTATTTGTATACTGCCACATCATATGCGGGCCCGTATAAGTGCAGGCAGGTGTAAGCGGGAACGGATCTGACGGATACCATGCCGCCCATACCTTAAAATTATTTAATATGCTCATATCCCAATATGCGCTATTTTCCATATCGTTTTTTGAAGCATAAAACATAGGCGTATAGCCTTGTGCTGCAATTGTGTTCAAAAATATTGCAGCGAACGCCGTACGAATCGATTTGTCAATTCCATAGTGGCGATTCGCACTATTTTTATATCCCTCGCAATCATATACGACCGGAAATGTAATCTTGTACTTACTCAGTATATTTGCAGTAAACAGAGCCTCCTCCGTCACTTCTTCAACCGATACTGCCGTCGAAAAGAAGTATGCACCGACTTTGATGCCCACGCGGTTTGCCTCCTGCATATTATATCTTGCGTACGGATCTTCATATAAAATTCCGGTTGCCTGTGTGCGGTAGCCTACGCGAATCATCGCAAACTGCACGCCGGAGGCTGCAACCAGATCCCAGTTGATGAGTCCCTGATAACGCGATACATCGATTCCAAGCGATGCCATTGGAATCTCGCTAGGCGCTGCATATGTAGTTGTCTGCGGTATGATTGACGCAAGCGTAATTACAAGTACCATGATAAGTGCTTTTATTCTAGTTGTTACGTGTTTCATCTTCATTCTCCTCATTTGCTTTTTTTACAGTGTCCCACTGCACTTTATGTTCGCGTAGAGTATAACATATTTTTCGACAAAAGAATAGTATTTTTTGCAAAATTCCTGTTTTTGGAACTTTTATTGAAACAATTTACCTTTGGAGCAGTATCTTTACACACTTTTCATAAAATAAAATCAAGTCTATCCAAGCATTCCACCAAGCATTCCGCTTCCTGCACAGATAAAAAGAGTCGTCATGCAAGAATTACTCAATAAATCAATTTTTCCCTCCACTGCAAACGTCACTGCACAGATTACCAGGAAATACACGGCCCCCGCCGCCATTCCCCAGATAAATCTGCGGCTTGCCGCTCCCTTTGAGAAAAACAGCCCCGCAAGCAGCGATGACAGACAGTATACCACGATAATCCCAACATCAACCACATTTTCACCGAGTGAAAACTTGTACAACAAGCCTGCCACCAAAACAAGCAGCACTCCTGTTATCACATAAGCCGCCAGCAGACATTTTAACAATGCGACCAGCCTTTCCGTTACAAAACCGCTTTTCATAGAATTCCCTCCTTTTTTGCCGATTGAAAAATCGTGGTCCTTTCAATCGAACTCCCTAAAATTTTCATAATTATCTTGTATTATTTTACCAACGCTGATATAATCTATGCTGATATATGCTTTGATATGCTTCCATCAACAAGATTTGGGTTGGCACAATATGCAAAAAGCATCAGCATAATACGATTTTTAATAATTATTTTTTAACATCAAAAAGGAGTGATTTTACTTTGGATACCCCTGGTGCCATACAACTCGCTGTTCTTGCAGTACTTTTAGTGCTGTCAGCGTTTTTTTCATCGGCAGAAACTGCCCTTACAACAATCAGCATCGTAAAAGTTCGTGCGATGGTGGAGGAAAATCCGAAAGGGCGGGTGCTTACACTTCAAAAGATTCTCAATAGCAAAAGCAAGCTTATCAGTGCTGTTCTTATTGGAAACAATATCGTAAATATGAGCGCATCTTCACTCATGACCGCACTTGTCATTCGCATATGGGGAAATGCGGCTGTCGGTATCGGTACCGGCGCACTTACGATGTTCGTCCTTGTATTTGGTGAAATCGTTCCCAAAACATGGGCCATGTGCAATAATGAGAAGCTTTCCCTTGCATATGCAAACATTATCTATTTTCTAATGAATATCCTCACACCTGTTATTTTTATTGTCGATAAAATCGCCGGCTTTTTTCTGAGGCTGCTGCATATTGACCCATCAAGCCGTGCAGCAATGACGGAAACCGAGTTGAAAACATATGTTGACGTCAGTCATGAAGACGGCGTCATCGAACAGGAAGAGAAAAAGTTAATTTACAACGTGTTTGAATTTGGCGATTCCATTGCAAAGGATATTATGATTCCGCGTATCAGCATGACCACGGTTGACGTGAATGCTTCCTATGACGAGCTGCTTGCGATTTTCAGCGAATCCATGTACACTCGTATTCCTGTATATGAAGATGAGATTGATAATATTATCGGTTTTGTAAATGTTAAGGATTTCCTTTTGGTAACGGACAAATCTGTTTTTCAGATACGCGACATTATGCGTGAGGGGTATTACACCTATGAATACAAAAAGACAGCCGACCTACTGCTTGAAATGCGCCATATCACTTCAAATGTAGCGCTTGTCTTAAACGAATACGGCGCAACTGTCGGCATGATTACAATTGAAGATTTGCTTGAGGAAATCGTTGGCGAGATACGCGATGAGTATGACGAGGACGAAGCGGAGCTCTTGAAACAGCTTGATGATTTTCAATATGAAGTCGGCGGCAGCATGAAGTTAAACGATATCAACGATGCGCTAAACACGACCTTTGAATCGGAAGATTACGATTCCATCGGCGGTATCATGATCGAATTGTTAGACCGTTTCCCGACTGAGGGCGAAGAAGTTATCACCGAGAACGGGATCTCTCTTACTGCAACAAAAGTTGACAACAATCGTATTGAAACGGTTGTGATCCTGCTGCCTCCTCCTGTGGAAGAAGAAAGTGAGGAAGGCACCGATGAAGTAAATGAAAGTAATGACACACAAGATACAACAACAGGGCAGTCGCACTAATTGAGTTCGTGCGACTGCCCTGTTGTTTATTCCATTTTCTTTTACATCTCTGCAAAAAACTTATATGTATTCATCATCTCGTCCGGTATCTCATCGGTCACCTTCTGTAAAGCCTTGATCTTAAGCTCAAACTCCTGTTTCTTCTTCTGGGCATTTCTCATGCTCCTTGCCTGCGCCACCTCATACGGACGCTGGGCATTCAGTTTCGTTCGAAGCGATTTCTCGAACGGACAATAAGTTGCAAGCAGCTCTCTTGCCACCTTGTTCATCTTCATGGAACCGTTCGCCTCATTCTTAATCCATGCCTCATAATCCAGCAGGAAAATCTCACGCGAATTGTTTCTCGCCTTCTGTATCTGAAGCTTCACCTTCTCGCGCGCCTCGTCGGAAAGATCGCGGTTCTTTCTGTAGAACTGGATATAATCCATGTATTCCGAAGTAAGCGACTTCACCTTCACATCATTCCATGCCATACCTTGTATGCAGCGGCAAATTTCCCACCGGAAACGTCCAAACAT
>JAAVAF010000021.1 GCA_014804225.1 Lachnospiraceae bacterium
CGCGAACAATCATCATATAAAACGCTGCAAACATTGTACAACTCGTAACAATGAGTATGTTCTTGAAAACCGACGGTTTTTTCTTATTGTTTCTCATATTGATCCTCCATACCTGATGCGCCTGCCTTTCGCGCAGGCATAACCTTAATTACTCCACCGTAACCGACTTTGCAAGATTTCTGGGTTTATCCACGTCACAGCCCTTTCCGACTGCCACATAGTAGCCGAAAAGCTGCAGTGGTATAATCGCCAGCGAATTTGCAAAGTACGGATTTGTCCTTGGCAAATAAATGCAGTAATCTGCCGCTTTCTCGATATCCGTATTTCCCTCATTTGTAACTGCGAGCACAAACGCGCCTCTTGCCTTGACCTCAACCATATTGCTCAAAGTCTTTTGGAACAGCGTATCCTGTGTGGCAACTGCCGCAACAAGCGTTCCCTCCTCAATCAGCGAAATCGTGCCGTGCTTTAGTTCCCCTGCCGCATATGCCTCCGAATGAATGTACGAAATCTCCTTCAATTTCAGCGAGCCTTCCATGGAAATCGCGTAATCAATGCCGCGTCCGATAAAGAATACGTCCTTTGCGCCGATGTAACGGTTCGCAAAACGCTGTATTCTCTGCTTGTTTGCAAGGAGCCGCTCAATCTGTCCCGGCAGCCGCTTTAAGTCCTCTATCATTCCTTCAAACGCATCTGCGTCAAGCATTCCTCTTACTTTTGCGAATTTCATCGCAAGCAGATACAGTGCGATTAACTGCGCGCTGTACGCTTTTGTCGTGGCAACCGCGATTTCCGGTCCCGCCCATGTATACATCACGTTATCCGCCTCGCGCGCGATGGAACTTCCCACCACGTTGACGATGCCAAGCACTTTATGACCAAGTTTTTGTGACTGTCTGAGCGCCGCAAGCGTGTCTGCCGTTTCTCCCGACTGGCTGATAACCACGACCATCGTGCCATCCTCAAGAATAGGATCCCTGTATCGAAACTCGCTTGCCACGTCCACCTCAACCGGTATCCTCGCAATTCCCTCAATCACATACTTCGCGGTAACACCGACATGATATGCGGAACCGCAAGCCACAATAAAAATTTTTCGGATCGCTTTCATCTCCTCATCACTCATGCCGAGTTCCTCTATCACAACATCATTGTCCTTGATTCTGGGCATCAGCGTATCGGTCACGGTCTTTGGCTGCTCATACATCTCCTTGAGCATGAAATGCTCGTAGCCGCCCTTTTCCGCCGCGTCCGCATCCCAATCAACCGTAACAGGCTCTTTTTCGATTTCCTCCTCGTCCACCGTATAGAAATGCATATGGTCCGCGCGCAAACGTACAACCTCTTGATTCTCTATAAAATAAACCTTTCTCGTATATTTTAAGATCGCAGGCACGTCAGATGCAATAAAACATCCGTTCTCATTTTGTCCCACAATCAACGGACTGTCCTTTCTGACCGCAAATACCTGATCGGGCTGCTCCGCAAAAATGATACCGAGCGCATACGAACCCTGCACGCGGTGCATAACCTTTGTAATTGCCTCAAGCGGATTTCCCTTATAATAATAGTCAATCAGATGCGCAAGTACTTCCGTATCTGTATCGGACGTGAATTTATATCCCTTCGCAAGCAGCTTTTCCTTGAGCGGCAGATAATTTTCAATGATGCCGTTGTGAACGACTGCAATCGTTTCTTCCTCATTATAGTGCGGGTGCGCATTGACATCGCTCGGCGCACCGTGGGTCGCCCATCTTGTATGGCCGATCCCTACTGTTCCGGGCATTGTCGCACCGTCATGCGTCAGCTCCTCAAGCGCCTTTAAGCGCCCTACCGCCTTTTGAATCTGTATTTTTTCTCCGTCAAAAACAGCCATTCCCGCCGAATCATATCCTCTGTACTCTAATTTTGAAAGCCCCTCAAGAATGATGGGAGCTGCCTGTTGTTTACCAATATATCCTACTATTCCACACATCACGAAACCTCCGCTTCTCTATTTCCAATAATTTTTGTTTGAACTGCACCAACGCACCATGTTCCTCGGCAGGTGCTGATATGCCTTTCCAAACCGATAACCCGCAAGCTTAAAGGCGCTTGACACAAAAAGGTATGGTATCAGCTTTTTCTTTTTCGATGTCCAAAGATGTCTAATCGTGTCACCCACAAGCCTCGATCCCTCGCTCTCCGAGGATATCCTCGCAAACACCTCCGGATGATCGCTCTGCGACACACCTAAATCAAAATTTCTTCGAAACTGCTGCATACAAGTAAAGTTGTGAGAATGAATAACGGCGGCATCCGCCGCATATGCAATCTTTTTTCCCGCCTTCACCGCATGTCCTGCGTATATCATATCCTCGTTAAAGATCGCTCGCTTTTCAAAGCCGCCAAGCGCATTGTAAATCCTCCTATCATATGCCGCACATACATTCGAGCAAAAAAAGGTCTTAATCCCAAGCTGCTCGATATCCTGAGCTGATTTGATACAGGAAGTATCCGGATAATTAAATTTCCTCGTAAATTGTTCAATCTCACGACAGTCAGGACGCGCAAGCTGCCTTGCGTACGCTACCGCGATATCCTCCTCCTTCATTAGCGCTTTTACAAGCGCCTCTATTACTTGTTCATTTGCCGGCACCGCATCATGCGTCATGCACACGAAAATATCTGCGTTTGAGTATTTTACGGCTTTTCTGCGTGTTCCCGCATGGTCAAACTCACGCGCGGAAAGGTGGTGTACTTCAATATTGCGAAAACGCTCCAGAAATCTTGCACCGTGAAGCAGCCGCTCAAAGTATTTCTCCTCTGTATTCATTATTATAATTTTATTAATCGGATATGTCTGCGACTCCAAACGCTCAATAATGTCAAACAGCTCGCTTGTCGGTTTGTAAGTCGGCAGTATTATGTCAACACTGTACTGCATGATGTCTCCTAAAACAATTATTACGCTACTATTCATAATATGCCTAAAAGGGGGCCTGTGTGGTCCCCTTATTGGCTCCTTTTATTCTCCATTATAACTGATTCCCGTATCCGATGCAATTTTTTTACTGCACTTCTTAACCGTATCCGAGGGCTCATAATTCTCCTCATCAAACAAGAACTCATGTAAGAGCGATACGTTTTTCTCTAAATCCACCGGCACTACCACGCTGGCGCTTCCAACACGACCGTTTGGTACAATATGATCCTCAAACGGGAAACCGGTAGTTTCTCCAATATCATAACTTGCAATGTCCTTTAACAAGTCCAAAATTTCGGAAAGAGAAAGTGAAGTCATCACTTTCGGGAACACAGCGTCCGCGATTTTATTCAGGGTAGCAGGATTTAATGTCATTGCTTTCTTTGCCACCTTTGTAAGCACCGTCCGCTGCCTTGACGCACGCTCAAGGTCACTTCCTACATAACGTACACGCGCGTAAGCCGTCGCCTGAAGTCCATTTAAGGTCTGAACCCCCGCCTTCGTAACCGGTATATATTCCACCCCTTCCACAGCGGTGTAATTCGGCTCTCCATTTGCATTCAATTCACCAGTTGGACGCCCTACCATACTAATCTGATAACTGTTAATATGCTGAATTTCCGCCTGCTTTACATCAATCTCGATACCGCCTACCGCATCAATCACATCAATCAGCCCCTCAAAACCGATTGTCGCAAAATCCTCAATATTTAAGTCCAGATTCATATTTAACATTGCAATTGCCTGTTTATATCCGCCTCTTGCGTAGGCAGCATTTGCCTTATTGTAACTGTCGGTACTTAAATTCAGCCATGTATCACGGTATACCGATACAAGCTTTACCTCTTTCGTATCCAGATTAATCGATGCAATCATAATGGTATCTGTTCGCGTGCTTGTGTCAAGCTGCCCCTCTCGGGAATCAACGCCAAACAGCGCAATATTGCGATATCCCTTCAGCGCTTCGCTCTCCATAATGCCCTCATCAATTGCAAGCTCTTCTTTTTTCTCCTCGTCCGTTATCTGTACATGCTGAATTTTGTTTGCCTTTGACATTGCCCAGCAGACACCCACAAGAATACAGATAACCAGAAGCTCCACTACAAAGAGCGCAATCTTCCATTTCTTTTTCTTTGCCTTTTTCTTGGGTCTTGCCTTCGGCGCTGCCGTCGGTCTCTTCGGCGCGTTTAAGGGACGCTGCTGTCCCCTTGGTCCGGGCTGTCCACTTGGACGGCGCTGCCCATTTACGGAACGCTTTTGGCCTTGCGGTCTTTGCTGTTGTCCGCCGCTCGGACGCCTTACCCCCTGTTTTCTATTCTTTTGATTGTTGTCATTATAATCCTGCATATTAATTACCTATGTCCCTTTCGCAGCTTTTCATTCCTCTTCCGCTTTCCCATTCCAACACTCAGTACGCGTTTTTATTGACAAAGCCCTTAAAAAAGGTAAGAAATAATATTTTTAAATCAAATGCTATTGACCAGTTTTCGATATAATATAAATCATACTCAACACGTTTTCTAATCGATGTATCGCCCCTATAGCCGTTTACCTGTGCCCACCCCGTAATTCCGGGGCGCACCTGATGCTTAATCATGTATCTTGGGATTTCCTCCTTAAACTTTTCAACAAAAAGAGGTCTTTCGGGACGCGGTCCAATGAGACTCATATCCCCCTTCAAAACATTAAATAACTGTGGCAGCTCATCAACACTTGTCCGTCTTAAAATTTTTCCAACCCTTGTCACCCGTGGGTCATTCTTCTTTGTCCAGCCCTTCTTTTCGTCCTCTTCAGGCTGCAGCTCCATACTTCTGAATTTATACATTTGAAAAGGCCTGTTGTGAAGCCCCACTCGCTCCTGTTTAAAAATCAACGGTCCCTTACTTGTCAGCTTTACTCCCAGCGCTGCCAAAAGCATAATCGGCGAAAACAATATAATCGCCACTGACGCGCCAACAATATCCATCAAGCGCTTTATCGCACGATTTAAAAGATGCGTAAGCGGCACATGTCTGATATTGACCACTGCAAGTCCGTCCAAATCTTCTAAATATGGACGACTTGGAATTACACTATTGTAGTCAGGAATGAACTTCGTGTGAACACCCGACTTTTCACAAATATTTACAATTGACTCAAGTAAATCATAATCCGACAGGGAGAGTGTGATGCCAATTTCATCAAACGTTCCCTCCTCAAGCACCTCGCTCAGCATTTCAATACCGCCGATGACCTTTACACCTTTATAAACAGCGCCCACCGGCACGCGGTCGTCTAAAATACCGTATACCTCGTATCCCCATTCCTGATTGGACGTAATCTTGTTGATGTATTCCTCCGCTGCTCTCGAGTATCCCACCAAAAGCATGTGCTTTAAATTATAGCCTTTTCTTCGCACAAACCGCAGTACATGCCGCACACCTTTTCGCATAAAGGCTTCCGCGATAATATTAAAGCCGTAGAAGATACCTACCATGCCTCGTGAGAAATCCGGTATATTTATCGCAAAAAGCACCACCATGACAGCCAAAAGCCCCACCGTGTTTGCTTTGATGATATTAAATATTTCGTACGCCGTCCTTGAAGTGCGTTTGGACGAGTACATATCAAATGCGTTATATAAAATCAAATAGCCGGGTACAATCGCTATAAATGCAGCCAGATAAATCTCAATCGGGAGAATACCCGCTTCGGGGCTGTTCTCCTTGACATAAACGTTAATCCAAAAAAACCATGACAACCAATAAGTGGCTGCTACAACCAGCGCATCAAGCAGTACCAACAGTCTGTTGAAATATTTCTGATTATCTCTTATCAATCATCTCACCCTAACTCCCCGCCTGTTTTAACAGGCTGCTGTCTTAATAGGCTTCCTGTCTTGACAGGTACTTCCTTTACAGACATTTCAATCAGGATATTCCCCTTGGCGCTTTGTAAATTTCACGCTTTATGGTACGCCCCTACTATTTTACATGATTCGCGCAAAAAGTACAATATTTTTATCAAAAATTGTCTATTACCTTATAAACAGTCGTAACAAATTCCCCCAAAGCTCCAATTGAATCTTGATATAATTTCCCATGTTTCTCACACGAAATTTCTGCTTATGCGATTTTCCTTCTAAGCTTCGGGAAAGTTTTACCCCGTTTACAAGCCCTGCAATATATTCCTTTCCAAATCCTTTTTTGGCAAAAAACAATGTTTTTACCAAAAATCCCACGGCAAGAAACGGAAGATTGATGAGTATTTGTAACAGCGGCATATTTTTATATATCAGATAAATGCTATTTCTTGAAGCAAGCTTTGTCTTAAATTCGTTATATCGAGAACCGCTTGTCGCGCTGCCTGCATGATATACAACTGCATTGGGCGCAAATTGATTTTGATAGCCGCAAATCCTTGCACGGTAGCCAATATCAATATCCTCAAAATAGGCAAAATGTTCTTTGTCAAAAAGTCCTACCTGCTCGGGAGATAAAAGGGCTCTTCTGTATATTGCAGCGCCCGCACACGCCGCAAAGATGTTACAATTTTTTTGATAGAGCGCAGGATCCTTTCCTTTTCCTCTTGCAAATGCCCAGCCCAAAGCGCAGTAGAAATCGCCGGCATCGTCCGTCTTACTCTTATCGTAGAGCGAAACCATTTTTGCGGACACGGAAAATATTTTTTTTTCCTGATCCGATTCAAGTACACGCTCGAGCTCTCGAACAAATGTTTTTTCAACTTTCGTATCATTGTTTAACAATATCACATAAGGGGTATCGCTTGCTTCAATTCCTTGATTAACAGCCACGCTAAAGCCTGTGTTTTCGCTATTTCGAATCAGGCGCACCTGCGGAAACTTCTGTTCGATAAGTGCTACACTCCCATCATTTGAAGCGTTATCGACAACGATGACCGCTACATCTGTTGTCGTACCTGTGTATATACTTTCCAGACATTGTTCTATATAGTTTATCCCGTTATAGTTTGGTATCACGATTGTCGATTTTGCCATATTGATAACCATGTTCCTCTCAAGGGCGCTTTCTCATTTTCTGACACATACCGGATCCAAAAGCAGTCTGCCTCCCGCTTTTTTCAGCTGTGCGCCAAGTCTTTTATTAAGCCTTTCCAGTTCACGCCCATTTCCCGTTTTTTCCAAATCCTTTATCCACTGCGGCAGCTCTTTTTTCGTATCTGTCACAAGCGTTGACTCATAAGAATGACCTGTCACTTTTTCATAAATCGACTGGTATTCTTTGTTGACTTCAAGATTTCTAATGTCCAGCGCATCAATGTTTTGATACAAATCCATACGGTTCATATAGCCCGCATAAACCAGTGGCTGTCCGCGGTATATTCCACTTGCAATCTTTCCGTATTTTGCCACATAACCGCCCACCGCCGCCAAATCAGGTCTATGCGTGAGCACATTGTTTCGGTATTCGATTCGGTAAAAGCCCAGATGCTTGTTGTGGCGTACCTCGCCTTTCCATCCCATTCGGTCCACAAAATCGATTAACGCCTTTTTTCCCGCCTCGTAAGCGTACATCTTGCTCTGTGGATTATCCGCAGTGGAATTCTCATGACAACGCCAGTGATAAAGCACTTTAGGCACATGGACTATTTTCTCTTCCATGCGCACTGCATTTGCGTTCTCCTTTTCCCGCAGCAAAAGGGTACTAACAATGCGCAGCACCAGATCATAATCCTGTGAACCGTCGTATTCCCTTCTGATGCTTAATTTTTTCAAAATCTGCGTTTCTACCACAGTAAAATGGCAGATATAATTATTCGTCAAAATCAAATCAAGGTTAAAATCCAGCTTAAAATGCGGGTCATAAAAACTTGTCCCCGCCGAATCACATTTATCCTCATCGGAATAGACAAGAATTGGTTTCTCGTCGTTCTTTTTCCCCTTGATTGCATACGCCATCTCATAGAGCGCATCGGGTGTCAGCATATCATCATGGTCCAAAAGCCCACAATACTCCCCCCGCGCAAGCTCGATTGCTTTGTTTGTATTCTACGCGATGCCGCCGTTTTCCCCAAGCCGTTCGTAACGAATTCGTGTATCATTATAAGCCGCAGCGGCTTCCTTTACAACATCACTTTTACTGCCATCCGCAATAATCAGCTCCCAGTTTTCATACGTCTGTTCCAGGCAGCTGTCAATGAGCGCCTTTAAATAGACTGCCTGTGTTTCAAACGCGGGCACTAAAATCGAAAACTGAAGGTCTGTTATACTCTGATCGTTTTTTTGCCGCGCAAGCTCGTCCTGATCGGGCTTACGATAGGTGTAATCTTTATGGTAATTTGCCGTCATACGCTCCCACGCCGCAAAAAACGCTTCACCGTATCCGTTTTTTCTGCTGTAGTTGATTGTCTTTTTTATATTTTGCGCTAAACTCATCTATTAAATACCTCTATGCTTTCAATTACATCAGTTTCCTAAAAGAACGCCCGCTCTTGGCGTTCTTTTTGCATGAAGCTTTAGAATTTCTTAGGCTGCGTCTTTTGCAGACTTAGAAATTCTCTTTGCATGAAATCTTAGCGTTTCTTAGGCTGCGTCTTTTGCAGACTTAGAAATGCTTTTCATGCTGCTTTCTTCTCTAGGAAAATCTTTCTGCTGATAAAATTATAGACCATTACAACCGCTGTCGCAAAAATTTTGGAAATCGCAAACCAAAGTGTATCATGAAAGATCTTTAAGAAGTCGCTCGCCTCATACCCCGCACTGCAGGCAAGAAGCAGCACCTCATTCAGACCCAGTCCTATCAAACTCAATATCAGAAATATCACAAACTCTTTTTTTCTGCTCATATCCTCCTTGCGCTCGAACACAAATTTCATGCTGAGGATATAATTAACCACAACGGATATCGTAAAGCCAAAAAAGCCTCCGACTGCTGTCGCCACATTCCTTGTCGTCCCACTAATCAAAAGATGGAAAAGTCCGGTCGATATCGCAAAATCAATCAAAAAACACAAAACACCGACAAAACCGAATTTTATAATCTGCTCCATTAATTTTTTCACAGTAGTGTCCTCCATGCTTGTACTACCTGCAAATTTGTGCCTTTGCACAAATTTGCCTTGTGAAAAATTTATTTTTCACAATTCTTATGATAACCAAAAAGCCGCTTTTCAAGGCAGCTTTTTGGTTCCGTTTTTTTCTATTATTTAACTTTCGATAACAGCTTTGACTGCATTGGTCAAATCATCACTCTTCTTCTGTGCGTCCTCAAGGCTGGTTCCCTTGACACCCATGTAGAATTTAATCTTCGGCTCTGTACCGGAAGGTCTTGCGCAGCACCATGAGTCGTTTGTCAAATCAAAGTAGAGTACGTTGGACTTCGGAAGTCCTGTTGTTCCCTTCTCGTTTGTTTCCATGTTGACAACAACATCATTTGCGTAATCTCTAAACTGTGTCACTTTAAGCTCGCCAAACGCCTTAGGCGGATTGTTTCTGAACTTATCCATAAGCGCCGCAATTTCCTTTGCGCCGTCAATGCCCTTCATGGTAATCGAATACTGTGTTTCCTTATAGTATCCATATTTCTCGTAAACGTCAATCATCATATCCCAGAGGGTCATGTTGTTCTTCTTGCACCATGATGCAACTTCCGCAAGCATCATTACCGCAACGATTGCATCTTTATCTCTTGCGTGTGTTCCGACAAGACAGCCGTAGCTCTCCTCAAGACCGAACGCATAAGAGTTAGAGCCTGTCTGCTCAAAGAGCTTAATCTGCTCGCCGATGTACTTAAAGCCTGTAAGAACCTCAATCAGCTTGACATCATATGCCTGTGTGATGGGCTTTGTCATGTTTGTTGTAACAATCGTTGTTACAAGTGCCGGATTTTCGGGCATAGTGTTTGTCGCTCTTCTCTCGCGCAGAATGTACTCTGCAATCAGCATTCCTGACATATTTCCGGTAAACGGCACATATTCGCCGCTCTTTGTGTCAAGCGCATACACGCCAAGACGATCCGCATCGGGGTCTGTCGCCATAACGATATCGGCACCCTTTTCCTTTGCAAGCTTTAAGGCAAGCGTAAATGCCTTCGGGTCTTCGGGATTGGGATAATCCAATGTCGTAAAGTCGGGATCCGGAAGCTCCTGCTCGGGAACAACGTAAACATTCTCAAATCCAAGCTCCTTTAATACACGTCTTACGGGGATATTTCCCGTGCCGTGGAATGGTGTGTATACAATCTTGATATCCTTCGATACTTCCTTGATAATTTCAGGATGAATGCTCTGCTTCTTTAATTCTACCATGTACGCATCGTCAATTTCCTTGCCGATGATCTCGTAAAGTCCCTTTGCCATCGCTTCTTCCTTCGGCATAGTCTTTACGTTATGATAATCCGTGATGGCTCTTACCTCACCGATGATACCTGTATCATGCGGAGGCGTTACCTGTGCGCCGTCCTCCCAGTATGCCTTATAGCCGTTATACTCGGGCGGATTATGGCTTGCCGTTACCACAACGCCTGCAATACAGCCAAGCTTGCGCAGCGCAAACGAAAGCTCCGGTGTGGGTCTGAGCGAATCGAAGACATATGCCTTGATGCCGTTTGCCGCAAGACAGCGTGCCGTTTCATCCGCAAACTCGGGACTCATGCGTCTTGAGTCGTAAGCAATCGCAACACCTTTTGATGCACCGCCCTGTTTGATAATATAGTTTGCAAGACCTTGTGTTGCCTTACGAACTGTATAGATATTCATTCTGTTTGTACCCGCTCCGATGATTCCGCGCAGACCGCCGGTACCAAACTCAAGTTCTTTGTAGAAGCGTTCCTCGATTTCGCTTTCATTGTCCTTAATCTTTAAAAGCTCATCCTTTGTCGCTTGGTCAAAGTAATCATCTTTGAGCCAGAAGTTAAATTCGTCCATAAAACTCATACTGCTACCTCCACAATTTTTTTATTTGTAGTGTCAAGAAATTTTTTCCTTGACTGTTAAATTTTACATAATTCTATTAAACCAAAAAAACAGAAATTTTTCAAGGAATTGTCCAAAATTAACAAGGTTTTTCAACGCGCAGTGAATAATCACTGTGGTCAAGCGAAAAATTGGGATTATAGTAAGGATCGCCCTTCTCCAAAAACGCCTTCCATTTCTCGCGGAAACGCGCCGATTCCTCCTCGTAACGCTTCGCCTTCGCCTCGTCTACTACATCAATTCCGCGCGAAGCCGACTCAAAGTGGTAGAGCTCCGCAAACGGCGTAAACACGTTTAAATAGCCCTTTTCCCTGACCCGAAGGCAGAAATCCACGTCGTTTAATGCTACTTTAAATTCCTCGTCCAACCCGCCAAGCGCATCATAGATGCTCTTTTTCACCATAAGACACGCACCTGTGACAGCCGACACATTCTGCGCGTAGCAAAGACGTCCCATATATCCGAGGTTATCGTAATTGATTTTATAATGCGTATGCCCTGCTGTCCGATGTGCGCCAAGCCCCACGACTACACCGGCGTGCTGTATTGTTCTGTCACCATAATAAAGCTTTGCACCGACCGCCCCCACGTCAGGACGCTGTGCATACATCAGCATCGCCTCAAGCCAATTCATTGAAATGACCTGTGTGTCATTATTTAATAACAGTAGATATTCTCCCTTCGCAAAACCCGCTCCGAAGTTGTTGATACGAGAATAGTTAAAGTCTCCTTTATAGGTAACTACTGTTATTTTTTCTTCATTTTCCAATGTCTGATAATAGTCAAACGTCGCTTTTTCAGTGCTGTTGTTTTCGATTACAATGATTTCATAATTCTCATAGGTGCTACGCTCCTTAATCGAAGCGATGCAGCGTCTTAAATCATCCACATGATCCTTGTTGGGTATCAAAATCGAAATTTTATCCTCACGCGCAATTTCATATTTGATCTCAAAGATAGTATCAAACGCTCTTGTTCCCTTAATCTCAAAGTTCTTAAAGCCGCAGCTTTGCAGATGCGCCGCCACCGCTCCTTTTGCCGCCGCAATCGCATAGGGCTTTGCACTGATATCGCTTGCCACGCTCGCTTTGTGGGAACGCCAGTAATACATCAGCTTTGGCACATGGACCACCTTTTTAGCATTTGCGGTAAGGCGCAAAATCATGTCATGGTCCTGACTACCGTCAAAGCCGCTCCGAAACAGCTCCGTGCCCTCCAAAAGCGCACGCGAAAACACGCTGAAATGACAGATATAGTTATTTGCGCGAAGGTTGTCGGGCGCAAAATCGGGCTTAAAGTGCAGCGTGATCATGTTGTCGATGCTGTCGCCCTTAAAGGTCGTTTCGTCGCAGTAAATATAGTCTGCCCCTTGTTCGTTGATGACCTTCACATACTCGTACAAAACAGACGGGTGAAGCACGTCATCATGATCAAACAGCCCAATATATTCGCCTGTTGCCATTTCATAACACCTGTTTGTATTTCCCGAGATACCCTCATTTTTTTCAAGTCGTCTGTATACGATACGCTTGTCCTGTTCTATATATTCCCTGCATCGCTTTTCCACTTCATCATGCTCGTGGTCGGATCCATCCGCAAGACACAGCTCCCAATTTTGATAGGTCTGCGCAAGAACCGATTCGATCATCTCATTTAAGAAATTCAACGGCGTATTGTACAGAGGTACAAGAATGCTGATTTTCACCATGCGCGCAAAGGTTTCCTCGCTCTGCCTTTTTGCCTCCTCGGGTGAGGGAAAGCTTGCCGTACCATGCATTTTTTTTGCCTGTGACTCGATTTTTTTCTGCCTGAGCTTTCTTGCGATTCCTTTTGGACCGCCTAAATTCCGAAGTCTTCTGTAATTGCGAAGTCCCCAGTGCATTGTCTGTCTTAAGGGCTTTGACGCCTTCCAAATCGGATTGTTTTTGATGCGGTCAAGTTGAAACTGCAGATTGTCTGCCTCGTTTTTGGCATCCGCAAGTCTGCCCGCCAATGCCGCGGCACGCGCCTTTTCCTGTTCATATGCCTGTTTGTAATCCATGTCTTTCTCGTTTTCCATTGTACTTTCCCCTCTTATTTTTCACACGATCTCTCTTTTTTGCCTGCTTTTCTTTGCTTTTTTCGTTTTCTACACTTCGAAGCGGCACTCTACAGGAAGCAGAAACCACCCTCTCCATCTGCGTTTTACGACAATGCCGACCATATACTTCCCCCTTGTAAGATTTGATGTGTCAATTTTTAGACAAATGCCTGAAAGTGCCGTATTTTTTGTGCGGCGTTCTCCCGCAAAAAGCGCCTCCACATCGCGGCGCAGCTTCGGCGACAACTCCACCTCATATTCCTCCCAATGCAGTCCGCGAATCCAAAGCTTTTTTACAAGTTTTGCATTATCTTGCTTTCGCAGAACATGCCAACCTGTAATCGTTACAATCCCCTCCTCCTGTGTGACTTGGTCAATGTTAAACATATGATATGCTTCCCCTGTCAAGCGGTTAAAGAGTTTTGCAATATGAACATGTGTTTGTTCCAAATATTTCCGAACCGTTTTGCGTAAAAACCACATCAGAAACGGATGATACATACGCCCCGTAAAACGTCTGTATTTCACCGGAAGCGGCTCTAATTCCACTATTTTGTCACACGGGTATTGATAATTAATATGGTACGCCGCATCCTTCTCCCACTGTACAAGATTCGGGCTGTAAAACGGATCCGGTGTCTGCGCCTTGGGCGATGCCCACGGATGCTTTTCGTACAATTTTCGCTTTTCGCACAAAAGCCGTGCTTTTTTTTCAGGTGCGGTATCCTCTCCACGGCTTAAAGACTCGTGGTGGATTAGATAGGCGCTGTTTACAACGACATTGTATAATCCCATTTGATAAAGCCGAAAGCATAATTCCACATCATTATACGCCACAGCAAGTTCCTCGTCAAAACCACCCGCACGCTCAAATTTCTCACGCGACACCATCATGCACGCTGCTGTCACGGCAAGCATATTGTAGTCTGCAAGATTGTGCCCGTGATAGAGATTTCCTTTGTCGGGCATACCGCCAAGTTTATGTGCGGGACCGATTCCCATGTTTGTAATCCCTACGTGCTGTATCAGATCACCGTCGGGATAGTGAAGCTTTATTCCGACGGCGCCGATATGCTCTGTTGCAGCATAACGCATCATCTTTACAAGCCACCCTCCGTCCGCCTGTGTTTCATCAACCGCAATGTCATCATTTAAAAATAACAGAAAATCCCCTTCTGCCGCCTTTGCTCCGCGATTGCACATCTGTGAGAAATTAAATTCCGCTTTTTCGTAAAGATATTTTGCACCGCACCCTTCCAAAAAAGCGTTAATGAACGTGCGGTTCTCGTCCGTGCTGCCGTTATCCACAATAATCAGTTCGTAATCCATGTCTTTTGCGCACTGCCGAAATGTTTCAATGCATCGCTTCAAGGTTTGCGGGTTGTCTTTTGACGGGATAATAACAGACAACCGTCCAAGGTTTGCGCGGGTTCCGCCAATACGCACAGCGTCGGTCTTTGCAAAAAATTCCTGTTCAAAACAATCAAGCTCGTCCTTTTTGGAAAGTCTGTTATTGGTATAAAGCACCTCGGGGATATGCACAAATACCTCTGCCCCATGCGTATTGTCATGCAGCGCCGCCGTTTGGCGCGCAAGGATTCTTACAAGCATACAAAGTGACACATCCACGCCAAACTCATTTATAACATCCGCAATCGCCTGCCCTCTCAGCGCAAACAAATTGCCGATGTAAAAAAAAGATTCCAATGTATCGGGTGAAAAATCCGGCTTAAACCAAGGCTCTCCACGAAGAAGACCATTCGTGGTCTTTTTAAACATCTTATCCTCTATCTGATACAATTCCGCAAGCGTCCCGTAATAGTCCTCGTCCGAATAAATAACAATCGCTTTTTTATTTGTGTCAAACGCCTGTGCAATCAACGCTTGCGCACCCTCATGCAGCACACCGTCCGCATTCATAAACAAATAAATTTTCTCTCTATCCACGCTGCCATTGCCCAATACCGTCTTGATGCTGTCCGTACACGAAGAAAAGGGAAACACGCAAATCGGTTCCCCAGTCGCTTCATTCTCACTGTCTTTTATCGGCTCACGTTTTGCTAGCCACTGTAAATACGGCGTACACTGTGCAAAAAGCTCTTTTTTATAGTCCATTCCATCGTCCTCTTTTTTGCCCTCTATTCCGGTTCAATTACCAGCTTTTTCTCCATATTCCGATAAAGCCTCTGTCTGGAACATGTGTCTTTTGCAGTCATCCACAGCTCATAAACCCCGGGCGCAAGCGTTCCCTCAAAAATCCAGCTGCAAAATCCCGTAAGCTCCACGTTGACTTCACCAGGCAAAATCGCCGCAACATCTTTTCTGTAACGCTTCTGCACAGGCAGCTCCCAGACCTCGCCCGCATCATTGACAAAAAGCATCTTATATTTATAACGCGCGTTATCCGCTCCGGGCACGTACGCCCACCCCTTAATCAGATAATACGATTTCTTACCCTCACCATTCTTTGTTGCGGCTTTCGCAAACTTTTCTTTTCCACAATCCTCCACCACAACCATAATTGCATTATTCATGGTTTTAAAATTAGGCAGCTTCTTCCCTTCCAGCAGCTTATCATCACAGTTGGACAAATTGACAAGCTCATACCCCTCAAGCCAGCGGCAGATATACTCAGGATCACCACTGTTCATAAACGTACTGATAAACGGGTCCTGCCGGTATAATCTCCAATGCCTCCTATAGAGCGTATTTCGCTCAGCTGCAAGACGCTCCAATTTCGCTTCATCCTGCATATCGTCCCCACGGCTTAAAGACTCGTGGTGATAAAAGACGACATCATTTCGCTGCACGTTATAAAGTCCCTTACTGCAAAGTCGAAAACACAAATCAACATCATTGTACGCTATAGCGAGCCCCTCATAAAGACCGCCAAGCGCTATATAATATTCTCTGCGCATCATCAGACACGCCGCCGTAACGCCAATCATATCATAGACAAAACGGTTTCTGCCATAATAATGCGACACGCTGTCGTCAAGCTTCTTTAACTTATGTCCGGGACCCGACACCGTATTTGTAATCCCGGTATGCTGTATCAGCGTGGAATTCGGATACAACAGTTTCGCGCCCACTGCACCCACGTGTTTTAACGACGCCTGTCCCACCATACGCAAGAGCCAGCTGTCGTCCACCGCTTCCATATCATCATTTAACAGCAGAATATACTCACCCTCTGCCTTCTTTGCTCCGATATTGCACATCTTTGAAAAATTAAACTCCATCGGAAGATACAGATACGTAAACGGACATTCCTGTTTAAAATTTTCGAGTCCGATGCGCACTTGCGCCGTACTGCCGTTATCCACCACGATAATCTCAAAATTTTGATATGCCGTATGCGCATAAAGGGAACGGATACATTGTTTGAGCACATTTTCGTTATTCTTAGACGGTATGACAATGCTGACAAGCGGCGTGTTCTCAAGTTTGTATATAGGATAGGAAATCCCCGTCTTTTCATTGACAATCTGATATCCTTTCAACCCGCGTCTTGTCATCGCCGCTTCCCGAATCATATCATACTGACTGCCCACGCCGATAAAATCTATGGAGTGCATCAGCTCATACTCAATATCCGCACGGCTTTCTCCCTTTTTATAGGCGTGAAAAAGCACTTTCTCGATATGCCCCGGACGCTTTCCGCTCTCCGTTGCTTTGAGGGCAAAATCATAAATATTTTTCTTATAATCCTCATTTCCAAGCCATGGAAGATCTTTGCATGCCGCTGTTCGAACCGCAAAAATATTTCCAAAATAAAAGAAGGAAAACAGCGTATCAGGCGACCACATCGGCTTTGCCCACGGAAAAATGCGGTGCACGTCCTTATTATCAACGTCCGCCGGACTGTCATCTGGACAAAGCTGCCAGACATCCTCGTCTGCATAGACGACATTTACCTCCGGATGCGTATTAAAATACTGCATAATCTCCCGAAATGCATTGACTGCGATCCTGCCGTTCCCCGACACAAACAGAATAAAGTCCTTGTTGTAATCCGCCAAAGAGAAATTCCTTGTGCAATTCTCCATATAGACCACGCCAAGCGACGGGTACGACTCCTCGTCCCCCATTTCCGATGCCTTCTCATTCTCCCGAATCCACAACAAATACGGATCCGTCTGATAACGCAGCTCGTTCTCATATTCCTCTTTGCATTTTTTATATAATTTGTCCTGTAAAGCACCCTTTATTTTACCAAACATACTTAACCCCTATTTTTACAGCTCAGCTATTTGCCGGACTGCTCCCTTTTTATCTTATGAAAAATTGCGTTAACATATATCATTGAAGCAAAAAGCAACGCTTTTTGTTAATCGAGTGCGCTGGCGCTCGATTTTTTTATCCTTTGTTTCATAAAACTTTTTGTTTTGGTGATAATGTCCTGCCTTGATGCTTCCTCCACAAGCTTTGCCGCAAGGATCTCGGGCAGCTCCATAACCTCCATATCAACGTGAAGGCTCCCTCCACCGGTCACGCTGATTGTAATATTCGGATCCTCGTTGTCAAAGATAAGACTTCCGCACGAATGCCAACAGCCGTTCGTTTCCATGTCCTCTCCCACATAAAGCCTGTCCCCGAGCATGATACTGCGAATCCCGACCACACATCGAAATGAGCACGGGTCAATGCGGACACGTACCGCCTCTTGCGGAATCGCATAATCAATGAGCAGATTTTGCAGCCCGACATAGCAGCCCGACATTTCAACGGAATGTTCTTCGCAAAAGCCCTCTCCATAGTCGAAATAGAGCTTTGCCACAAACTTTGTATCCACATAGTGACAATATCCCAGCATTCCGTCAAACTCGTAAGCGCGGTTTCCAATCAGCTCCCGCATTTCGCTGACCGAGACTCTGTCGCCGTTTATTCTGCGTTGGAACATTTGTTCTTTTTGTATTGCCGCATCCATTTCAGCGTCGGAAAGTCCTAATATCTCTTGGAATAAAAGCGTCTCGCATTCCTTTCTTGTCTGACCGCCCAGGATATAATTATAGAATGCCCGAAAAGCAATCTCCTTAGACGCAATTTTCTCCGCAACTGTCCACTCATAATCGATGATATGCCATTTCTCGCCCTCTACCAGAATATTCGGAAAGATAAAATCAATATTGGAAACAGCCGCATCCTCACCGTAGCTTAACCATTTCATGTATTCTTTCACAAGCGTCCGAAAGCCGGACATATCATTTCGGCTTCGGCAATCGTCCAACATCGACTCAAGCGTCACGCCCTTGCAGTATTCAAACACAAGTCCGTTTCGAACATCACCGTCCTTAGGACTGCACTGATTGATTTCTATTTTAGTCCCCTCATAGCGCTTTGTCAAAAGCTCATACGCCTTTTGCGTATTTTTTAAATGCTCATACGCTGCCTCCGTATCTGGAAGTTTTTCCACCTGGAGATGACCGGATGCATTTTTTGCGATTTTTGTCTGTATCGCCCACTTGGGATCCCTGTCATTTGAAAACTTCGCATACAGCACTTCGGGTGCTGTACCCACGACTAAACAGTATGAATTTGAGAAAAGCGGAAACTCTTTTTCCGCTATAATTTCGTCAAAGACCTGTTTTTCATCAAACAAAAGCGCTCTTTCCCTGTCAAAATTGCGAAGATTGTTGGAAAGTTCGCCCTTTCCAGGCAAATGCCCGTCCGAATAGACCGTCGTCATAAATTTATAATCGGGATACGGATAATAGAAGGAATATTCCTCGATTCCAACCCGCTTCAAAATTGCTTCCAATCCGTTTCTTGTAAAGGTCCTTGCAGAGCCACCCTCACGATAACCCTCAAGTCCCGAAAAATAAGTTCCCAGATGATCCTCGCGACAGCCTGCCCAATACTTTAATCCGAACTTATTTTCGATTGCTATAATCAGTCTGCCGTCTTGTTTCCTGTGACGATTGCAGATGCGCATAAAATCCTCATACGGCGTATTTCCACCGATATAAGCCTGACCATACTCAAACACACCAATCAGCATCACATAGTCAAAATCTTCTTCCAGATGCGGCTCGATATCCTTAAAATTTCCGACCTTGATGGTGATATTATCATATTCCTTGTTTCGATATGCATTTACAAGGCTTCGTTTTTTCGACAAGTCGATACAGGTGACACTCCCTGCGCGTTTTGCAAGCGTTCCTGTAATCGCCCCACAGCCAGAGCCGATTTCAAGCACCTTATCCGTCTTTTTGATTGGAAGCCAGTCGATGATATTCGTGCGAAACGGGGAAAGATGGTAAAATATGGGCCAGCTTTTCTTCTCTGCGATAATCTGTGCAAACGCCGAAGGTGGATTGTTTTTGGCAATCTCCAAAAGCTCGTCCTCAATCGCGCCGTCCGTATAGAAATCCTCGCCGGAATAATCGGTCAAGTCAAGCGTCACACTCCCTATCATTTCCCTATCTGTCATACGAATAACCATGCTCCTTTCTCAAATTAAAATCTCTGATTTTTAATTTGCTTTCACGTCCGTTACCGTCACCTTCGAATCCATATCGTAATAGCCCACCGTATCCTTATCTGAAATCACCGTCACGTTGAGCGCATCATATAATCTGTGGTATACCTGAAAATCATCGCCGTTATAACCTGTAACGCCAAAGGAAATCAGATATTCGCCGCCCTGAAGCGACATTTTTTGTGTAAAGCTGATATCCTTTACGTCCCCTGCCTTCACAGGCTCTAAAAACGCCTTCTCAAACATCGTGTTTGTGCCCGTAATTTCCGTTCCCTTTGCCGTCTTGATCGAAAACGCAAAAATCGGCGCCGGTAAATCGCTGAAAAAACGCACTCTCATGTGAATCGCAAATTCCGCGCCCTTTAATACCGTATTCGTGTGTGTACCGTGGTCATCTACGATATAAAACGCCGCAATCTCTGCCTCTTTTGTACCGTACTCCAGCGCTTCTACAGACTCTTTTGTCTGCGTCACATCTTCCTTTTGTGCTTTCTTTTTCTGCTTTTTCTGTACTGCCTCTTGCACTTCGGCATCATGAGAGAGACTCTCCTTTTCGTTTTGCTCAGGCAGCTCGTACTGCCCTACTAAAACGCGCTTAAAGTCGTCAATCATTTTCTTTGGCAGACCCTCACCCAGTTTAATCCCTTGATTTAACAAAATCACCCTGTCACAATATTTTGCGATACTGCTTAAATCGTGACTGACGATGATAATGGTCTTGCCCATCTTCTTAAATTCTTCAAATTTGTGATAGCATTTTGCCTGAAAGAACACATCACCTACAGAGAGTGCCTCATCGACAATTAAAATTTCCGGGTCAATGTTAATCGCCACAGAAAACGCAAGACGCACAAACATACCACTCGAGTAGGTTTTGACAGGCTGATATACATAATCGCCGATATCCGCAAAGTCAAGAATGTCTTGCATTCTCGATTCAATCTCCTGCTCCGTAAAACCGTTCATCGTACCGTTTAAGTAAATGTTCTCCATTCCGGAGTATTCCTGATTGAAGCCCGCTCCAAGCTCCAAAAGCGCGGATATTCTGCCGTCTACTTTTACGGTTCCACTGGTCGGATTAAGAACACCTGTTATTATTTTTAAAATGGTCGATTTTCCGGAGCCGTTTGTGCCGATAATACCGACGCACTCACCCTGTTTCACGTCAAAGCTTACATCAGAGAGTGCAAAATGCTCCGTGTACTTTTTTTTCCTTGTCAGTCCCAAAGCCTCAAACATTCTGTCCTTTGGTCTGTCATAGAGCTTATATACTTTACATACCTTTTCGACTGCAATTGCAACTTTAGCTGCAATCGCGGCTTCATCTGTATTAACAGTTGAAGTCTGCTCCTTGTTTTCTCCCATTTGCATCCCCTATTTAAAAACACCTGTTTTTATTTTTCCTATTACAGTACATCTGCAAAATGCACCTTTAATCTGCGGAAAATATATGCTCCGAGCAAAAACAGTGCCACTGTCAGCACCCAGAACCCGACCGTCGCTCCCATATTCTCCCAGAACCATGTCCGCCCAAACATCGCCTCCCGGTATCCGTTTACAATGTAAAATACCGGATTGCATTTTAATATTTTCTGTAACAGCGGATTCCCGCTCAACATTGAAATATTCCATAAAATCGGCGTCGCCCACATACCCACTTGCAGCGCAATATTGATAATCTGTAATAAATCCCTGAAAAAAATGACAATCGCACAAGTGCTGTAGCTCAAGGCAAGCACTAACATAAACATACAAAATGTGTAGTACACCAGCTGTACCAGATAAATTTCGGGTTTGTAACCGTAAATAAAATACAACACCAACATAAAGCACACAAAAAAGAGGTGCGTAAACAATGCCGCAATCAACTTTACAATGGGTATGATGCTAATCTTAAAAACAACTTTTTTCACAAGATAGCTGTACTCAATCAACGAGGTCGTTCCGTTATTTAACGCCTCATTAAAGTAAAACCAAGGCACCAAACCGGCGGTCAGCCAAAGCACATACGGCGCTTCCACACCTGCAGTCAATAACTCTTTTTTATCCGGCATCATAATATGCCCGAACACAAACCAATAAAGCAAAACCGTGACAACCGGCTGCGTGAACGCCCAGATACGCCCAAAATAGGAACCCGAATATCGATTTTTAAAGTCATTTTTCGCAAGCTTCCAAATCAGCCTTCGCGACTGCCAGAGCTCTGCCGGAAGGGAAAATAGTTTCTTCATAATCAATTCAATTCCTTTATTGAACCCCACTTTTGATCCTTATCGGACAAAAGCAGCTCCATTCCGTCAGGTATCGGCCACTCTACGCCAATCTCGGGATCACTCCACAAAAGGCCGCCCTCATCGTTTGGGTGATAAAAGTCCGTACATTTATAGCAAAACTCCGCATAATCCGACAATACCAAAAAGCCGTGCGCAAAATTTTTCGGGATAAAGAACTGCTTTTTGTTCTCCTCCGACAACAGCACACCGTACCATTTTCCATATGTCTTGGAACCCTTGCGCAAATCGACTGCTACGTCAAACACCTCGCCGCGCACCACGCGCACAAGCTTGTCCTGCGGAAATTCTTTCTGAAAATGCAGTCCGCGCAGCACACCCTTCTTTGATGCCGACTGGTTATCCTGTACAAACACTTGGTCAATTCCCACAGCTTTAAAGTCATTGTAGTTATAGGTTTCCATAAAATAACCTCTGTTATCTCCAAATACTTGCGGTGTAATCACCTTTAATCCCTCAATGACCACTCCATCCGCATTGCCAACCGCACTGCCGTTGGCAATACATTCCTCTACCGTAATCTTTCCCATTTTTTCGATGTCCTTTCCGAAAATTTTTACTCAATGCCCAAATAGCTTATGTTCAAATCCACGCGTCCCTCAATACCGGCAACCGAACCACTTGAGGTATACTGCCACATATCATAATGTCCGTCATATTCCGGCGTCTGCCTGTACTCGGCAAGCCAGATTTTCTGGTCGTTTAATTCGTCTTGGTTGAGATTATTCAAATACCAGTTTCTGCTCGCATATACGCCCGATATCATTCCTGCATTTTCAATCGTTTTACAAAATGCATTCACCACTGCCGTACGCGTACCCGGATCAAGGTCGTCCGCCCTTCCGTTTCCACCAGCGCCCTCTGTATCGATAAAGACAGGGTATTCAAGCTTCGTATCCCCCAAAAGCGACACGACCATACTCGCCTCCTCCACGGCTTCCACCAAGTCAACCGCCTGTGTAAAGAAGTAAACGCCTACTTTGATGCCTGCCTTTCTTGCACCCTCAAGATTTTTAAAGAAATAGGGATCCTTAACAAGCCAGCCTGAGGTCGAGCCTCTGTAACCGCAGCGGATAATCGCAAAATCCACGCCCTCCGCCTTTACAATTTCCCAATCAATCTCCTTGTTCCACTTTGATACGTCAATACCAAGCTGTACCGCATTTTCACGCTCCTCCTCCATATCAAGAAGCGCAGTGTACTGCGTATCGTCCTCGTCCATGCTGTCAATTTCATCGTTTTCCGTGTCATCCTTTGCGACATCGACCTCGTCCTCAGAATGCACAAAAAACGAAATATCGTCAATCACCGTGTAAGATACAATAGATTTTACACGCACATTCACAGGTGCTTCAGGCACATCATAGCCCTCGACTGCATTTAACGATACTTTATATTCTCCCGGCTTGATATCGGAAATGCGGATCACGCCGTCCTTGTCCTCATCGACATATGCCCCCGTATCCTCCACAACCACCGTAAATTCCTGCCCGATTACCGCATCGCCTTTATCGTCAATTACCTTCACACGGATATCACGCTCTACAGAGCTTGCAAGCAGCGTCAGCTCCTTAATCGGATTTCCGGATTCGTCCACCCGCGTCTCCTCCACTGCGACAGACTGCGATGCGTCATTGTCAAAAAATGTATCGTCCCTTAAAAACGCTGATAAATCGGCGCCGCTCACCTTGCCGTCCGCCTCAATGCCTTGCTCTACAGAGTCTGCGACATCTTGTCCTTTTTTCTTCTCTTTTCCCATAAGCTGATTGAAATTTACCGCCACCACAGCCGCCATAATGACAACCAACGCGCAAAGAACAATCAAAATGGAAATGCGTTTTGCCTTAGAGTCCATTTGCAACCTCTACCAGATATTTTCCGTATTCCGTTTTCATTAACGGCTCGGCAAGTTTTAATAACTGTTCTTTTGTGATAAAGCCTCTCTTGTAAGCAATTTCTTCAATACACGAAATATATAAGCCCTGTCTTTTTTGGAATGCACACACAAAATCAGACGCGTCAAGAAGCGAATCGTGATTTCCCGTGTCCAGCCATGCAAAACCGCGCCCCATCGTCTCAACAGTCAGCGTGCCGCGCTGTAAATATTCGTTATTAATGCTTGTGATTTCAATTTCCCCTCTTGCCGAAGGTTTTACGTTTTTTGCAATCTCCACGACATCATTGTCGTAAAAATAAAGTCCCGGAACCGCGTAATTACTCTTTGGATTTTGAGGCTTTTCTTCAATCGAAATCGCCTTTCCGTTCTCGTCAAACTCCACAACGCCGTACTCTCTGGGGTCTCTGACATAGTACCCGAAAATCGTCGCGCCGCTCTCCTTTGCCGCCACTCTTTGCAGCAGCTTTGAAAAGCTCTGACCGTAGAAGATATTATCGCCAAGCACAAGCGCTACGGAATCCTTGCCGATAAAGTCCGCACCGATAATAAATGCGTCAGCAAGGCCTCTTGGCTGTTCCTGTATGGCATACTGCATATTGAGCCCAAGCTGCTCTCCCGTTCCAAAAAGCTCCTCAAACACGGGCAAATCCCGCGGTGTCGAAATGATTAAAATATCCCGTATTCCAGCAAGCATCAGTGTTGAGAGCGGATAATAAATCATCGGTTTATCATATACCGGCATAATCTGCTTTGAGATTGCCTTTGTAAGCGGATAAAGTCTTGTTCCCGAGCCGCCCGCTAAAATGATTCCCTTCATAACCGTAAAACCTCCAATTCTATTAAACTCCATAAAGAATGCAGAAAAGAATGTCCCTTTTGACATTCCTTCCGCTATCTTTATTGATACATTTCTGCGTAATATTTTTGGTAGTCACCACTTGTGACATTCTTCATCCAATCCTCGTGCTCAAAGTAC
>JAAVAF010000022.1 GCA_014804225.1 Lachnospiraceae bacterium
AAGAGAGTACGCGCCAAAGTGGATATTCCGCTTGTGTTTATGACTTATGTAAACCCAATTCATACATATGGAACAGAGCGGTTTGTGCAAAGGTGTGTGGAATGTGGGATTGACGGCATGATTGTTCCCGATGTGCCTTTTGAGGAGCGGGAAGAAGTTAAGGGTGCCTGTGAGGCAGCAGGAATTGAGCTTGTGTCCATGATAGCGCCCACATCAAAAGAGCGTATCAGCATGATTGCAAAGGAGGCAAAGGGATTTCTCTACTGTGTTTCTTCGCTTGGTGTCACAGGAGTACGCAGTAAAATTACAACAAATGTGAAGGAAATGGTGGAGCAGGTAAAGCAAGTATCGGATATTCCTTGTGCAATCGGCTTTGGAATCGCCACACCACAACAGGCAAAGGAGATGGCAGCAGTATCGGATGGAGCGATTGTCGGAAGTGCGATCGTCAAAATGATAGCGCAGTATGGAAAAAACTGTATTCATCCAGTCTGTGAATACGTAAAAGAGATGAAGGCGGCAGTGGCCTCCGTATAGGAAATGTTTTTCTTGCACAAATAAAAAAAGGTGCTATAATCTTTATAAGATGTCGTAAAACTTGGATTTGCGACATTTTATAAAGATTTTTTATCCTATAGGAAATTGCGACAGCGTAAATCATTGAAACAAAAAGCGAAGCTTTTTGCAATCGAGTGCGCTGGCACTCGATTTTTTTATTTTGTATACGGAAAATAAAGGCAGCGTTGTGACGAGAAACGGCGCTGTTTTTGAGAGAGGAATAGACAGATATGAAAATTATCATAGCAGGCGACGGAAAAGTTGGTTCCACACTAGCAAAGCAGCTTTCTGCCGAGGGGTATGATTTGACATTGATTGATGCGAAATCAAAAGTGCTTGAAATGAGTGAGGAGCGTTATGATATTATGGCGGTACAGGGAAACTGTGCCGAGATGGAAGTGCTTGACAATGCCAAGGTTAAGGAAGCAGACTTATTGATTGCGGTCACAAATGCGGATGAGGTCAATCTTTTGTGTTGTATGATTGCACATGGAATGAATTCGAAAATACATACGATTGCGCGTGTACGCAATCCGGAATACACCAAACAGGTGTACGAGATGCGCGGATTGTTCGGCATTTCCATGATGATTAATCCAGAGGGACGCGCAGCGACGGAAATCGGGCGGTTGATTAAATATCCCGGCTTTTTAAAGCGTGATACTTTTGCAAAAGGCAGGGTTGAAATCGTGGAATTGCGCGTGGAGAGTGGATCAAAGCTGTGCGATTTGACGCTGAATGATTTGGGAAGTGTGATTAAGTGCAGCATCTTGGTCTGTGCCGTTTTGCGTGACGGAAAAGCGATTGCACCAAACGGACACTTTACATTGAAGGAAAATGACAGGATTTTTGTGACGGCATCACCGACAAATCTCACAATGCTGCTAAAAAACCTTGGAATTATCACGCACAAGGCAAAGCGCGTGATGATATGCGGCGGCGGCAGAATCAGTTATTATCTTGCACAGGCATTATTAAGCAGCGGGATTTCCGTAGTGATTATCGAGCACGATATGGACAAATGCAAACAACTTGCGACAGCGCTGCCGGAAGCTGACATTATAAATGGTGACGCAAGCAACGAGTTTCTGCTTGACCAAGAGGGGATTGCAAAGTGCGATGTGCTTGTGACGCTTACCGGTGTGGACGAGATGAATACCGTGATTTCCCTCTATGCAAACAGCTGTGGTGTGCCGCAGATTATCACAAAGATTGCCCGCATTGAAAATAGTACGCTTTTGAATTCGCTTCCGATTGGAAGTGTAATCAGTCCGAAACAGCTTTGCAGTAATGCAATCGTAAGGTATGTCAGGGCACTTCGCAATCAGGCGGGGGCGGCGCGTGCGATTCATTATATTGCGGACGGACAAGCGGAGGCAATTGAGTTTCTGGTAGACGAAAATACGCTGCACTGCGGGGAACCCCTAAAGCAGCTTCACATTAAGAAAAATGTGCTTGTGGTGTCAATTACAAGCGGTGTGAAGCAGACGATACCAAACGGTGATTCGATGTTTCATAAGGGCGACACCGTAATCATTGTGACAAGCGCAAAACAGGTGATTTATAGTCTAAACGACATTTTTGAATAAAATACGGCATCAATATAGATAAGGATACGACAATGAACTATAAAATGATGGGGAAATTTATAGGCAGAATTTTGCTGGTGGAAGCTGTTTTTATGGTGCCAGCGCTGCTGATCAGCATTTTTCGGAATGAAATAGAGAGTATCATCGGATTTGTTTCCGGTATGATAATTATTTTGCTGTTGGCGGGGCTTTTGTTGTGGCTGTGCGGCAATTCATCAAAATCTTTTTATGCAAGGGAAGGACTTGTGTGTGTTGGCATCAGCTGGATTGTAATCAGCCTTTTGGGGTGTCTGCCGTTTGTGATATCAGGTGCGATTCCAAATTTTGTGGACGCGCTTTTTGAAACGATTTCCGGTTTTACTACGACGGGGGCAACCATTTTAAGTGAAATCGAAGAATTGCCGTATGGCATGATTTATTGGCGCAGTTTTACGCATTGGATTGGCGGTATGGGCGTACTGGTGTTTGTGCTTGCAATAAGCTCCAGCGGTGACAGCAAAAGCGGCTTTACGATGCACCTTTTGAGAGCGGAGAGCCCGGGACCCAAGGTGGGAAAGCTTGTGCCGAAAATGAAAACGACGGCAGAAATTTTATATTCGATTTATATTATCCTTACCATCATCAATGTCATATTTTTGCTGATTGGAAAAATGCCGCTATTTGATGCGGTTTGCACGGCATTCGGAACGGCGGGGACCGGTGGTTTTGGCATTAAAAACGACAGTATGGCAAGCTATAGTCCGTATATTCAGAATGTATGTACGATTTTTATGCTTTTGTTTGGCGTTAATTTCAGTTGTTTCTATATGCTTTTAATTAAACAGGTAAAAAGCGTGTGGAAGGATGAAGAGCTGCGTTTCTACCTTGGAACTGTTTTTGCAAGTATTGTTTTGATTGCATGGAATGTGAGAGGACTTTACGGAACGTTAGAGGAAGCAATCAGACACGCAGCGTTTCAGGTGGCTAGCATTGTGACAACGACAGGCTTTGCCACAACGGATTTTGATTTGTGGCCGTCGCTTTCGAAGATGATTCTTTTGATGCTGATGCTTGTGGGTGCGTGCGCGGGAAGTACGGGAGGCGGTTTTAAGTTTGGCAGGCTTCTTTTGATTTTAAAGACCATTAAGCGAAATGTGCAGCAGGTGCTCAAACCGCAGAAAGTACAGGTGGTGCGGGTAAACGGCCGCTCTGTCGATGAGAAAATTTTGGAAAACACCAATGCATATCTTGCGATTTATGTGATTATAATTGTGGTAAGTTGTATTTTAATAGCAGTAGATGAATTTTCCATTACGACAAACATTTCCGCGGTAATTGCCTGCTTTAACAATGTGGGACCGGGATTTGACGCAGTGGGAGCAACGTGCAATTTTGGCAGTTTTGGGTATTTTTCTAAATTTGTGCTGATGCTTGATATGCTTGCGGGAAGATTGGAGATATTCCCGATTTTTATCCTGTTTTTGCGCGATACGTGGAAACATCGATAGATATTTGACTTATCCACAAAATAAGATTATACTGATAATACTTGATGCAGCCAAATAGATTGTAAAGAATAGGAGCGGTACAATATGAAGAAATTGGAAGAATACGTAAGAAGTATTCCTGATTTTCCGGAACCGGGAATTATATTTCGCGATGTGACAAGCGTTTTGCAAGATGCGGACGGACTAAAGCTTGCAATCGATTCGATGCAGGATTTGGTGAAAGATTTGGAGTATGATGTTGTAGCGGGAGCAGAGTCGAGAGGTTTTATTTTTGGAACGCCGATTGCTTACAACAATCATAAGCCGTTTGTATTAATTAGAAAAAAGGGAAAGCTTCCTTCTGAAACGGTATCGGTAGACTATGATTTGGAATATGGAAAAGCAACGATTGAAATGCACAAGGATTCTATTCAGCCAGGACAAAAAGTGCTCGTTGTGGATGACCTGATTGCGACAGGCGGGACCACGGAGGCGATGATAAAACTGATTGAGTCCCTTGGCGGAGTAGTAGTCGGCGTTGTTGTTTTGATGGAGCTTGCCGGTCTTAAGGGGCGTGACAAGCTTGCAGGCTACAGACTGGATTCAGCGATAACTTATGAAGGGAAATAGAATTGGTTTGGTGATGTAAAGTGACAGAGGAAAAAAAGTTGAAGGCGGGTTCGTATGAGGATTCCCTGATTATAAACGGAAGTAAATCGAAACCTCGCTGGACAGACGAGCGAAGAATTGAATACATCAAGGAATTTCAGAGTCCCGATACGCTCTATCAGGGGCTTATTCGCCGTATGCAAAAATATCACCCTTCCGATGATATCTCGATGATTGATAAGGCTTATGCGACAGCCTGTGAGGCACATAAGGATCAGGTGAGAAAGTCGGGCGAACCGTATATTGTACATCCGCTTTGTGTTGCGATTATCCTTGCGGATTTGGAGCTTGATAAAGAAACCATTATTGCGGGAATCTTGCATGATGTGATTGAGGATACCATCATGACGGAGGAGGAGTTAAGAGAGCAGTTTGGTTCAGATGTGGAGCTCTTGGTGGATGGAGTGACAAAGCTTGAACAGCTGCAGTATACAGGAGATGCTGCGCCTGACCGTACAACAAGCCGTGAGGAGCTACAGGCGGAGAATTTGCGCAAGATGTTTCTTGCGATGGCAAAAGATATCCGCGTTATTTTGATTAAATTGGCAGACCGTCTTCACAATATGCGTACGTTAAAGTATAAGTCACCTGAGAGCCAGAAACGAATTGCAAGAGAAACACTTGATATTTATTCGCCGCTTGCAGAGCGGCTTGGTATTTCGAAAATTAAGATTGAGCTTGACGACCTTTCGCTCAAATATCTTGAGCCGGAGGCATATTATGATTTGGTGGAAAAAATTGCACTCAGAAAAGATGCACGTGAAAAATATGTGCAGGATTTAGTGGACGAAGTTACGGAGCATATCACCAAGGCGGGCATTGAGGCGCAGATTGACGGGCGTGTAAAGCACTTTTTCAGCATCTATAAAAAGATGAAGAACCAGAATAAAACGATTGATCAGATTTATGATTTGTTTGCGGTGCGCATTATCGTCGATTCCGTGAAGGACTGTTATGCGGCGCTTGGTGTTATTCATGAGATGTATAAGCCGATGCCTGGGCGGTTTAAGGACTTTATTGCGATGCCGAAGACAAATATGTATCAGTCGCTTCATACGACGCTTATCGGAAGTACGGGTACGCCGTTTGAGATACAAATTAGAACATATGAAATGCATAGGGTAGCGGAGTATGGTATTGCTGCACATTGGAAGTATAAAGAGGAGAGCGACGGAAAAATTTCGCAGGGTGGCGAGGAAGAAAAGCTTGCATGGTTAAGCCAGATTTTGGAATGGCAGCAGGATACTTCGGATAATAAAGAGTTTGTTAAGCTGTTAAAGAGCGATCTGGATTTGTTTTCGGATCATGTTTATTGCTTTACACCGTCGGGCGATGTGAAAAATCTTCCGGCAGATTCGACACCGATTGATTTTGCGTATAGTATTCACAGTGCGGTAGGCAATAAGATGATCGGTGCGCGGGTAAACGGGAAGCTTGTTACCATTGATTATAAAATTTGCAACGGCGACTGCATCGAAATCATTACTTCGCAGAACTCAAAGGGACCAAGCCGTGACTGGCTGAACATTGTAAAATCTTCTCAGGCAAAAAATAAGATTAATCAATGGTTTAAAAATGAGTTTAAGGAAGAGAATGTCACAAGAGGCCGCGACTTGCTGGCAGCTTATTGCAAATCAAAGAATTTGAATCAGCAGGAGCTTCTGGTACCGGAATATCAGGAAGAAGTCATGCACAAGTACGGATTTAATGACTGGGATGCGTTGCTTGCGGCAGTCGGTCACGGTGCGCTCAAAGAGGGTCAGGTGATCAACCGGATACAGGAAATCCATGCTAAGGAATGCAAAAAGAAGATTACAGATACCGAGATTCTGGCTTCGATTCAGGAAAGTGGCACAAACAAGGTCATGCGTCCTAAGGGAAAGGGCGGTATTACCGTAAAAGGAATTCATGATGTGGCAGTGCGCTTTTCGCGTTGCTGTGCACCGGTTCCGGGCGATGAAATTGTCGGATTTGTCACAAGAGGACGCGGCGTTTCCATACACAGAACGGATTGTGTCAATATTATCTGTCTGTCCGAGATCGAGCGTGCAAGGCTGATTAGTGCGGAATGGCAGAAGGAAACGGATGGCGAGGGCGGCAAGTACCTCACGGAAATTGTAATTTACGCGCATAACAGAAGCGGCCTGATTGCGGATATTTCCAAAACGCTGATGGAGAAAAATATTGATGTGATTTCCATGAATACAAGAACGAGTAAACAGGGAATTGCGACGTTGGCGATGTCTTTTGAAATTGGCGGACGCGATGAGCTTCGGACGATTATAGAAAAACTGAAAATGATTGATAATGTGATTGATATAGAGAGGACAACCGGATAATTTGCGGGTTATGAGAGGAGCACAGTTATTGAAATGGCGGATTTAAAGGTAAAAAGAAGGGTGCTTGGCGCTTGTCAGACAAATTGTTATTATGTGTATAGAGAGGGTGCGGACGAGATTGTTATTATCGATCCGGGCGACAACGGTGATGTGGTGTTTTCCGATGCAAAGAGCTTAGGGTTTGAAAAAATTGCGGGTATTCTACTGACACATGGACATGGAGATCATACGGGTGGTGTGCTGGAGCTCAAACGTCTTAGCGGTGCGAAGGTGTATGCGTATGAGGACGAGGCAGAGATTCTAAAAGATCCCGAGAAGAATGTTTCGGAGTGGTTTGGAAAAGGATATGGTTTTGAAGCAGACGTGTATCTGCGCGATAAGCAGACGCTTACAATGGCGGGTGTGGAATTTGAAGTGCTTCACACGCCCGGACACACAAAGGGTGGTTGCTGTTTTTATGTGAAGGAAGATTTAACGCTGTTTTGCGGGGACACGATTTTTAACGGCTCTGTGGGAAGAACAGATTTGTATTCAGGCTCTATGCGTGCGCTTGGGGATTCGATTCGGGAACGGATTATGACGCTGCCGGATGATGTGAAGCTCTACTCGGGGCACGGTGATGCGACGACGGTAGGATATGAGAGAAAGTACAATCCATGCCTAGGATAGGCATGGATTTATCCATGTCTGGGATAGGCATGGATTTTTTATCCGACAAGACAGTGCGCAAAGTGTGTCGGCGTTTTGGTATTGATGGAAAAGACAGAAAGGCTTAGGGTTGCGATGATAACGATATATACGAATAGAGAAAATTATCAGTATGACTTGCACGCACTGTTCAAGGCGTTTTATCCGGAACAGAAAGTACAGGTGTATGGAGAGGATGCGCTGTACGAGCAAGATTGCGGCAGCAGCCGGGTCATTATTCATTTTGATGAAAGACGGATAGAAGCCGTATTTGATATTGATGGAAAAAAGGAATATACAAACATATATAAAGATGACACAGATGTCACAAAAATCAAACAGAAACTTTCTGTTTATGAGGACCTGTGTGACTACACGGGACGGACGCTTCCATGGGGTGGACTTACGGGAATAAGACCGACAAAGCTGTCGATGGGAATGCTATCGGAGGGAATGTGCGATGCGGACGTAATTGCACAGATGAAAGCAGCATACGCCGTCAGCGATGAGAAGGCGCGGCTTAGTTTGGATATTGCAAAGCGTGAAAGGAGAATACTTGACAGCATTCATTATAAGGACGGTTACAGCCTTTATATCGGAATTCCGTTTTGTCCGACGACTTGTCTTTACTGTTCGTTTACTTCTTATCCGATCGCGGCGTGGAGAAAGCGGATTGCGGATTATTTGCAGGCGCTCTTTCGGGAGATTGATTTTATTGCAGAAACACATCGGGAAAAGTTTTTGGATACGGTCTATATCGGTGGTGGTACTCCAACAACCTTGGAAGCAGATGAGCTTGACAGACTTCTCTCTCATATCAAAGAGAAGCTTGATTTTCGTCATGTTACGGAGTTTACAGTGGAGGCGGGACGCGCTGACAGTATTACAAGGGAGAAGCTAGAGGTTCTAAAAAAGCACGGCGTTACGCGTATATCTGTGAATCCGCAGACCATGAGGGACGAAACGCTGAAACGGATTGGCAGACAGCACACTGTGGAACAGGTAAGACAGGCGTTTTTGCTTGCAAGGGAAGTCGGCTTTGACAATATCAATATGGATATCATTTTAGGACTTCCGGGAGAACTTGAAGAAGATGTGCAATATACGGTTGACGAGATTGTCAAGCTGAATCCGGATAGTTTTACCGTTCATTCGCTGGCAATCAAGAGAGCGTCAAAGCTGAGTCAGTGGATTGAAGAAAACGGCATCGATTCCATCAAAAATACGGACAGCACAATGGAGATTGCGAGAACCGGCGCGGAGAAGCTTGGTATGAAACCATACTATCTTTATCGGCAGAAAAATATGTCGGGGAATTTTGAGAATGTCGGTTATGCGCGGGAAGGGAAGTACGGGATTTATAACATTTTGATCATGGAGGAAGTGCAGACAATCGTTGCATTGGGCGCAGGTTCGATTACGAAACGAGTGCATCCCGACGGGCGGATTGAGCGGTGCGATAATGTGAAAGATGTTGCCCAATATATCGAGAGGATTGAGGAAATGATAGAGAGAAAGCGTGTATTATTAAGCGATTGACAATTCAAAATTCGGACTAAAATTATTGAGTATGACATGGATTTCTGGTGTAACAAAATACCAAAAGTCCAACAAAAGTACAACGAAATTTTTTGCAGTGATACATCATAATACACCATAATGCAATTTTTATCTCAAAGTTCCAACAAAATCAGTGTAAATCCACAGATACCTAAGGAGTGTTTCGGAAATAATCGAAACGCTCCTTTTTGCGCCGTTATAACAATCAAATCAATCAGGATTAAGAATGGCAGAGAGGATTCCAGTTTGATATTTTTGGGAAATGTCCTAAAGGTATGATAGAAAAAAGCCGATACTATAAATATAAAGAATATCAAAAAAATATATCGAATATAAAAAAACACACAATGGAGGGACAGCATGAAAAGAAAGGACGCTTTAAGTGTAAGGGAAGAGGAACTGATGAATTATCTTTGGAACGTTCATGAGCCT
>JAAVAF010000023.1 GCA_014804225.1 Lachnospiraceae bacterium
AAATATTGAAATAGAAGGAATATTTACCCATTTTGCACGGGCGGACGAGAAGGATAAGACAAAGGCATATGAGCAGTTAGATAAGTTTCAGGCGTTTATCAAACAGATGGAAGAAACGACTGCGATTCGGATTCCGATGAAACACTGCTCCAACAGTGCGGGCATCGCGGAGATTCCGGAGGCAAACATGGATATGGTGCGCGCAGGAATTATCCTGTACGGACTATGGCCTTCTGAGGAGGTAGCGGAGGGGAATAAAATCGAACTAAAACCCGTGCTTAGCTTAAAATCAAAAGTTGTCTATGTCAAAACCGTTCCCGTGGGACAGGAAATAAGCTATGGTGGCACATTTACGACAAAACGCGAAACGCGTGTCGCAACAATCTGCATCGGCTATGGCGATGGATATCCCAGAAGCCTTTCTAATAAAGGCTATGTGTTGATAAACGGACAAAGAGCGCCGATTCTTGGGCGCGTGTGTATGGATCAGTTTATGGTTGACATAACAGACGTGACAGGTGATGTACAGACAGGAAGCGTGGTGACGTTGATTGGAAAAGATGGGGAGGAAACAATTACAATGGAGGCGCTTGGCGCGCTTTCGGGACGCTTTAACTATGAGCTTGCATGTGATTTAGGAAAGCGCATTCCACGCGTGTATCATGCAATAAAAAGATAAAATTTTACACCGACTGTATAAATCCATGGAATTAGGTAAAAATAGGATTGTGACCAGAAGACAGCAGAAGCAGGCTGCTGCGTGGATTTAGCATAACAGAGGTGTAGCATATGAAAAGAGGAGATATTTATTACGCGGATTTAAGACCGGTTGTAGGTTCGGAACAAGGCGGTGTAAGACCTGTACTGATTATTCAGAATGACGTGGGAAACAGACACAGTCCGACCGTAATCTGCGCCGCAATTACCTCAAAGATGAATAAGACAAATTTACCGACACATATCGAGCTGAATGCGGGAAATTATGATATTGTGAAAGACTCCGTGATTTTATTGGAGCAGCTTCGGACGATAGACAAAAAACGCTTAAAGGATAAGGTATGTCACTTGGACACGCCTATTATGCAAAGGGTAAACAGAGCCTTGCAAATCAGCCTTGAGCTTGATACATAGGGCTTTTGAAGAGGGAACGCTGTGCAGCAGACCATTATGGACAAGATAATGGTTTTGCTGCATATTTTTTATATGAATATCCGTTTTCTTTTACTGTAAAATGATGTATACTATATATAAACAAAGGGAATGTGCAATCGCTATAGAAATATATCTTTTAAATAAGAGTAGGAGATGTTAGATTGACTTTTGAATGGGATGAGGATAAAAATCTATTAAATATTAAAAAACATGGAATCGATTTTGAAACAGCAATGTTGGTTTTTAATGATTTACAACGTATTGAGATATATGATGTGGAACACAGTATTAATGAGGATCGCTATAACACGATTGGAATGGTAAATGATGTTCTGTTTGTTGTTTATACAGAACGAAAAGAAAATATACGTTTAATATCGGCAAGACTTGCCACAAACATAGAAAGGAGTATTTATTATGACACGGACAGTTACTTTGGATAGAAACCAAAAACCTACAAAGGAACAAATCAAACAAATAGAGGACGCAGCAAAAAGAGAGATTGTATTTGATGAAGATTCTCCCGAACTTACACCTGCAATGGAAAAAGCATTTCGTTTGGCAGCAAAAAATCGCAATACACAAAGAAAAGCGAATATATCCTGATCCTTCAGTGATGGACATATAATATTAATATAGGTAAAAAGTTATAAAAAATGAATGATAAAACAGAAAAAATTTGAACGCTTGTGCAGCATGACCGTTATAAGATAGGTTGAAACGGTTGTGTTGCACATTTTGTTTTAATAAAAAAGATTGTTAAAAAATATCTTGTGCAAAAAGCACAAAAAAAGCACGGTGCACACTTGATAAATTAGGAAAAGAGTGGTATTATAAATATAATTTCATTTTTTTATAATTAGGGAATGGCGCTGATTGTAGAAATCAAGGCATCATTGTCAAGCGACGCTGTTTTACCGACGGATAGAAAACTGGATGGTAACAAGATAACATCATGATTCAAGAAAGGAAGCGAAGCTATGACAAGAAAACCAAAACGCATAATGGCACGCATTCTGGCAGTTGTAATGGCGGTTACGTTAGTTCCGTCGAATATGTGGGGAATTGCGAATGTGGTCAGTGCGGAAGAAACGTCGGAGGTATTCACAGAGGAAAATACCGATGTGAGTGTGGAAGATGTACAAGAACCGCAGGAGGAAGTGAGCGAGAAGGAGACTTCTGAACCTTCTGTCGTTGCAGACGATGAAGAGGATTTTGATTCTCTGCCTGTTGACGTGGAAGAAACAGTGGATGACGAGAAAGACGCCGGAGTGAAAGCAGAGAAGAAGGAAGCAGAGAAAGTTTCGGTGGAGACGGATAATAAGTCGGAAGATGGAGTGCATGTACATAATTTTACCGGTGCAGATGGTAACTATACGGCAACATCTGATTATTTTAAGATATCCGGTGACATGAAGAGTGGTCCGGAAAAAATTACTTATGGTGAGTTGACTTTAACAGCAGCTATCAAGCTAGGTACTGATACTGTCAAATTTACAGCAGAACGTGAAGGAACTTTGACACTGGTTGTTGCCAGAGATAATGGAGAACGTAATCGAGGCGTAGTGGTAGATGGTAAGAAGTATGAGGACGCGAGTGGAGTTGTTGTCATAGAAAAGCTTTCAGCAGGAGACCATATAATAGCGAAAGGCGATGCGGCGAACCTTTATTATATTTCTTTTGTAGAAACAGGTGCAGCCAAGGAAAAAGTTGCTGCTCCTACAGCATCACCTGATAGCGGAGAGGTGGCAATAGGTGATACAATAACATTATCATGTACGACAGGCGGTGCTACAATTTGCTACACAACAAACGGAAGTGATCCGACAAGTACAAATACAGGTTCCCCTACAATTACGATTACAGGTGACATGGTGAACGACAATAAAGTAACAATAAAGGCATATGCAATAAAAGAAGGCTGTACGGACAGTGGAATACAGACTTTTGAATACACAGTTGCCAAGGCTGCGAATCAGCTTGCAGAGCCTACTGCCGATCCAGACCCTGAAGATGGAGCAGTGGCAAGGGGAACGACGATTATATTAAAAAGTGATGAAGCTGACGCATCTATTTACTATACAACGGATGGGACAAATCCGAGTGTAAACAGTACACTTTTTGATAAAAACAATCCGATTGAAATTACAGAAGAAATGACAATCACTGCGATTGCAGTAAAGCAAGGCTATACCACAAGCTTTCCGGCAACTTTTACATATACAATCAAAAAACCAACAATAAGCAGTGATACAACTGCAGAAAATATTATAGGCAGCATTGTGCTGGATGATACTGTAATCTTTACAAATCAAGACGGAGAAGAAGTATTTAATATCAAATTAAAAGCAGAGAAGCTTACAACGCCGGAGTCTGCTGTCAGAATTGAGGCGGAGAAACTGAAGGCAGACGGTGGCGAGATTCTTTACTATGACTTTACACTTGTAAATGCGGATAACGAGAACGATACCGTTACGTTTACAGGTGGAGCGGTTACAATCAAAATGCCGTATTCCATTGTGACACCGGCAGCAAATAAGCGAAATGATATTTTTGTGCTGCACAATACAGACCAAGTCGAAGTTACCAAGGAAGCAGACGGTTTCAGTTTTAGCGCAGACAGCTTTAGCCCCTATACGGTTATTATTAATCCTGCGTCACAGGCAAAGGAAGAAATTATCATTACCAAGAGCGGAGGTTATGAAGAGGGTGCATATGCAGAGTGGGAGGCAGTAGAAGGCGCAGATGGCTATATGGCATATGTGGCGAAAGCAGGCGGAGATTTTACAAGAATTGATGATGAATTGATTCGCGAATATAAAGATTACTGGAGAGTCGATACAGTCGGACTTGCAAAAGGTACCTATTATATTAAAATTAATGCGGTAGTGTTAGGCAAGAATAATAACCAAACAACTGCAACCGTGATTGGAACAGGTATGACAAGGGCTCTGAATGTCGTTAGTCATGACCGTTCCGGTTATGCATGGGTGAATGGTAGTGCTTCTGGTGCATATAACGAAGATGGAACTTTGAAGTCAAATGCGAATGTTATTTATGTGACAGAGGAAACAAAGGATAAGGTGGAATTGGAAGTTACCGGTGCAGAGAGTAATCCTTGTGTAGGACTTCAGAATATTCTAAATGGCTATAAGAAACTGGGAGAAACAAAACCTTTAAATGTTCGTATTATTGGTAATGTTACAGACTTGGAAGTTTTGGAGGATGGCGATATTGTAATTAGCGGTAGTGGCGCAGCTAAGAGGCTTTCATCAGGACTTACGATTGAAGGTATAGGCGAAGATGCTGTGGTCAATGGTTGGGGTATCCGTGTCAAGAATGCTTCTAATGTAGAGATACGCAATCTCGGTTTCATGAATTGTGATAGCGAAGAGATAGATAATGTTGGCCTTCAACAAGATAACGATCATGTTTGGGTACATCATTGTGATATGTTTTATGGAGGAGCAGGCGGTGATAGTGATCAAGCCAAGGGCGATGGTGCATTAGATGTTAAAAAGTCCACTTATGTGACATTTTCTTACAATCATTTTTGGGATTCCGGAAAATGTAATTTGGCTGGTTTGAATCAAGAAACAACAGATATGTGTCTTACCTATCATCACAACTGGTATGATCATTCCGATTCCAGACATCCTAGGATAAGGTTTTTCACAACGCATGTATATAACAATTATTATGATGGCAACGCAAAATATGGTGTGGGTGCTGCGAAGGGAGGACCGTCCGTTTTTGTCGAGAATAATTATTTCAGAAAATGTCCTTATCCGATGCTGATATCTATGCAAGGTTCTGATGTGTGGGATGGGTCAAAAAATAATTATGGAAATAATGCGACGTTTTCTAAAGAAGATGGTGGTATTATAAAAGCATACGGCAATATTATGGAAGGAGTAGAGAGATTTATTCCTTATTCGGCTACAGATGACCCGGCTACTGCGTGGGATGAGTCGGTAGACTTTGATGCGTATGTAGTTGAGAACAGAAATGATACTGTTCCTGCAACAGTAAAAACAGTATCAGGGATAAGCGGTTTAAAAGGGAACGGAAGCAATACTTACAGTAATTTTGATACGGCACCGGATTTCTATGATTATACACCGGATGCTGCAGAAGATGTTCCGGCAATTGTTATGGCAGGAGCAGGTCGAGTAAATGGCGGTGATTTTAAGTGGGAGTTTGATGATTCTGTAGATGACAAAAGTTATGCTTTAAATGTTGAGTTAAAAACAGCACTTGTAAACTATAAAAGTCCGGTAAAGGCAATTGGCGGAAACGTTGAAGCTGATGTTGACGTTTTACAAAACGACCCGAACAAGGCACCGAATGATGTTGTCTCAAAGGATGTCAGTGCTCCGACAGCAAGTAAGCCTACAGGTACTGAGGTCGCAAAGGGAGACAAAATTGCGTTAGAGTGCACTACAAGCGGAGCTGAAATATATTATACAATCAATGGAGGAAAACCGACAAAAGATAGCACTCATTACACTGGTGCGATTACAATTACAAGTACAGGAACAACAACGATAAGGGCGGTTGCGTATGTGGGAGATGACTGCAGTGATGTTAGCATCTTTAAGTACACGGTTCCAGGTGGTAGTTCGGGTGATGATACGGTTGTCAATCCGCCCACTGCAACGCCAAACGGAGGAAACTTAAAGAAAGGTGATACTGTTACGTTAAACGCAGCAGGTGATATTTACTATACTATGACAACAGACGGAAGTGACCCGGCCACACCGACAGCTTCTAGTGACAAGTATACACCTACGACGCCGATTACAATTACTGCGGAAGCAGGAACGACCGTTAAAATTAAGGCGATTACAATATCTGACGGGAAGTCCAGTGATCCTGCAACTTTCACATATACAATTGTGGCAGATACTTCGGAAATTAAGGAACCGCTCAGCACGCCGGAAGCAAATCCTACACCCGTTGTGGGGCAAACATATCCGGTTAATATAAAAATCGGCTTAACTAGTAAGGAAAATGGTACGATTCATTACACTTTAGACGGTACGAATCCGAAAAAAGAAAATGGTGAACCAAGCGAAACAAGTCAAATTCTTGCTGAAAACGAAACCATTAAGCTTAGTGCAGCAGGAGAGCACACAATTAAGGCTTTTGCGGTAAAAGAGGGATATCCGTCAAGCGATGTAGCAACTTTCATTTACACGGTTTCCGAAAACGCAACAATGAAGCAGCTTGCACAGCCTGTAATCACTCCTGCGTCAAAGGAAGTGGAAAAGGGAGAGCAGATAACCGTAACAATAACGAAAGCGGAGAGCGATCCGGAAGATACCAAGATTTATTATACGACAAACGGAACAACTCCGGAGAAAGATGAGCATCTCCTCTATACGGAACCATTCACACTTACAATTGACAAAACAACGACAATCAAAGCAATTGCGATAAAGGAGGGCACGATATCAAGCACAACGGCGTCTGTTATGTATACCGTAAAAAATAATGACCCAACCGGTCAAAAAGCAGACGGCATTCATATTGCCGGTCTTGAAACCCAATATGATTATACAGGCGCAAAAATCATACCTGATATTGAAGTCTGGGATTATAACGGAGGTGTTGGAACGCTTCTGGAACCGGGTGTTGACTATACGGTTACATACAAAAATAATGTGAAGCCGACAGATGCCGCAGAAGTTATCGTGAAAGGAAAAGGAAACTATAAAGGAAAGAGTGAATCCAAGACGTTCAAAATTGTACAGGAAGATAAGATCACAACGGGTCTTGAGGATCTGAATGGTGCGAAGATAAAGGATAAGATAGAATCTCAGGTATATACAGGAGAAGCTATTCTTCCTGATTTTACGCTTACATTAAAGGATAATACAACCATAAAGTATGTCAAGAATACCGATACGACCAGTAAGAACCTGTATAAGAGAGAAGATGGTAAGGACATGAACGTCAATGTGGCAGTATCAAATAACATCAATAAAGGAACTGCAACAATCCTTGTGACAGGCGGTAAGGATGACAAGGGCAAGCTGACAAGTGTTAAGAAGACGTTCAAGATTACGCCTGTAGATATCAGCAGTGCGACAGTAACATCAACAGCCGGAACTTATGCGGTAAACAGCGCGGCACCTGCGTCTCTAACTGTTACAATTCTTCTTAATGGAAAGACAGTTGCGCTTAAGAAAGGCAAGGATTATACCGTTAAGTATTCTAATAATAAGAAAGCCGGAAAAGCTACTGTCACGGTAACAGGAAAAGGCAATTATACTAAAAAGTGTGATCCGAAGGAATATGATGTTAACAAGCTTGACCTGTCAACGCTCAAGGTGGATGCGGTAACTGCATATGAAGGCGTCAAAGCAGGTAAGGTAAAGGCAACGATTGTTGATCAGAAGGGAAATGTAATAGCACTCAAACCTGCGCAGTATGAACTTGAAATTTATAAAGTGGAAGAAGCAGCCGGAGGAACGAAAGCGAAAGGTGCAAAGTATGAAGACGATGCAGAGTTAGGTGCAAAAGAACTTATTTATATAGCAGCAAAAGCGAAGGATGAAACCAATCTTGAGTCAAATAAGGTTACTCCTGAAGCAGAATTTAAGGTAGGCATAGATATATCGAAGGCAAAATTCAAGCTGAAAAAGGAAGTGGTAAAGGAATACACGGGAAGTGCGGTTACATTGGACGGAAACGAATTTGATAATCCGACAATTAAAGTAAATGGTGAGAATGTTCCTCTTGTGGCAGGCACACACTATAAGATTGAGTCGTATTCTAATAATATCAACAAGGGAACAGCGACGGCAGTCATTAAAGGTATCGGCGATTATAGCGGCACGAAAACGGTGAAATTTAAGATTACACAAAAGACAATGCAGGTTAACTATGTGACGCCGTGGGAATTTTGGCAGAGTATTGCGAAACAATTGACAAAATAAGTTTCGTGAAGCAACAGAATTTTATGCGAAAAAACTTTAGATATTGACGTTTTAAAACAGCAATGGTATAGTATAAAGGTGTAATCTGCGTTTTTTTATGCGGATTACACCTTTCTTAATCATCAATAAAAGGAGAAAAAAACAGAATGGACGATGGAGAATCCGCCTTTCATATTATTTTATTCATAGTGCTGCTTTTCATTATGGCAGTGCTTGAAGGCTTCCATAAGGCGATTCATTTAATGAATGAAAAAGAGATTGAGCGAAAGGCAGAGGAGGAAAACGATAAGCGGTCGCTGCTTCTAAGAAACGTTATTACGCGTGCCACAATCTATATCAATTCAATACAATTGATTGTGACGCTTGTTGATTTGGTTATGGGTTGCTTTTTCCTGCCAAGATGGGTGATGTTTTTTGCAAACTGGCTGTCTGGTCTTTCCTTTATGAGCGGGATTAGCGATGCTTTGACAAGTTGGATTGCGCTGATTATCGCGACATTTTGCCTGATGTACATTTTGCTCACGTTTGGTATTCTATTTCCAAAAAAACTTGCGCAAAGATATCCCGATGCATGGGCGTACTGCTTTATTCGGTATATTCACTTTTTGCGGACGGTGCTTTATCCGCTTACAGGGTTTGTTGCCGTTTCGGCGAATGCATTTTTGCGGCTCATCGGTTTTCGAAGCTCTGACGAACAAAATGAGGTGACAGAAGAAGAAATCATTTCCATGGTAAACGAAGGTCACGAGCTTGGTGTACTTGAGGCGGGCGAAGTTGAGATGATTACAAACATCTTTGAGTTTGGTGACAAGGAAGCGAGCGATATCATGACGCACCGCAATAACATTACCGCGATAGACAGCCAAACGCCGTTTAAAGAAGCTTTGAATTTTATGTTGAGGGAGAGCAACAGCAGATATCCTGTTTTTGAGGAAAATTTAGACCATATCGTAGGCGTGCTTTATTTGAAGGACGCGATGCGGTTCCATACCTCTGACGAGAGCCTGAATCAATCGGTGGGAAGTGTCGAGGGGCTTATCAGAGAGGCAGTGTTTGTGCCCGAAACGAAGAATATCGACGACCTGTTTCGCAGTATGCAGTCAGAGAAAAATCAGATGGTAATCGTTATGGATGAATACGGACAGACGGCGGGACTTGTAACAATGGAGGATATTCTTGAGGAAATCGTCGGGAATATTATGGATGAGTATGATCCGGAGGAAAACCATATCGAGGAGAAGGGCGAAAACGAGTATATCATCGAGGGCATGACAAAGCTTGAGGATTTAAAGGAGCGCTTTGACATGGACTTTGGTGAAACAGAGTTTGAAACACTGAATGGATTTATGATATCAAAGCTTGACCGAATTCCTGAGGAGGGTGAGGATACGGAGCTTCAGATTGACGGATATCGGTTTAAGATTTTAAAGGTTGAAAAGAATGTGATACAGTCTGTGCTTGTGACAAAGGTACCTGATGAGGAAACGTTGTCAGAAACACCGGAGGAAGAATCATAAAGTATATCATATATAAAAGGAGAAATAGAAATGTCAGGACATTCAAAATTTGCAAATATTAAGCACAAAAAAGAGAAAAATGATGCGGCGAAGGGAAAGATTTTTACGATTATTGGACGTGAAATCGCAGTTGCGGTTAAGGAGGGCGGTCCTGATCCCGCAAATAATTTTAAGCTTGCACAGGTTATTGCAAAGGCAAAGGCAAACAATATGCCAAATGATACGATTGACCGCGGTATTAAAAAGGCGGCGGGTGATGCAAATGCCGTAAACTATGAGCGTGTTACATATGAGGGATATGGTCCGAACGGTATTGCGATTATTGTGGAGGCGCTCACGGACAATAAAAACAGAACGGCTGCAAATGTGAGAAGTGCATTTACCAAGGGAAACGGAAGCATTGGAACACAGGGCTGCGTTTCATTTATGTTTGATAAAAAAGGACAGATTATCATTGATAAGGAAGAGTGCGACATGAGCGCGGATGACCTTATGATGATTGCGCTTGATGCGGGTGCTGAGGACTTTTCGGAGGAAGATGACAGTTTTGAGGTCATTACACAGCCCGATGATTTTGACGCAGTGTACAAGGCACTTGAGGAGAACAAGATTGCGATGGCGAGTGCTGAGGTTACGATGATTCCGCAGAATTATGTCGAGCTTACGGACGAGAATGCAATCAAATTTTTGAATAGGACACTGGATCTCCTCGATGAGGACGATGATGTACAGGCAGTATACCATAACTGGGATGAATAAAAACGTAAGTTCGGCAGCTTGCGTTCAAAGAATTTGCTTTGCAAATTCTTTCTGAATTGATTTAAGCTATCGCAATTTTTGCAAATGTATAAATTTGCAACAGGATAAGAAATAAAAGGCATAAGAGACATATGGTTCAAATAACAAACGATCATTTTTCGATAACGCAGATTTCGCGGTCGGGACAGTGCTTTCGTATGAATGAGCTTACACAAGAAAAGGCAGGGACGGTTGCAGTGGTAGCGTTTGGGAAATATCTTGAGCTGCATCAGGACGACAACCGGATTTTCTTTGACTGCACACAAGAAGAATACGACTGCATATGGAAGAATTATTTTGATATGGAAACGGATTACGCGGAGGTTATCAGAGGAATTGATGCCGCGGACATGTATCTGGTATCAGCGGCAGCCTTTGGCGCGGGAATCCGAATTTTGCATCAGGAGTTGTGGGAAATGATTATATCTTTCATCATTTCGCAGCAAAATAATATTAAACGAATTCGAAAATGTGTTCAGTTGTTGTGCGAGAAATACGGAGAGCAAAAAGAAGCAAAAAACGGCGTTGTATATTATGAATTCCCGACTCCGGATGCGCTCTCAAAAGCGTCGATAGAGGACTTATATGCATGTAACCTAGGCTACAGGAGCCGATATATTTATGAAACGGCAAATGCAGTGGTACACAAAGAGATTGATTTGGAAAGTCTGTCCGCGCTCGATTATGAAGCGGCCAATAAGGAGCTTTTAAAGCTTTGCGGCGTGGGCAAAAAGGTTGCGGACTGCATCTGTCTGTTTGCACTTCATAAAACGGAGGCATTTCCAAGAGATACGCATATTAATAAAGTGCTTGCCGCGCAGTATCCAAATGGATTTCCATTTGAGAAATACGGAGGGAACAGCGGTATTCTTCAACAGTATCTTTTTTATTATGACTTGGAGCACAAAGAAGCAGTTCAAGAATCGTGAAAATAAATACTTGACAGAATGCGACAGGTTATGGTAATCTGAATGAGCTATGGGCTTATAGCTCAGCCGGTTAGAGCGCACGCCTGATAAGCGTGAGGTCGGTGGTTCGAGTCCACTTAAGCCCATTAAAAACATCAGGCTCCATGGTCAAGCGGTTAAGACATCGCCCTTTCACGGCGGTAACACGGGTTCGATTCCCGTTGGAGTCACTAGCAAACGCAAGCTTATTGCCGCAAACGGCAAGCTTATTGCGCAAACGCATGCTTATTGCAGCAAAAATGAAATCGTCGCTGTCTAGCGGCGATTTTTAAATATGTATCAGTGAAATGGAGGGTTATCATGAATAACGAGTATTCGAACGAAACAAAATGTATCCAGTCAGGATGGAAGCCGGGAAACGGAGAACCCAGAGTGCTTCCGATTTATCAGTCTACAACGTTTAAGTATGAAAATTCCGATGAGATGGGAAAGTTGTTTGACCTTGAAAAGGAAGGGTATTTTTATTCGAGACTGCAAAATCCTACAAATGATGTCGTGGCGCAGAAAATCTGTGAACTCGAGGGCGGTGTTGCAGCGATGCTCACTTCTTCCGGACAGGCGGCAAATTATTATGCGGTGTTTAATATCTGTGAAGCAGGCGATCATGTGGTGATGTCATCGACCGTTTATGGCGGTACCTTCAATCTGCTTACAGTTACGATGAAAAAAATGGGAATCGAGTGCACGATTGTTGATCCTGATTCCGGTGAAGAGGCATTGAACGAGGCATTTCGCGAAAATACAAAGTGTATGTTGGCGGAGTCGATTGCAAATCCTGCGTTGGTTGTGCTTGACTTTGAAAAATTCGCTAAGGTGGCGCATGCGCATGGTGTTCCGTTGATTGTAGACAATACCTTTGCAACGCCGATCAACTGTCGGCCGTTCGAGTTTGGCGTTGATATCGTGACGCATTCTACGTCAAAGTATATGGACGGACATGCGATGTGCTTAGGCGGTGCGATTGTTGATTCGGGAAATTTCGACTGGGAGAAGTACGGGGAGAAGTTTCACGGGCTTACGACGCCGGATGAGTCTTATCACGGCGTAACCTATACGAAGAAGTTTGGAAAGAAAGCGTATATCACAAAGGCTACGGTACAGTTGATGCGTGACTTGGGCTCTATACCTTCGCCGATGAATTCCTTTTTGTTGAATATCGGATTGGAAACACTTCATTTGAGGGTGCCAAGACATTGTGAAAACGCTTTGAAGGTTGCAACATGGCTTGAGCAGAATGATAAGGTGGCTTGGGTAAATTATCCGGGATTAAAGAGCAGCAACTATTATCATTTGGCGCAGAAATATATGCCGAACGGAACGTGCGGCGTCATCTCGTTTGGCTTAAAGGGCGGCAGAGAGGTGTGCGTATCGTTTATGGATCACTTAAAACTCGCTGCGATTGTAACGCATGTGGCAGATGCGAGAACCTGTGTGCTTCATCCGGCAAGTCATACACATCGGCAAATGAATGACCAACAGTTGAAAGAGGCAGGTGTGCAGCCTGATTTGATTCGGTTTTCTGTGGGTATTGAAAATGCGGATGACATTATTGCGGATATTGAACAGGCGTTGTCAAATATTTAACAAATAGAGTATAGACTTGGCGAGAAATAGGGGTATAAAAATGAAGGAAATAACACTTGATGATGTCAAAAATGAGGAACAAAAGCCTGATTTTATCGAAAATCCGCTGCCTGTTCCGAAACGCAGAGAGCATAGGGAAATGGATTATGCGCTGTCGGTTGATGAGAATGATGATTACGACATTACGGATATGAGCGGAAAAGACTTTTTCGATATTGAATAAAAACGCAAGCTCAGCAGCTTGCGTTCAAAGAATTTGCAAAGCAAATTCTTTTTGGAATGATGGATGTTGTGGCATTTTTGCAGAATAAAATAACGCGATATGCAGACAATAAAAAGAACTCGTAAAGGGTTCTTTTTTTGTGCGTCAAAATGGAAAGGTGGGATTTGCTATGAATAATGAAAAAAACGATGAGATTGAAAGTAAACGCTATAAAGACGAGAAAATTGAAAAAGAGGGACAGGTGACGCTTGACCAGAATAAGGATAAGCATCGGATTCATCTGATTACGATTATCGGGGAGATAGAAGGACATGAAAATGCGGGAAACCAGTCGAAGGTGACAAAGTATGAGCTTTTGCTGCCACAGCTTGCCTCGATTGAGGATAGTGACGATATCGACGGTGTTCTTTTGCTTCTTAATACAATGGGCGGTGATGTGGAGGCAGGACTTGCGATTGCAGAGATGGTGGCGTCCTTAAGTAAGCCTACAGTATCGCTTGTGCTTGGTGGCAGTCATAGTATCGGCGTTCCGATTGCGGTGAGCAGTGATTATTCATTTATTGTGCCGACAGGAACAATGGTCGTGCACCCCGTGCGAGTCAATGGAATGGTGATCGGCGCTCCGCAGACATTTACGTATTTTAAGGATGTTCAGGACAGGATTACGAGCTTTGTCTGCGCACATTGTGGTGTTTCTAAGGAGCGTTTTGAGGAGCTGATGATGGAAACGGAGATGTTTACAAAGGATATGGGAACCGTGCTTGCGGGGAAGGAGTGCGTAAAGGAGCAGATTATCAACGAAATTGGCGGCATTTCTCAGGCGATTGCGAAGCTGCATGCGTTGATTGACGAAAAAAAAGCGGAGGATCAATAAACTTTTGCATGAAATGCAAAAGTGGTAAAAAAGAAATGACAAGCCGTACAAAAAATGCTATAATGTTATGTAAAGTTTATTGTGGTGATTTATGGGATTTTAGTCCTCGTGACAGTCGCCAAATGTCTGCAAACAGCCGCTTTGTTGTTTGCGGAAATAAACAGCTTACGGAAGGGGTAGGAAGGATATTATGGCATCGGCATCAGGTAAAAGTACATCAAAAAGCAGAACAAATAAGGGTACAACAAAAAATACAGGAAAACGAACGACAGGTACAAGCACGAGAAAGAATGTAAGCACAAGCGGAGGCAGAAGAAACGACGTTGATATGGCGGTGAAAAATGAAGTCATGCTGATCGTGATTTTTGCAATTGCGATTTTTACGTTTCTGTGTGTGATAGGGCTTATTCACGGTACGGCTGCAAATGCGATTCGAAATGCGATGTTTGGCATTTTCGGACTTTTGGCATATGCAGTGCCTGTGATCGTCTTTTTAGGATTTGCATTTGGCATTTCCAACAGGGGAAACACGGTCGCTGTGGTAAAGCTTGTGAGCGGCGTTGTACTTGTGTTTTTGATTGGGATTCTTGCCTATATGCTGGCGAAACAGAATGAGGATATTATCAGCAGCTCAGTTATAAAAGAGCTTTATTTGAGTTCTAGGGATAAACGCAATGGCGGCGGCGTATTGTTCGGACTTTTGGCATATGGACTGTATAAAATGATTGGCTTTGGCGGAACACTTTTTGTCGTGTTTGTGCTCGCAATTATTTCCATTGTTTTTATTACGGAAAAGAGCTTTCTTTCGGGCGTGAAAAAGGGCAGCGCATATCTGATTGAGTCGGCAAAGGAGGAGACAATCAGAATGCGGGAGTACCGTGAATCGCTTCGTGAGGAATATGATGAGGAATTGGAAGCGTATGAGGAGGAGGAAGAGCCGGAGGAGACGCCGCGAAGGGTTGACAAAAAGACAAGGGGCGTTATGCCAAGTGCAGCGATGAATTTAAAGGCGGCAAAAACCGCGGAGAATGCAAATCCGATTAAACGGGATATTCATGAGATAACCATTTTAGACGATGCGTCGGAGGTTGTTGAGGAGGATATCAGTGTAAAGCCGCTAGGTGTTGATGGTGCTGCGACGGAGCGCTTTTTTGCAGACAGTATTCCGGAGGAGGCGTTTCCGGAAGAAGCGATGTTTGAGGAACCGGTCTTTGAAGAGCAAGCCTTCGAGGATCCTGTTTTGGAAGAACCGTTTTTGGAGGACAATTCTTTTGATGATATGTTTGCGGAAGAGGATTCGCAAACGGACGTGTTTCAAAAAGATGATTTTTTTGCGGATGATGATTTTGTGCAGATTGACGCAGAGGCATTGGAACACATGCCGGAGCCTATGACGGAGCATACTGTGCCTGAGAAAAAAGAGACGGAGTTTCTAAAGGCGGATGAACCAGAGGAAGCGGCAGAGATTGACTTTTCTCAAGCGCAAGCGCTGCAGCCGGAAAGGAAGTATGAATTCCCACCGATAAACTTGTTAAAGAAAGGCGACGGGAAAAAGGGCGATTCGTCAAATCAATTAAAGGAAACAGCACTAAAATTGCAGCAGACGTTGCAGACTTTTGGCGTAAAAGTAACGATTACGGAAATCAGCCAAGGTCCGTCGGTTACAAGGTATGAGATGCAGCCGGAGCAGGGGGTGAAGGTAAGTAAGATTGTCGGACTTGCGGACGATATCAAACTAAACCTTGCGGCTACGGACATTCGTATCGAGGCGCCGATTCCCGGTAAACCGGCAGTCGGTATCGAGGTTCCCAATAAGGAAAACAGCGCTGTGGCATTGCGCGATTTGCTGGAAACGGATACGTTTCAAACGTTTCCGTCCAATCTTGCATTTGCAGTGGGAAAGGATATCGCGGGACAGCCGGTTGTGACGGATATTGCAAAGATGCCGCACGTATTGATTGCGGGTGCGACCGGATCGGGCAAATCGGTGTGTATCAACACGATTATTATGAGTATTTTATATAAGGCAGACCCGTCGGACGTAAAACTGATCATGATTGATCCGAAGGTGGTGGAGTTGAGTGTATACAACGGGATTCCACATTTGATGATACCGGTTGTCACAGATCCGAAAAAGGCGTCGGCTGCCCTGAATTGGGGCGTGACAGAGATGGACGACCGATATCGGAAGTTTGCGGAGCTTGGCGTGCGCGATTTGAAAGGCTACAATAAGGCGGCAGAAAGCGGAAAACTTTTCCCCGACGGACAGCCTGTTCAAAAGATGCCCCAAATCCTCATTATTGTCGACGAGCTTGCTGATTTGATGATGGTTGCTTCGGGCGAGGTTGAGGCGAGTATTTGCCGTCTGGCACAGCTTGCAAGAGCCTGTGGAATTCATCTGGTGATTGCAACACAAAGACCATCTGTGGACGTTATTACGGGACTCATTAAGGCAAATATGCCGAGCCGTATCGCTTTTAGTGTGTCGAGTGGCGTGGATTCGCGTACAATCCTTGACATGAACGGCGCGGAAAAATTGTTGGGTAAGGGCGATATGCTATTCTATCCGCAAGGCTATCCGAAGCCGGCAAGAGTACAGGGCGCGTTTGTGTCGGATTCCGAAGTTTCTGACGTGGTTGATTTCCTGAAAAATCAGATGCTCGGAAATAATACATATAACAGTGAAATTGAGGATAAAATCAAGACAATGCAGAGCGCGGGCGGTGCGTCCGGCGCAGCGGCAGGCGGCGCAAATGATACGGATGCGTATTTTGCGGACGCAGGCAAATTTGTGATTGAGAAAGACAAAGCGTCCATCGGAATGTTGCAAAGAGTGTTTAAGATTGGCTTTAACAGGGCAGCGCGCATTGTTGATCAGCTTGAGGAAGCGGGCGTTGTTGGAGCCGAGGAGGGCACGAAACCGCGGCGCATTCTGATGAGCATGGAGCAGTTTGAAAATTATCTTGAAGAACATGGTTAAACTGTGTTATCCTAAAAAGAAAAGCTAGAATTTGTGAAAACGTGGAAAAGAGGAGATTTTACATGAAATCGGACATAGAAATTGCGCAAAATGCAAAAATGCTCCCGATTACAGAGGTGGCAAAGGAACTTGATATAGATGCGGATGACTTGGAACTGTACGGAAAATATAAGGCAAAGATATCTGATAATTTTTTAACAAAGATAAAGAACAACAAAGACGGAAAGTTGATTCTGGTGACGGCGATTAACCCGACGCCCGCAGGGGAAGGAAAGACGACGACAAGCGTCGGTTTGGGTCAGGCGCTCGGAAAGCTTGGGAAAAAGGCAGTGATTGCGCTGAGAGAGCCTTCTCTTGGCCCTTGTTTTGGTGTCAAGGGCGGTGCAGCAGGCGGCGGAATGTCGCAGCTTGTGCCAATGGAGGATTTGAACCTACATTTTACAGGTGATTTTCATGCGATTACGGCGGCAAATAATCTCTGTGCGGCGCTGCTTGACAATCATATTCATCAGGGGAATGAGCTAAATATAGATTCTCGTCAAATCGTGTGGAAACGCTGTCTTGATATGAATGACAGGGTGCTTCGCAATATTGTTGTCGGAATGGGCGGTAAGATCGACGGCTTTGTGAGAGAGGATCACTTTGTGATTACGGTTGCGTCGGAGATTATGGCGGTGTTATGTCTGGCAGAGGATATGAATGACCTAAAGAAGCGCCTTGACAGAATGATTGTCGCATATACCTACGACGGCGAGCCTGTAACAGCGGGACAGCTTAAGGCAACAGGAGCGATGGCTGCGCTTTTAAAGGATGCGATAAAGCCCAATCTCATACAGACGCTTGAGCATACACCCGCGATTGTGCATGGCGGGCCGTTTGCCAATATTGCGCATGGCTGTAACAGTGTGCGCGCGACAAAGGCTGCGCTGAAAATGGCAGATTACGTGGTGACGGAAGCCGGTTTTGGCGCGGATTTGGGAGCGGAGAAGTTTTTTGACATCAAGTGTCGTCAGGCGGGACTTTCGCCGGATGCCGTGGTACTTGTCGCGACAATCAGAGCGCTCAAATATAACGGGGGTGTTTCCAAAAACAGTCTTGACACGGAAAATCTTGCCGCGCTTGAGCGTGGAATTGTCAATTTGGAAAAGCATATTGAAAATCTACATAAATTTGGAGTGCCGGTTGTTGTGACACTCAATGCGTTTGTGTCCGATACACAGGCTGAGATTGATTTTGTAAAGAAATTCTGTAATGACAGAAACTGTGACTTTGCAATTTCCAAGGTTTGGGAAAAGGGCGGTGAAGGCGGAATCGATCTTGCAAATGCCGTGCTGAATACGTTGGAAACAAAGGAGAGTCATTTTGCTCCAATCTATGGAACCCATCTTAGTATTGTGGAGAAAATTATCCGCATTTCGAAGGCAATCTACGGTGCGCAGGGTGTCGCGTTTGCGTCCGCTGCAGTAAAACAGATTGAAAAACTGGAAAAAATGGGATTTGGAAAGCTGCCAATTTGTATGGCAAAAAATCAGTATTCGCTCTCCGATGACCCGACACTTTTAGGACGCCCCAAAGGATTTACCATCAATGTAAGAGAGGTATATGTGTCTGCGGGAGCGGGATTTATTGTAGCGCTTACGGGGGCCGTGATGACGATGCCCGGACTTCCGAAGGAGCCGGCGGCATATAATATTGATGTGACAAATGAAAGTTTAATTACCGGATTGTTTTAGAGGAGTCCATAAAACATGAAATGTCCAAAATGTGGAAATCAACTTTCGGAGGGAAAACTGCTTTGTGAAAAATGCGGTGAGGAAGTAAAGTATGTTCCGGACTTTGACATAGAGCTTGAGCATGAACTAAGAAAATCAATATCTTCTATTATGGAGGAGCTTGCCGAGAAAGAGCCTGAAAAAGACGAGGAGAAGGGCTTTGAAACGGAAGATTTAAAAGATAAGTTCAGCGACTATTTTCCAAAGAAACAGATTGGTTTTTTGAAAAATAAAAAGAGAATGATAGTTATTACAATAACTGCTGTTATGATAATATCGGTAGGTGTAGCCGGAGTGACAGGATTTGCAAAGCTTTCTAAGCAGAGAGAGAACTCGTATGACTATCAATATGAAAAAGCGGTTGAATGTGCCCAAATGGAGCAGTATGACGAGGCGATCGGTTATCTTGAGAGGGCGCTTGCAATTGATGCTTCGCAGATTGATGCAAGATTTCTGTTAGCACAATATTATGACGAAAGTGGTATGCGCACGAGTGCAGTTTCCGTATTAAATGAGATTCTTGTGCAAAAGCCGGATTATCCTAGACGTGACGAAGTATATGATGCGCTTTTTACGATTTATGAGGAGGACCAAAACTACGAGGAGTTGGGAAGCGCTCTTGTATCGTGCGATGTAGCAAGAATTGTTTCAAAGTATAACAAATATGCTGCGCTGCCTCCCGAATTTAACAAAGAGGGTGGAGCATATGAGGAAATCATATCCATCACGCTTGCGGGAAACACGTTGGGAACGGTGTATTACACCATAGACGGCACGGAGCCTACGCGCAGTTCTTCTGTGTATGAAACGCCGATTCTTTTAGAGTCCGGGATCTATACAATACGCGCGATGTTTGTAATTACATATGACATTGAGAGTGAGATTGTATCGCAGACGTATGAGATTAATTTATTGGTTCCGGAAAGCCCGGTAGTTAATCTTGACAGTGGTACATACGATGAGCCAGAGTTAATTGAAGTCTATCACAATGACGATACCAAAATCTATTATACGACAGATGGAAGTACGCCCGATAAGAACAGCAACAAATACAATAATCCAATTGAGATGCCTTACGGCATGAGCAATTTTTCCTTTATTGCGATTGGCAGCTCGGGGGGAAGCAGTGAGGTTGTCAGCAGAAGCTATCAACTGAATGTGGAAGCAAATTTTGACACAGAGATTGCGATTCAGGTGCTTACAAACCATCTTGTGGCAAGCGGAAAACTGCTAAATACGGGAGGAAATGTTACGGACAGACTCGGATATAACCAATACAGAGTGCAAACAGTCGTAAAAGTTGAGGAGCAGTTGTATTATATTGTGTACGAGGAATATATGGACACGACAGGCAGCGTGCATGACACGAACAATATATATGCGATAGATGTAAACACTGCCGATTTGTACAAGGCATACAAGATTGATGAAGGAACGTACCATTTGAATCCATTTGATGAATAATGGTTGAAATGATATGCATTTTCCTTTACAATAAAAAACGCAAGCTCGGCAGCTTGCGTTCAAAGAATTTGCTTTACAAATTCTTTCTTGAATATCATTACAATTGTCGCAATTTCCTATAGGATAAAAATAGGTGTGTGAAAAAAATAACAAGAAAGGAACGGTGATTTTCTAATGTACAAAATTTTAGAAGCCAGAGAACTGACTACTAACATCTATTTGATGGTAGTGGAAGCTCCGCGTGTGGCAAAAAACTGTAACCCGGGGCAATTTGTAATTGTAAGAATGGATAAAGATGGAGAGCGTATTCCGCTTACCATCTGTGATTATGATAGAGGAAAGGGCACTGTTACGATTGTATTTCAGTCAGTGGGAGCGGAAACGGGAAGAATGGCTGACTTAAAGACCGGCGACGCATTCCATGATTTTGTAGGACCGCTCGGACGCGCATCGGAGCTTGTGGACGAGGATAAAGAAACGCTTGCAAAGAAGAAAATTTTGTTTGTAGCAGGCGGCGTTGGAACCGCTCCTGTTTATCCGCAGGTAAAATGGCTTCATGAGAACGGCATCAATGCAGATGTCATTGTCGGCGCAAAAAATAAGGATCTTCTGATTCTGGAAAAGGAGATGGAGGCTGTTGCAGGAAATCTTTATGTGACAACAGATGATGGTTCCTATGGACGCAAGGGTATGGTAACACAGACGATTCAGGACTTGGTTGATGAGGGCAAACAGTATGATGTCTGTATCGCAATCGGTCCGATGATTATGATGAAGTTTGTTTGCAAGCTTACGAAAGAGCTTGGGATTCCGACGGTTGTGAGCCTCAATCCGATTATGGTTGATGGTACGGGAATGTGCGGTGCCTGCCGTGTGACGGTTGGAAGCGAGGTTAAGTTTGCGTGTGTAGACGGTCCGGAGTTTGACGGACATCTTGTAAATTTTGATGAGGCGATGAAGCGTCAGCAGATTTACAAGACGCAGGAGGGCAGAGCGATGCTCAGATTACAAGAGGGCGACACGCATCACGGCGGTTGCGGCAATTGCGGAGGTGACAAATAATGGACGTTTTAAAGAAGATCCCTGTAAGAGAACAGGAAGCAGCTGTAAGAGCAAAGAATTTTGACGAGGTATGTCTCGGATATAATAAGGAAGAAGCGATGGAGGAGGCTGTGCGCTGCATTAACTGTAAAAACGCGCAGTGCATCAAGGGCTGCCCCGTTGCGATCAACATTCCGGCTTTTATTGAGCAGGTGAAGGACGGAAACATTGAGGAGGCTTATAAGGTAATCAGTGAGTCATCATCACTTCCTGCTGTATGCGGACGTGTATGTCCTCAGGAAAGCCAGTGTGAAGGAAAGTGTATCAGAGGTATCAAGGGCGACCCGATTTCAATCGGAAAGCTAGAGCGTTTTGTGGCTGACTGGGCGAGCGAAAACGGAATCAAGCCCACACCTGCAAAGGAGAAAAACGGAAAGAAAGTTGCGGTCATCGGTTCTGGTCCTGCTGGTCTTACCTGTGCGGGCGATTTGGCAAAGCTTGGATATGACGTGACAATTTTTGAGGCGCTTCACGAGGCGGGCGGAGTACTCGTTTATGGTATTCCGGAATTTCGACTTCCGAAAGAGGATGTTGTGGCGAAAGAAATTGCAAATGTGGAGTCGCTTGGCGTAAAGATTGAAAAGAATGTAATTATCGGTAAGTCGATTACGATTGATGAGTTGATGGAGGAAGAGGGCTTTGAGGCGGTATTTATCGGTTCGGGCGCGGGACTTCCGAAGTTTATGGGAATTCCTGGAGAGAACGCAAACGGTGTATTCTCCGCAAATGAGTATCTGACAAGAAGCAATCTGATGAAGGCGTTTGACGAGAACTCAAATACCCCCATTATGCGCGGCAAAAAGGTTGCGGTTGTCGGCGGCGGAAATGTTGCGATGGACGCAGCAAGAACGGCGCTTCGACTTGGAGCGGAAGTACATATTGTCTATAGAAGAAGTGAGGAAGAATTGCCGGCAAGAGTGGAAGAAGTGCATCACGCAAAAGAAGAGGGTATTATCTTTGACTTGTTGACAAATCCTGTAGAGATTTTAGAGGACGAAAACAATTGGGTAAGAGGCATGAAGTGTATCAAAATGGAGCTTGGAGAGCCCGACGCGTCAGGCAGAAGAAGACCTGTCGAGGTTCCTGGAAGTGAGTTTGAGATGGAACTTGATACGGTAATCATGTCGCTTGGAACGTCACCGAATCCGCTGATTTCGTCTACGACAGAGGGATTGGAAACAAACAAGTGGAAGTGCATTGTAGCGGACGAGGAGTTTGGAAAGACAACAAAAGAGGGCGTCTTTGCAGGCGGAGATGCAGTTACGGGTGCGGCTACGGTTATTCTTGCGATGGGCGCTGGAAAAGCTGCGGCAAAGGGCATTCATGAATATCTATCAAATAAATAATTTGCGGATTCAAAAAGGTTTATTAGGATAAATGGCTAAGGCAGAGGACTTTAAAACTCTGCCTATGCGCTTTTATTAGTAGAAATTATAAGATCTATGCGGAGCTTTTTGATAATGGTGGATAAGAATGAATATAACGCTTGTGGCAGTAGGGAAAGTTAAGGAAGGATATTTTCGGGATGCGATAGCAGAGTACCAAAAACGGCTTTCGAGGTATTGCAGGCTTGAGTTGATTGAAGTGGCGGATGAGAAGACGCCGGATAAAGCGCCGGAGGCATTAGAGAGTTTGATAAAGCAGAAGGAAGCGGAACGAATCCTCAAAAATGTGAAAGAGGATGCTTATTGTATTGCACTTGCTATTGACGGGAAAAAGTATGATTCTGTTTCACTTTCCAAGCATCTTGATCAGCTTGCGCTTTCGGGAAAAAGCAGTATTGTGTTTGTCATCGGAGGTTCGCTTGGATTGCATCAGGATGTTATCAAAAGGGCTGATGAAACACTCAGCTTTTCGGATATGACATTTCCGCATCAGTTGATGCGTGTTATTCTTTTGGAACAGTTGTACCGGTGTTATCGGATCAGTAATCATGAGCCGTATCATAAGTAAGTGTGGTTCAAGAACAGAAGCAACATAGTTGGGGTTATGTTTATGAATATATTTCGTGAGAGCATACAAGTGATATACGGTTGGTTAAAAGATTGTTTTCACGGTAAAAAAAGACGAAAAACTTTGATCGTGAGCAGTGTGACAGCCTTGGTGATTATTTGGTTGTTTTGGTGTGTTTCCATGCACCTTACTGTGCGTGAACCTTCCTTTGCTGAAGGTGACTGTATGCTGTATTATATTGTTAATGCAGATGGTATGAAGGGTTTGGGACACAGTATTTTGCTGCTAGTAAACGAACAAGGTATCGGAACGGTATTTAGCTTCAATGGAATGCAGCGGTCGTTGAGAGAAAGTCTTCTAGGAAAAAGTGGGATCGGGAAAATGAGCACAGGAGTGATGACCGCAGAGGAGACGAAAACGTTTTTACAGACAGGAAATCTGGAAATAGATGGTGATCAGCTTACGGACAATTATGACATGGCTTTGTATAGACCGATTACGACAGAAGATTATCAAGTCATATTAGAGCAGACCATTCCATATTTTACGGCAGAACAACAGTTTGGAACACTGTATGAAAAATGGGTAGTGGAGCAGGACGCTGATAAAAAGGCGGAATATAAACAGGCTTTGGAGAAAATGGGGCAGGATAAGAGCTTGCCGGCCTATCAGATTTATACCAATAATTGTGACCATGCGGTCAGAAAGCTTGCTTCCACAGTGGATTTGGATTTGCAGGAATATACGTGTCATACATGGCGTATGACACCAAATGGAAATTTAAAGGCTTTTGGTGCCAAAGCGGAAGGCTGGGGCATTATGACATTAGGGAAACAGTCCATTTTTGAGAGAGTATTGATGTTTTTGGTGATTTTCTGACAAGGGATTGTACATATCGGATATTGAGAGATTTAAGATTATGATTACAAAAGGGCATATTTTAAATATTGCTGTAGTTCTATCTGTTTTATGCATATTAAATGGTTGCGGTTATTCGCAAGAACAGGAAAAGATACTACCGTCTGTTGAAATGCAGGAGACAGATTTGGGGGAAAGTGAATATTACGAAGGAGCTGTTGCAAAAGAGGAAACAATGGAAAGTATTACATCAGAAATGCTGCCGGAAATGCCAACAGAAGAAAATGGTCTTATGGAAATCTATGCTGATGGAGATAGGATATCACTTTCAGAGGATTGTATGATAGCACAAGTATCATCAAAAGAACTTTTATCAGGAAATCCGATTCTCTACGATCGATTTCGGATTGATGACTGGATTTTTGAATGGTTGATTTCGGATTATGATGATGACAACAGTTTTTTGGAAGATGCAGTATTAGTAGTATCGCGCGAAGGCAATGCAAAAGATGTACAGATTATTCCTGCCAAAGCAGAGGGCGGATGTGCGATATGGGTTTTGGTGGAAAATAAATTTGAATATGTTGATGTGAACTTTGATAATATTCCGGATCTTCTGATTTGCACCGGACACCATGGGAATCAAGGGCTATTGACATATTATTGTTTTTTACAGACAGAGGATGGTTTTGTAGAA
>JAAVAF010000024.1 GCA_014804225.1 Lachnospiraceae bacterium
TAAAAATACCTCCACTTTCTTTGAATTATTGTATCACGTATTTCTGGGGTAGTGTTACAACTTTAGTATACCATCTCAATTTTTGCTGCGTGTAAACGCAGAATCTACCTTACAAAAATCGTGCGCATCAATATTTAGTGATAGCAGTAGACAATATCTTGGAGAACCACTTCCTCTGCCATTGCCTTAGCCTGTTCCCGAAGCTGCCACATTTCCATTGTAGATTCCGGATTCTCCGGTTTATGCTTCTGTAAATACTGCTGCATAATCCTGTCCAGCAGTTCGTTAGCTTCCTCATTTACTTCCGCTGCCTTTTTCTTCAACTGCCCAAAACGAACCAGATGATAATATCTCTCCGGCTGGTTTTCTTTCAGATACTTTTTCCATAAATCTCCGTATTTTCCTGAAAAGGTATTCTGCATCGCTTCTGTTTCTTCTTCGCCAATACGGATATTAGGATATAAGATACCGTCTTTCTCAGTGTAAGTGCCGCCCATCTGTTCAAATATTGATAATTCTTTTTTCTTTCTACCCATAACTTTATCCTCCAATCTTCTGTTTCTATCGTGATTTTTCCGCTCTTTTAGCTGAACGGTTATGAATACCTGTCTGTTTTTCATGCCAATCCCTAACCAGTTTTTCTATCAATTCCACTTTCTGCTTTGGTGTGAAATCTGCGGGAAAATATTGCGATAATGAATCTGCCCTAATTTTAATCTGTTCTCTCTGATTTGCTTTTTCCTCTCCCAAAATATCATACATTTTATCCATATCAATCCCCTCTGACTGACTCAGGCGTTTCATCCGGTTTGCCTGTGAAAGAGACGGTGTACACTGCTCCAAATCCATCACCGCATGAAGCTCATACTGTTCTTCTTCCTTCAGATAAGAAAGTTCCACTGCTATGGTAAACGCTATTTTCCCTTCATCTACCATATCAAGGATTTTAGGAATAAGATTTGTCAGACGGATATACCTTGCAATCTGATTCCGGCTCTCTCCAACCTGTTTTGCTAAAAGCTCATCAGAACGAAGTGTGGGCTTTCCGTTTTCTCCCACATCCTTTGACAGCTTTGTCCCAACTTGGGACATAGGCCCAATAAGTTTCTTTCCCTGCTGCTTCATGGCTTCCAACTTCATTTTATAAGCATAAGCTTTCTCGCTAGGCATGATATGCTCCCGCTGTAAATTACTGTCCACCATCGCGATCGTTGCTTCTATATCATCCATCTGCACAATCATCCCGGGAACCGTGTCTATGCCTGCCCATTCACTGGCTGCTTTTCTCCTGTGCCCTGCGATAATTTCATACCCCGATCCTCTTGGGTTTGGTCTTACAATCAAGGGAACAAGCACTCCCTTATCCTCAATACTTTTTGATAATTCAAAAAGCTGCATATCATGCTCTACCTTGAACGGATGCCCCTGAAAATCATGCAGGTCGCTAATCTTTACATTTTCCGTCTGTACATTGTGGTCGAAAATCCCACATATACTCTTTTTGCTTGTCTGCTCCATCTGTTTGTCCTCCTGCCTTCTAATTTGGTTATCAAGGTGTCTGATGAATACCGGCAGTTCTAACATCAAAAAGGACCGCCTGCTCCACACCATAAAGATATAGAAAACAAGCGGCCTTTCGGCTTACCTATTATTCAGTTGTTGATAAGATTTTTCTGTAAGGATTGAATTTATGAACAATACTTTTTTGTGTCCACTCATACGAGTTCCATAACTACGGACACTTTAATCTCGTGAGAAATCTCTTTTTTCTTCCCGATTTCAGGTGTTCGGTTAAACTTAAAAATCCTCGCAAAGTGCGTAAATTCAAGGATTTCTACGAACTCACCCTTTGTAGACAACATGCGACTTCCACATGCACCGTATGCGGAAACATATCCACCGGACAAATCCTCTTTAACTCATACCCATTCGCACACAAATACTTCAAGTCCCGCGCCAGCGTCGCACTATCACAACTTACATAAACAATCTTCGCCGGTGCCATTTTCACCATCGTCGCAAGGCATTCCTCATCACAGCCCTTCCTGGGCGGATCCACACAAATGACATCCGCACAAATCCCTTTCTCCTCATACAGCCTCGGAAGCATTTCCTCCGCCTTCCCCACATAAAATTCCGCATTATCAATTTGATTACGCTCCGCATTCTTTCTCGCATCATCAATCGCTTGTTCCACAATCTCTATTCCATAAACCATTTTCGCTTTTTTTGCCATAAAGAGGCTTATTGTGCCAATACCGCAATATAAATCACAAACAGTTTCCTTTCCGGTAAGTCCTGCATATTCCAGTGCCAGACGATAAAGCTTCTCCGTCTGTATGGGATTCACCTGATAAAACGACATTGGTGAAATGAAAAAAGAAATGCCATCAATAACATCCGTTATTATATCTTCTCCCCAAATTGTCCGGCATGTCCTGCCCATAATAACATTCGTCTTTTCCTTATTAATATTAACAGATATACTCGCCATACCCTTGATTGCCGCTAACGCATCCACCAGTTTATCCTGATGCGGAAGCGCATCGCAATTGATCACAATGCACACCATGATTTCGCCTATGGCAAATCCCTTCCGTATCAAAATATGCCGTACGACACCCTCACCTGTCGTTTCATGATAAGGCGCTACCCGATTCTCCCTCATATATTGAAGAACCGCTTCCAGAATATCCCGATTCTCCTCCACGCCAAGCGCACAATCCGTATTCGATATAATCGTATGCGTTCTTCCCGCATAGAACCCGGCGATAATCTCTCCTTCCTTTGTTTCCCCCACCGGGAACTGCGCTTTGTTTCGATAATGATAAGGAGCCGCCTCCAGTGTATCCATACCGACAATCGGCTCCATAACGCGATTCAATAATTCGGACGGAAAACCTCCAATACGCTGTAAGTTGTTCCGCACCTTGTCTTCTTTAAATAACAATTGTTTTTTATAACTCAACGCCTGTATCTGACATCCGCCACACTGTTTATGATATCGACATCTCGGTTCTACACGCTCTGTTGACGGTGTGACAATACGCATCAGCCTTGCGTAAGCATAACCTTTTTTCACTTTCATAATTTTTGCTTCTACCACATCACCGATCACCGCATCTTTTACAAAAAACGTAAATCCGTCAATTTTTCCGATGCCTTCACCATCGATTCCCATATCTTCGATAACAACTGTTATTAAATCTTCTTTTTTGTATTCCACTTCTCTTATCTCACCCTGATTCCTTCTTCATCCACAAACCTTTATACCGTTCCTCGCAAATTTGACTCAAATAACCTGTTAAAACCAAGCCATCCCGTGTCCTGCGCTGACTCAAGAAGCTCCGTAAAGGTTTCCAGTTTTGCATCCGTATTATCGGCATAATTCAACGCCACTGCCTCTACAATCGCCGGTTTCTTGGGTGAGCCAAACTCATATTCCCCATGATGCGAAAGAATACAATGCTTCAACTCCATCTCCAGCATAGGCGGAAAACCTGGAATTTCCCTGACCTTTTCTCCAATCATCTCAGAGCCCATGACAATATGCCCCAAAAACTGTCCCTCGTCTGTATAGTCGTTTTCCGGAAATGCGCTAATCTCCTTAATCTTTCCAATGTCGTGACAAATCGCAGCAGTCAAAAGCAAATCTCTTTTCAAAATGGGATATGCCGTGCAATAATATTCACAAAGCTTTGTCACACCAAGCGTATGCTCTAACAGCCCACCAATAAACCCATGATGAACCGATTTCGCGGCCGATGCCTTTTTAAAACGCTCCGCAAACACTTTGTCCTCCACAAAAAATTTCCGAAGCAGCGCGTTCAAATATGTATCCTCTATCTCGTCTATGATTTTCAAAAGCTCCGCAAACATTTTGTCAAGGTCTTTTCTGCTGACAGGCATATATTCCCGCTCATCATACTCGCCCTCCGCGCACTTTCGCACGCGCTTCACATTCACTTGCAAAGCCCCGTTAAAACTCGTAACATCGCCGTAAACCTCAATATAATCCATCGCGTCAAAATCGGCAATCCCCGCATTATTCGGGTCCCATATTTTTGCGTCCAAGGTTCCTGTCTTATCCTGTAAAATCACGTTGTCATAGTTTTTGCCGTTTTTTGTTACCGCAGAACTTTTAAATTTACAAAAATAAATATCAAAAACTCTGTCGCCGTCTTTATAATCCTTGATATATTTCATTTTAAACCTCCAATCGTCTCCAATTCCTGCGAATTTGTGCCTTTGCACAAATTTGCCGATTGAAAAATCTCCGATTTTTCAATCTATCCTTTTCTTAGTTTCTTAGTATTGGCTGTACTGTAAAAATAAGCTCTTTATAGGAATTCACATCTGCCCTGCGTACAACAATTTTGAGATTTCTCTCAATCGCCGCATTGCGAAGTGCATTCATATAATCGGACGCATTGTATATCTCCTGGTCTCCCACCCCAACAATAATATCACCTCTTTGTATTCCGATTGTCATCGCGGGCGAATCCATATCAATCGCGTAAATATATGCGCCTTGCGGCAGTCCCATCTCGGTTCTTGCCTGTGTTGTGATATCCTGTGTATAAATACCAAGGTATGGTATGTCCTCATCATTTGACAACTTTGTGATCATTCCTTTCAGCTCCGTTATTCCGATTGCTGAGAGCAAATTTTTTGTATCGGCATTGTTGTAGCTGTTTTCGAGGATTCCAATCACTTCACCATTGAGATTGACAAGGATTCCACTTGGATTTTCACTTGCGTAAATATCCGTCGTTATCAGTTTATATTCATTGTCCGGAAGTCCAACGTTATTTCCCTTTGATGTTACGATTCCATAACATACGTTATCGTTATATCCGAACAGATTTCCCACCGCAATTACAGGGGTGCCGATGATCCCTGACGATGCCGAGCTTCCGAGCGTCGCCACTGTCACGCGGTCAAGTGTCGTACCAGTCACATATTTTAAATCAACCGCAAGTACCGCAAGATTCGTAGCAACATCATATTTTTTAATTGCTGCATCCGCATTTGCACCATTGCAGAACGTTATTCGTATGCTCTCCGCCGTATCAAGCGGCGCCTTTTTCGATAAAATCAAAAGCTCTTTGTTGTTGTTTGCAATCACGACTCCCGCAGTCGTACCCTCGCTCTGATATGTGTTGTTAAACCAATCCACATCAGAATGCAGCGCTGTCACCGTCACCATACTGGAAGCAATTTCCCCATATGCCTTATACAGTTCCTCGTATTGACTCTGATATGGTCTTAACGCAAACGCACCCTCTTCCTCGTCGGGTTCATCTGCCGGAGGCGTATCATCTGGTTCATCCGGCACAATATCCGTTTCGTCCTGCGAAGCCTGTTGCGTGCTTTTCTCCGTGCCTGTCGTCACACTTTCCTCCTGACCGCTCTGCGTTGCGCCGCCCTCTGTCAACATATCCTCGGGCAGCATCTCCTTCTGCTCCTCCGGAAATGTCACCACTTCCGGCTCCTCCTCCGGATAAAGCCAGTTATTGAGCACAGGCTCCAACAATAAAAATGACAAACACGCAAGCAGTCCGAACAGCACTGCCATCATTGCCGTTATAATTGTCCTTTTAATGAGTTTCTTCTTATTAATAGGGCGCTCTTTTATCTTTTCCTGCAAAAAGTCAAAATCACTCGCCGTATCGTGCTGTTGCTGCTCCTCGTTCTTCTCCTGATCCGTCATTCCATCATGCTCCTTTGCCACGACTCCTTTTTTGGTTCAATTTTAAGTATATCCGATAGCGAATGGGCGGTCAATGTCAAATTTTTTGCCTTATTCTTTCCGATATGTTATACTAAGATATGCTATACAAATTAAGAAACGATTCGATTTTTTGAAAAATGGGGACTATTATGAACGAAAAAGCATTACGCATACTAGAATACGATAAAATAATCGATATGCTGACAGAAAAAGCGACCTCCGCTCCAGGCAAGGAGCTCTGTAAAATATTAAAACCGATGACCGATCTGGCAAAAATCGAGGAAGCACAAAAGCAGACCGCCGATGCGTTTTCGCGTCTTGTAAAGGGTGGACGCGCAAATTTCAGCGGGAACACTGATATCAGCTACAGCATCAAAGTGTTGGAAATCGGCGGTGCGCTCTCTGCTGCCGAACTGTTGAAAATCTCCGCATTACTTGCCTGTGCTGCGAGAGCAAAAACATTTTCGCGGACAGAGCTCGATGACGAAATCGAGGACAGTCTGCAAAAGTTTTTTGCAAACTTGGAACCGCTGACGCCGCTGCAAAGTGAAATTAACCGCTGTATTCTATCGGAGGAGGAAATTGCCGACGACGCAAGCGCCACGCTAAAACATATTCGCCGCAGTGTAAACCTCACTAACGAAAAAATCCATAGCCAGCTCACAAGCATGGTAAACGGCAGCTACCGCACCTATCTTCAGGATGCGGTTATCACCATGCGCGACAACCGCTATTGCATTCCAGTCAAGTCGGAGTACAAAGCGAACGTTCCCGGTATGATTCACGACCAGTCGTCAACCGGTTCCACTCTTTTTATTGAACCGACCGTGATTGTAAATCTGAACAATCAATTAAAAGAACTTGCAATTCAGGAAAAAACCGAAATTGAAAGAATTCTTGCCCAGCTGAGTGCAAATGCAAGCGAATTTACTGCAGAACTTGCAAATAATTATCGTCTTTTGACCATTTTGGACTTTATTTTTGCCCGCGCGGCACTTGCAATCGACATGAATGCATCGCGCCCGCTATTTAATAACAACCGTTATATTAATATCCGCAAAGGCAGACACCCATTATTGAATAAAAAAAGTGTCGTTCCGATTGACATCCATTTAGGCGCAGATTTTGACCTTTTAATTGTCACGGGTCCAAACACAGGCGGAAAAACCGTATCCCTTAAAACGGTCGGGCTTTTTACCCTGATGGGTCAATCCGGACTCCATATCCCTGCACTTGACCGTTCGGAACTTGGCGTCTTTACAGAGGTTTATGCGGACATTGGCGATGAGCAGAGCATTGAGCAGAGTCTGTCGACGTTCTCTGCCCATATGACAAACACGATTTCGATTTTAAATAACGCGGACGAGCATTCGTTATGCATCTTTGACGAGCTTGGCGCCGGAACAGATCCTACGGAGGGTGCCGCGCTTGCGATTGCAATCTTAAAACATCTGCATGACAGGGGCATTCGCACGATGGCAACGACACACTACAGTGAGCTGAAGGTCTTTGCGCTCACAACTCCATATGTGGAAAATGCATGCTGCGAATTTGATGTGGAAACACTACGCCCCACATACCGTCTCCTTATCGGTATTCCCGGAAAAAGTAACGCCTTTGCAATTTCGTCAAAGCTTGGGCTTTCCGATGAAATCATTGAATCCGCGAAAGAGCACATCAGTGAAGAAGCGGAAACCTTTGAGGATTTGCTTGCAAACCTTGAGGACAGCCGCCGTACCATCGAAAAAGAACAAAACGAAATTTCAAGCTACAAAGCAGAGATTGCTTCCCTAAAGCAAAAGCTCGAGCAAAAACAGGAACGGCTTGACACGCAGAAGGACCGCATTTTACGTGAGGCAAACGAGGAAGCGCGCAAAATTCTTCAGGATGCAAAAGATGTGGCTGATGAAACGATACGAAATTTCCAAAAAGCAAACAACCAGACCTCTATAAAGGATTTAGAAAAAGCGCGGACGAAAGTGCGTGATAAGATTAGTGAAAAAAATAACAAACTAAGCACCACAGAGCAAAAACCGACGCATAAGCTCTTAAAACCAAACCAGATCAAGCCTGGCGATATGGTTAAAGTTGTGACGATGGGACTGAAAGGCACCGTATCCTCAAAGCCTGATGCAAAGGGTGATTTATTTGTACAGTGCGGCATTATCCGTTCCAAGGTCAATATAAAGGATTTGGTACTTGTAAACGAGGAAGCGATGCCCGGCATTGCAAACTACAAAAAAAATTGGGAGAGCTCTGGCTCTGCTTCCGGTGCAAGCCACATTTCCTCCTCAAAAACGGCTACACTTTCCACGGAAATCAATCTTCTCGGACGCACGGTTGATGAAGCGCTTGCAGAACTTGACAAATATCTCGATGACGCTTATCTGTCACACGCTCCAAGCGTGCGCATTGTCCACGGAAAGGGTACGGGGGCGCTCAGACAGGCTGTGCATCAGTATTTAAAGCGGATTTCTTATGTAAAGTCGTACCATTTGGGGGAATATGGCGAGGGAGACGCCGGCGTCACGATTGCAGAATTCAAATAAAACGAAAAGTATTTCTAAGGCAGTAAATCGAATAAAATTCGATTTAGACACTGCCTAAGAAATGCTATATTTCGTTTAGAAGAATGCAAAGGACGTGCATTCTTCGCATTATAATAAAAAAGGAATGATAAACTATGGCTAATAAACAAAAAATTTTAATTGTTGATGATGACGAGAATATCGCGGAGCTGATTTCATTATATATGACAAAAGAATGCTTTGAAACAAAAATTGTATACGACGGTGAGTCGGCATTGAGAGAAGCGGAAAGCTTTTCGCCCGACTTGATTTTGCTTGACTTAATGCTCCCCGGCATCGACGGATATCAGGTATGCCGCGAGGTGCGCCAAAAGTCGCAGACGCCAATTATCATGCTTTCTGCAAAGGGCGAAGTCTTTGACAAGGTGCTTGGGTTAGAGCTTGGCGCCGACGATTATCTCGAAAAGCCTTTTGACACAAAGGAGCTCGTGGCACGTGTAAAGGCTGTTTTGCGCCGCTATAAAACGGCTGCGCCCACTGCGCCTGCCNCTNCNGCAAAACAGGTAAGCTACCCTNACCTGACAATNAATCTGACAAATTATTCCGTTATTTATAACGATAAGACGGTAGACATGCCGCCAAAGGAGCTTGAACTNCTGTATTTTCTTGCNGCCTCTCCAAACCATGTGTTTACNAGAGAGCAGCTTTTAGANCAAATCTGGGGCTATGAATACATNGGCGACACNCGCACNGTNGACGTGCATATNAAGCGGTTACGNGAAAAAATTAAAGATCATGAAACATGGCGGATTGCCACAATTTGGGGAATTGGCTACAAATTTGAGGTAAAAAGTTAAAGGGCACGGTTATTGAGATGAAACGCACACTATATCTGAAATTTTTACTTGCATATATCATATTTGCCTTTTTTGGTTTTATTGTGGTGGCAACCTTTACATCAAGCATGACGTTGGAGCAACTCAAGAGAGAGCGCGCAGATGCACTTTATAAAGAAGCGCTTCTGATCGCAGACTCCTATGCCGCCGACCTATATAACAGCGAAATTACGCTCGAATCCGTATGGCGTCAGATTAACGCAATCGATACCTTTGTCGATGCCTCTATCTGGATTGTCAATCCCTCTGGACTCGTGATTTTGGATTCCAACACACCACCCAATATCGAAAATCCAACCACGATTCCCAATTTCAGCCCAACCATCACAGGAAGTTCCTTCTATACTGTGGGAAACTTTTTTGGTATGTTTGATGAGGAAATGCTGTCGGCATTTGCACCGATTACCGCACAATACAAAGTAAAGGGCTACGTGATTATTCATGCATCAATGACAGAACTTGAGCGCTCGTGCAATTCGCTTCTAAATATTTCGTACCTGACATTGGTAATCCTGTTTTTGTTGTCATTGATTATTTTGTTGTTCTTTACCGAAATTGTGTATATGCCGTTGCGCAAAATCACACACGCCACAGAACAGTATGCAGTCGGCAATTTCCGCTATGAATTTCAGATTGATAGTGAGGACGAAATCGGGTATCTTGCGGCATCGCTCGCCTATATGGCAAGTGAGGTTGCAAAAGGCGAGGATAATCAAAAGCGGCTTGTAGCAAATATTTCACATGATTTCCGCTCGCCGCTCACCTCTATGCGTGGCTATCTGGAAGCAATGCTTGACGGCACAATCCCCACAGAGCTGCATGAAAAGTATATCGGTGTGGTCTTGAACGAAACCGACCGGCTGACAAAACTCACAAACTCGCTGCTTACCTTGAACAATCTAAACACTAAGGGAATGATACTCGACCGCTCCGATTTTGATATCAATCAGGTCATCAAAAATACGGCTGCCTCCTTTGAGGGAACCTGCCGCAGTAAAATGATTACAATCGAACTTGTCCTCACCGGTGAGGAAATGTTTGTCAATGCCGATATGGTAAAGATTCAACAGGTGCTTTATAATCTCGTTGACAACGCGATCAAATTCAGTCACAAAAATACATCCATCAAAATAGAAACAACCGAAAAGTCAAACAAGCTTTTCGTTTCCGTCAAAGACAGCGGCATCGGCATTCCCGCCGACAGCCTGAAACTGATTTGGAATCGTTTTTACAAGACAGACCTTTCCCGCGGAAAAGATAAAAAAGGAACAGGACTTGGACTTTCCATTACAAAGGAAATCATCCAGTCGCACAACGAAAACATCAATGTCATCAGCACGGAGGGCGTCGGTACCGAGTTTATCTTTACCTTGGAAAAAGTCGAGGACGATTAATTGTTTTTCAATGTTACCGTAAGCTGCACAAAACCTTCTTTTGGCGCAGATGCGGTAATTTTTCCTTTATGCGCCTCCACGATGGATTTCGCTATGGAAAGTCCGAGTCCATAGCCACCCTTCTCGGAATTATGCGACTGCTCCGTACGGTAAAAACGGTCAAAAAACTGCTTTAACTGTCCATCAGTTAGTGCCTCCGAACTGTTTGTCACCGACAAAATGATCGTGTGGCCTTTTTTTCTTAATTTCAAGTCAATCTCCTTTGACTGCGCATATTTTATCGCATTGTCAAGAAGAATGCCCGTTATCTGGCGAATACCCTTTTCATCGCCGACGTAAGAAAGCATCGGCGTGATTTCGGCAAGAATCTGTTTGCCTTCGCTATGAGCAAGTGTTTGAAATGACTGCACCGTTTCACCGACGACATCCGAAATCGGAAACTCGATCATCGTAAACGGTTCCCTGTTTTCGTCCATTCGCGACAGACTTAACAAGTCATTTGTCAATATCGCCATACGCTTTGTCTGGTTGCAGATATCCAAGAGCCATTCGTTCTCTTCCTCAAAATCCATCGCAAGCACTTCTGCATCCGCGCTGATGATCGTTAGCGGTGTTTTCAGCTCATGCCCCGCCATAGAGATAAACTGCTTTTGTTTCTCATAGCTTTCCGCAACGGGACGCACAATTTTCTTTGAAAAGATAATAATGATAACCATACTTACAAGAAACGCCGCAAAAGAAATTAGACCGTCAATAGCGAGGGAACCCTTGAACGTGTCGAGGCTTCTGCCGCAGTCCAAGAAAATGACATATGTGTCGCTTTCTTTTTGAACCTTTCGATAACGGAATGTCTGTACGAACCCGCATGTTTTCTCTTTGTGGAGTACCGCATTGGCATATTGCCCTGCCTGTGCATCATCCACCATAAAAATATTATCTGTATTAATATCTGTAATTTCTCCGTCCGACGAGATGGTAATTGTGAAAAATCTTGACTCGTACATCGCTTCTGGTGAGAGTTTCCTTCCGCCAAAAAAGCCTTTATTTCTGACATGTGTGTCATTTTTATTCCAATCTGCCTCTTTGGGAGGTTTCAGCGGCGGCATATCCTCTTTGGACAAATCCTGCTCAGGATGTTTCGGAACAGACAGAAAATCCCTTTGCATCGTCCTGTCTGCAAGCATATCAAGAACTGCATCCGCATTCGCCACTAGCTCCCTGTATGTGAGAATACTTCCTGATGTCACGATCACAATCAGCAACAGTAAAAGTGATGCCGTTGAAAGTATGATAAATTTTGTGCGAAGTCCTTTTATCATAATCTATGGTTCCTCTTTGCATTCAATATAATAGCCTGCATTTCTCCTTGCCT
>JAAVAF010000025.1 GCA_014804225.1 Lachnospiraceae bacterium
GAAAGCTTGACGGAAACATTGACACTTATAATCAGCTTGTACTTTCTTTTTTAAGTGAAAGTGATAAGTTGGAAGACGAGCTTTATGATTTGATGCAGAATGACACGATTTTGGAATACGGCCACAAGGCACATGACTTGCGTGTGAAAGTGAATGACCTTGGCATTACCAAGCTGACTGATACGGCATTTTTCCATGAAATCGAGGCTTATGCCGGAAATCTGGAGATGGTGCGCGATAACTGGAAAAAGCTTTCGTTTGAGCTTGACGAAGCATATGATGTCTTTTTTGAATACATCAAATCCTTAGGTCTTGAAAATGCTCCGGGCAAGGAGGAACAGATGACCTGTAAGCTCTGGGGAGAGCGTCTTCAGGAGGCATTCAACGCACTTGAGACCTATGATACCGGCAAAGCAAAACGGATTTTGAGCGAACTTACAAAGTATCAGATTGATACGGATATTAATAAGACATTACAAGGGATTATTGCGAATATTGATGAAATTATGACGAATTAGCGATCAAAGGAAACATCTATGAAAAAGGAGGTGGCAATCACTTCCTTTTTTGATATATTTTTTATATTTTCTATCGTTTTTATCCCAATATAGGGTATAATAGATTTATAGCAGCTTGAGAAAGGAGTATGATGATCAAATATGAAAGGAAGAATACATTCACTGGAATCTTTTGGAACGGTTGACGGACCGGGTGTACGCTATGTCGTTTTTGTACAGGGCTGCCCGATGCGATGTGCTTACTGTCACAACCCCGACACATGGGAGATGAATGGAGGTACGCTCATAGAAACGGATGAAATCCTTGAAAACTATGAGCGCAATAAACCTTATTACCGCGAAGGCGGCATTACGGTTACAGGCGGAGAGCCACTGATGCAGTTAGACTTTTTATTGGAGCTTTTCACAAAAGCGCACGCGCGCGGTATCCACACATGCCTTGACAGCTCAGGCATCGCTTATAAACCAAACAACAATCCTGAATGGCTTGCAAAACTTGACAAGCTCTGTGAGGTGACCGATTTGGTGATGCTTGATATTAAGCATATTGACCCTGAAAAGCATAAAGATCTTGTAAAACAGCCAAATGAGGGGATTCTTGCATTTGCCGAATATCTGGATAAAATGGGTGTCGATATGTGGATTCGTCATGTGGTCGTTCCCGGAATCACAGATGATCCGGAGGATTTACGCAGACTCGGGTATTTTATCGGTGGTCTGAAAAATCTCAAAGCACTCGATGTACTGCCCTATCACACAATGGGAAAGAAAAAGTATAAGGAGCTTGGCATGGAATACCGTCTTGAGGATGTACCCGATATGGATAAAAACAAAGTTCCGGAATTAAAACAGTATATTCTCAACGGAATCAAAGAACGCCGCGGTCTGCCCATCAAATAACAGAATATATGCTAAATTAACTGCAAGCAAAATATTTCGGGTAAAAAATTGCAAGCAAAAAATTATATTTTCTCCTTGTATTTAAAGGTATTTTATATTACAATATCTATGACGTATTTCGTTATATTGTGTGATTATAATTGTATAAGGAGGAAGTTATTATGGCATACGTAATTTCAGATGCATGTGTTTGCTGTGGAGCGTGTGAGGCTCAGTGTCCTGTTGGCGCTATCAGCATGGGTGATGGCAAGTTTGAAATTGATGCAGACAAGTGCATCGATTGCGGCTCTTGCGCTGGTGCCTGCCCTACAGGTTCTATCTCTCAGGCATAGTAAAATAAAAAACGTAAAACATATGTTAAAAACCACGCTCTTTTATCAAAAGAAAGCGTGGTTTTTGTATACAATAGGGCACTTGCAAAGCGTGCTGATCTTTAATCTTATTGAAACTTTGCCTCGGGCGTCTTTTTAAACAGGCGAAATTCCTTCTTGGCTTTCGGCTCCTTCTCCTTTCCCGTAAGTGGAAAATTGATTGTCTTTTCCTCCTTCTCTTTTTCCTTTTCTTTTTTTGCAAATCTTCCTTTTCCTCTGTACTGACTTAAAAGTTCATCAATGCGTTTGTAATAATCCTCATTTCGCTTATCCTCTATAGACATTCTGTTTGTCATGCGCTCCTCGTCACGCTCCTCAAAAAGCCGAAACTGGTAATCCAACTCTTTACACACGTCGCCTTTAACGCTATCGGAAATGCGCTCTACAATCCTACTAATGATTTCCTCATTGTTCTCTGCTACGGCTTCCTTCACCAATTTTTGGAACAGATACTGCAATCGCTGCGTTTGCTCCTCCGTCGTTGCTTTCACCTCGGACACCTCGTTTTTGGGCTTCATAACCGACTTTATGGATTTTATCTCGATTCCTGTTTTCTTGGGCTGTAATTCACTATGCGCCGTATTTTCATAATCACTTTCGTCACGGTGATTCTCGTTATGGTCATTTTCCACACCTTCGACGGTCGCCTTTGAAATTTTGGTAAGCTGTTTTTGCGCAAAGGGATTGTCCGACAAAAATGTCTTTACGGCTTTGAGCTGTAATCCCTTATCCTTTAAATTTTTTATTTTGATAAACTTGTCTATATCTTCTTGTGTATAAATCCGATGTCCCTGAGGATTTCTCTTAATCGGCAATTCCAACTCCTCCTCCCAGTATCTAAGTACATGCGACTCTACATGCACCTCTTTTGCAGCCTCATTGATTAAGTACGTTTCCTTTACCATTAATTACTCTCCTTTCTAAAAATGCAAAAAGAGGGCATGTTTTTACTCATGTCCTCTTTCGTGTTTCTTAATGTTTTATTTTGCTAAATTTGCAAACTGTGTATAATCCGGCAGCCAGGCAAGATTAATCGTGCCGATTGCACCGTTTCTCTGTTTTGCAATAATAATCTCCGCTGTATTTTTCAACTCCGTATCTTTGTTGTAATAATCTTCACGGTAAATGAACATTACCACATCTGCGTCCTGCTCAATCGCACCGGACTCTCGTAAATCGGAAAGCATCGGTCTGTGATCAGGGCGCTGTTCCACGGCTCTCGAAAGCTGTGACAACGCAATTACGGGCACATGCAGCTCACGCGCCAGCGCTTTGAGAGACCTCGAAATCTCTGAAATCTCTTGCTGCCTTGATTCATTATTTTTTCCTGCTCCTGTCATCAACTGCAAGTAATCGATAATGATCATCTCCAGATTATTCTCAATCTTGAACTTACGGCATTTTGAACGCAGTTCGCCGAAACTAATTCCCGGTGTATCGTCAATCAAAAGCTTTGAGCTTCCAATCACATCAGCGCTCTCAATCAGGCGTTCCCACTCGTCATCTTTCATGTTACCGGTACGGATTGCCTGTGAATTGACCTTTGATTCCAAGGAAAGCAGACGATTTACAAGCTGCTCTTTTGACATTTCCAGTGAAAAAATTGCCACTGTTTTCTCATCATGAAACGCCACGTGCTGCGCGATATTTAAGACAAACGCAGTCTTTCCCATGGAGGGACGCGCCGCCACCAAAATTAAATCTGAGGGCTGCATTCCCGCCGTCTTGTAATCCAAATCGAGAAATCCTGTCGCTATTCCCGTAACCGCACCGCGATTTTTAGACGCCTCCTCAATCATGTTCATTGTGTTCATGACAATTTGTCGGATTGACACAAAATCGCCGTTGTTGCGCTTTTGCACAATATCGAAAATGTTCTTTTCGGAGGTTTCCAAAATGGATTCCAACGTATCGTTCTGAGCGTAGCAGATATTCGCAATTTCCTCATTAACGCGAATCAATTTTCGCAATACAGACTTTTCTGCCACAATCTGCGCATAATATTTGACGTTTACCGATGTTGGCACTGCTGCCATGACATCCCTTATGTACTCCAAACTGTATATTTCAGGCGGTGCACCTTTTTCTTTGAGTCTTTGCTGCAGCGTCACCAAATCGACCGGCTTTCCCGCATCGTTGAGCTCAACCATCGCATCAAAAAGGACACCATACTGCTTTCCGTAAAAGTCATCACCGCTAATCTGCTCGCTTGCGATGGTAATCGCTTCTTTATCGATGAGCATAGAACCAATGACTGACTGCTCCGCCTCAATGCTGTGAGGCAGTATCCTCTTTAAAACCGCCTCGTCCATTTCCGGCATAGTAACCCTCCATTCTAGTGCAGCACTGTGAAAAGTAAACTTTTCACAGTGTTTAGACCGCCGTGACGTGTACCTTAAGCTTTGCTGACACCTTCGGGTGAAGCTTCACTGTTACCTCGTGCATTCCTTCTGTCTTAATCGCATCGGAAAGCTGTATCTTTTTCTTGTCAATCTCTTTACCATACTGATCTGCAACGCCCTTTGCAATTTCCTTTGAAGAAACGGATCCGAAAGTCTTTCCGCCCTCGCCGCCCTTAATTGAGAGCTTTACGAGCATTTTTTCAATATCCGTCGCAAATGCCTGTGCCGCCTCAAGCTGTTCTTTTGCGATTTTTTCCTTATTCTGATTCTGTAATTTTAAATTATTCAGATTTTCACCTGTTGCCTCCACACCAAGCTTCTTGGGAAGGATAAAATTCCTGGCATAACCTTCTTTTAACTCAACCAAATCACCCTTTTTTCCCACTGACTTTACGTCCTCTAATAATATAATCTTCATCGTAATCTCATATCCTTTCTAAAGTGCACCCTCTTCAAGCATTCCACTGATCGTATCTTTGATAATTGTCACCGCCCTCTCAGGCGATATGTCTGCAAGCTGTGCACCCGCTATATTCATATGACCGCCGCCACCTAAACGCTCCATAATAATCTGCACATTGACCTCGTCTATCGACCTTGCGGAAATATAGATTTTTCCGTTGTACTCTGTCGCCACAAAGCTTGCCTTGATGCCGTTAATTCCCAACAGCTCGTTTGCCGCCTGTGCCCCGATCTCTGTAGGACTTTCTAAACCCCCTGTCGGACAAATGCCGATTGCATACGCATTTCTGTAAATCTCGGCGCCTCGCACCGTTTCCGCTTTTGCCTTATATTCCAGCGCGCCGTCTCGAAACATCTTGCGCACTCTCGTCACATCAGCGCCACATCTTCGCAGAAAAGCCGCCGCTTCAAATGTTCGAACACCTGTTTTTGTTGTAAAATTGTTGGTGTCGACAATAATTCCCGAATAAAGACAATCCGCCTCATTACTTCGCACCTTCACGCTTCCGCCTGCAATATACTGCAAGACCTCCGCAACCATCTCACAAGCACTCGACGCATAGGGCTCCACATATGACAAAGTCGCATTTTCAATGACCTCGGAGCTTTGTCTGTGATGGTCAAGAACGACCACGGTACGGCACGCCTTAATCAACTCGGGGCATTCCGTGATGCTTGGCTTGTTTACATCAACCACCACAAGCACCGTGCTGCTGTCAGCAAGCTCCAATGCTTCGGAACTGTTTATGATAAAGTCCTCATCATAAATATTTCTATCCCTGAAAAGCTCCACTAAGGGCTTTACAGAGGAAGTTATATCGTTTATGACAATATTGCATTTTTTCCCAAGCGCCTTTGCCACACAGCTAATCCCAACTGCCGATCCAAACGCGTCGGCGTCGGAAAGTCTGTGTCCCATCACAAGCACTCTGTCCTTGCTGTTGATGATTTCCTGAAGTGCATTTGCCTTTACCCGCGCCTTTACCCGTGTGCTTTTTTCAACCTGCTGGCTTTTTCCTCCATAGTAAATTATCGAGTCCGGCGATTTTACCACCGCCTGATCTCCGCCTCGTCCAAGTGCTAAATCGATTGCTGTACGGGCATATTCGCATTTCTGCACATAAGTAGACGCATCCAGTCCTACACCGATACTGACCGTGACTGCCATCTCATTTCCGATATTAACGGTTTTAACATCCTCAAGAAGGTCAAAGCGTGACTCCTTTAACGCAAGTACTGCCGCCTTACGCATGATGACCATATACTTGTCCTTCTCTGTTTTGCGCACAATGCAGTCAAGCGCGGAAAAATATTTGTTAATCTTCCTGTCAATCAGCGCAATCAAAAGCGACTGCCGCACATCTTCGACGCTCTCAAGCGCTTCATCGTAATTATCAATATAAATCATTCCCACGGCAAGGCTCTGATCGTCAATCTCTCGAAGCGCTTTTTTCAGCGCTGTTTCATCAAAAAGATACCCGGCAATCAAACCCGATTCGTCGTCTGCCTCCATAATCTGGCTGTTGTCAAGCACATCCTTTATCGAAATCCGCTTGAGCTTTAAGACATATTCATGTTCCTCAAAAACAACATCCATCTCAAGCTCCTGTTCAAACTTGAGTTTCTCGCTTGTCACTACAGGAAACAGTGAAGAAATCGACTTTCTGTAACCTTTCTCTTTATGTGTAATCTCCTCGAATGCCCTGTTTGTCCAAATAATTTTGCCTGCGTCGTCCATCAGTACATGAGCAAGCTCCAACTCTCTTAACAGTTTGCTCTGTACTTGTCCGTACTGTGTGGCAAAATCAATAAATTCGCTTAGAATAATCGGCTTGCTGCGACGCTGCAATACGCCCATCGCAATAATATAGATTACCAAAAAAATCGATACACTCATTCCCGCTGAAATATCCAGCAGATAAATTCCGACATTGACAATTGCCAACGCAATCCCAAGCAGCATAGCCGTATTCAGATACGTCTTTAAATGCCCTTTTAATTTCACTTTTCTATTCATGTATAATGCCTCCCGCTTTTTTGTCCGGGATATTTTCCTAATTCGTATTAGGCGGTAACCATTTCCTGTCCGCCACAGATTGATCAAATGATACTATCTTAGTATAACATCAATTCAACCAAAGTTCCATAGCTTATTTTGTCTTAATATGGTCTTGTTTGCCAAAAAATATTATATTTTATTCGCCGCAAGCCAGCAGTACAATATTTTTCAAAATCTCTACAATCGTTTCCATATCCTCAATGCACGCAAATTCATTTCTTCCATGATGTCCTTCTGAACCTGTACAAATATTTGGGCATAGGAGTCCGTCAAAGGAAAGCCTTGCTCCGTCGGTGCCGCCGCGGATTGGCGAAATCTTCGGTTCAACACCCACACGTCTCATCGCACTAGCCGCATTGTCAACAATGGATAGATTCTTCTCAATCATTTCGCGCATATTGCGATACTGCTCTTTGATTTCGAGTTCAAAAATATTCTCACCATACTTAAGATTCAATAGCTCAACTGTATTTCTGACCGTCTGCTTCCGCTGCTCAAAGGTTTCGCTGTCATGGTCACGAATAATCAATTCCACGGTCGTTTTCTCCACATCTCCGTGAATGCTGTCCACATGATAAAAGCCCTCATACCCTTCCGTATTCTCAGGGCACTCATTCGGAAGCACAGCAAGAAACTCGTACGCAAGCTTTATCGCATTTTTCATAATGTTTTTTGCAGAACCTGGATGTACACTCTTACCTCGTACTGTGAGCGTCGCCCCTGCCGCATTAAAGCATTCATAGCTCATATCACCAAGCTCTCCGCCATCAACCGTGTAAGCATAATCCGCATCAAAGCCTTTGATATCAAAAAACGCTACACCGTTTCCGACCTCCTCATCGGGCGTAAATCCAATGCAGATTTTTCCGTGCTCTATCTCCGGATGCGTCAGAAAATATTCCGCCATCGCCATAATCTCTGCCACGCCCGCCTTATCGTCACCGCCAAGCAGTGTATTTCCATCCGTCACAATCAGACTCTTTCCTTTGCAGGATTGCAGCATCGGAAATTCTGACACACGTGTCACAATATTGCGTTCTTTGTTGAGCACAATATCCGTTCCATCATACTGTTCAATCACACGCGGCTTAACATCTGCTCCGCTCACTGCCTCAGAAGTATCGATATGTGCAATAAAACCGATGCTTGGCACGTCCTTTTTGCTTGTCAAATTGGACGGAATCTGGGCATAGACATAACAATGCTCCTCATCATAGCGTACATTCGACGCGCCCAGCGCCAAAAGCTCGTCCCGAAGCAAAACTGCCAAATCCCGCTGCTTTTCGGTAGAAGGCGTTTTGTCGGAATACTGCTCCAACGACTGCGTGTCTATTTTCACATATCTTAAAAAATTTTCCACGACTGTAGAATAAGTCCGCTCTGCCATTTGGAAGCCCTCCCTTTTCATAATGATAAGAAAAGACCAATGAACAATATCGAGGGTTCATTGGTCTTTTAAATTTTTCGATATCTTAGTCAATCGTGTAAGGCATCAGCGCTAAGTGACGTGCACGCTTGATTGCTACTGTAAGCGCTCTCTGGTGCTTTGCACAGTTTCCTGTGATTCTTCTGGGAAGAATTTTTCCTCTCTCAGATACATATCTCTTTAACTTCGCTGTATCCTTGTAATCGATTACATTATCCTTGCCGCAAAATACGCAAACTTTTTTTCTTCTACGAATACCGTTTCTTCTCTTCATTGGAGAATCCGATTTCTCAGTTTTATTAAAAGCCATGATAAAGCCTCCTATCTTTCAATCTCAAATCATTCCTTGAAATTTGCGCTGATTTAGTTAAACGGCAGCTCCTCGTCAATTCCGTCCGGAATATTCATGAAACCGTCATCTGCCGCTGCGGGAGCGGGCTGGCTGTTTCCGTAATTTCCTCCGTCTGAGTTACTGCTGCTATTCTTGCTCTCAGCAAATTCCTGTTCTTCAACAACAACTTCTGTGGTATAAACTTTCACACCATCCTTATTGGTATAACTACCTGTCTGGATACGGCCTGACACGGCAATCTTTGTGCCTTTGCGAAAATACCGTTCCGCAAATTCTCCTGCCTTGCCAAATGCAACACACGGAATAAAATCTGCTGTGTTCTCGTCGCCGTTACGGTTAAATCTTCGATCTACCGCAAGTGTGTATCTTGCAATCGCCAACTGGTTCTCGCCCTGTGTATATCTTACCTCAGGGTCTCTTGTTAAACGTCCCATTATAATTGCTTTATTCATATTCTAAGTTCTCCCACTATACGCCTATGCGTATCTTCTATTCCTCGTCCTGTCTAACGCACAGATATCTGACAACGTTCTCGTTCAAACGAATTCTTGATTCGATTTCTGCCGGAACATCTGATTCGCCATCAAACTGAATGAAATAATAGAAAGCTTCTTTCATCTTCTTTACTTCGTAAGCGAGTCTCTTCTTTCCCCACTCATCCACGTTTGTGATTGTACCACCGTGCTTTGTAACCATGTTCTTTACTTTCTCGATGGTAGCTGCTCTGTCATCGTCCTCAAGCTTCGCGCTGACAACAACGGCTAATTCATATTTGTTCATCATGTTACCTCCTTTTGGTCTCTGGCCTTTTCCGCAATTGGAAAAAGCAAGGATTTTTATATATCACGAAAACTTATAATAGCACAGCTTGGATATTTTTTCAAGTATTTAAAAAAACTTTTTCATAGATTTTTCAAAATTTTTCCGATTTTTTGTCATTTTGCCTTGAATAATCCCTTTGTGTTCTTTTCTACCTCGCGCCGGGGAAGCATAATCTGGTGCCCGCACCCCATACACTTTAATCGAAAATCAGCACCCACGCGCAGAATTTCCCACTCATAGCTGCCGCAAGGGTGCTTTTTCTTTAATTTTACAATGTCGCCTACTTCATAATCCATATATGTTTCCTCTGTTTATATCTGAAGTTGAGAAAAGACTTCCCCAATGCTGTCGGTAATCACCAAATCTGCCATGGTATCACGTGCTGTCGGCGTCTTATTGATCAACACCAGCTTATTTCCACGATAATAGTCTATCAATCCTGCCGCAGGGTATACCGCAAGCGAGGTTCCGCCGATAATGAGCATATCCGCCTCACTGATTGCACGCACCGACTCGGACAGCGTGTTCTGGTCTAGTCCCTCCTCGTAAAGCACCACATCCGGTTTAATTCTGCCACCACATTCACAGACGGGTACACCCTCGGATTCGATGATTGCATGAATATCATAAAATTTGTTACATTTTTCACAATAATTGCGCAAAACGCTTCCGTGCAGCTCCAGAACCTTTTTGCTTCCCGCCGACTGGTGCAATCCGTCAATATTCTGCGTGACAACCGCTGTCAGCTTTCCCGCTTCCTCCAGCTTTGCAAGCGCGATGTGCGCCGCGTTTGGTTTTGCATCGGTAAACAACATCTTATCCCGATAAAACCGGAAAAATTCGTCCGGCTTCTTTATATAGAACGTATGACTCAAAATCGTTTCGGGCGGATAATCATATTTTTGATTGTAAAGTCCGTCAACACTTCTAAAATCAGGAATACCGCTTTCTGTGGACACACCCGCACCACCAAAAAATACAATCCTCTCGCTCTCGTCAATCATTTGCTGCAGCTTTTCGATTTCTTTGCTCATATTCATACCTTCCTTTTTTAATACTCTTTATAAGAAATATTGAGATCCACGTTTGCGTTGATTCCCGGCACGCTTCCTTTCTCTGTATACTGCCAGATTCCCACGTCATACGGCATATACATATAGTCATCATAAAAGGCATACCATTTTTCATAGTCGTTAAGCCTTGTCATGTCAAGCAGCTTTGTGAAACATTTCACATTCCCGTAAATCATCGGCGTATAGCCGGCCGCCCTGATCTTGTCGCAGAATGCAATCGCGATATCCGTGCGCTCAGTCTGAGAAAGATTGTTTGCTCTGCCGTCATCATTCGTAATCATCTCCACGTCAAACACAACCGGATAAGACACATCATATGATGCAATATTTTGCAGCACATAATCCGCTTCCTCGGCTGCCTCTTCGACGGTTATTGCCTGTGTA
>JAAVAF010000026.1 GCA_014804225.1 Lachnospiraceae bacterium
TTCTTTTTCTTTGCGAAAACAACAATATACTTCCGATCGAGAAATATTGCAGAAAATTAACCAATCCTTAGACGGATATATAATCAATCACAAGCAGTTTCTGGATGGATTTCTCAGTAAAGTTGCGGCAGAAATTAATAAGGATATTGATGCATATGAGCATGAAATTATTTCGAAATTGGATCCGTATAAAATAAAAGAACGTTTCCAAAAAAGAGAAGATTTTGAATCCTATCTGAATATGGTTAATGACAATTATAAAGGCATGATGAATGATTCGATTAACCGAAAAGCAATAGAAGCGATTAAAAGTTGCCTGCATGATTTGGAAATTGTATTTCAGGAGGCAGTGGGATATTTCAATAAGAGAGAAAATATTCTTGCACTCAACGATAAATTTTACGGTACGCTTTCCAATAGCCGAAAGCAGATGGTAAATGAAACAAAGGAGGTTGTTCTATCAACAGGAGAATTATATCATACATTGACGGAAGCATCGGAAACGCTGTTTTTGCAGATTTGGGATGAACGTAAAAAGTATGATGCTAAAATCAGAAATCGCAAAGTATTGTCAGCAATTAGCGGCGGAAGTACGCTAGGCGCTTTGGGAACAGTTGGCGGCGTTGCAGTTGGAAACGCAGCAGGTACAGCATTGACCACAGTATTGACAACCTTTGGTGCAAGCGCTGCGAAAGCAGCCGCTCTTGGTACGGTGGCGGGATCTATGGTAGGTGCAATTGCGGTGGTTGGACTTGTCGGAATTGGTGTAATCATTGGAGCTGCTGTGGTAAATAAAATGGCGAAAACCCTCTATGATCCAAAAGCGGCAGATAAAATGGAGAAGAACGTTGAAAAATGCATTGAACAATTCAAGACCGAAGTAAATAATACAAGGATTAAAATGGTAGAACAAGTTTCGTCACAGATTGTCACAATTTTTGAAAATGAACTTACTTCTGTGGATAACTGCTTTACAGAGTTTCGCATGTCAGTCAATATTGATGAGAAGAAAATTCCGATTTTGGAACAACGTCTTTTGGAAACAGAAGATTTGCTAAAGAAAATAGACAGCATATAAAGACAATTGTTAAAAGTACAAATTTACAAGTTATAGAAGGAGCATAGAGATTTTTATGAAAAATAAAACGGACGAAAGACAAGATAAAGCAGAAGCATGGTTTGACAAATTAGAAAAATATGCAAAAGAAAAGAAAATGCCTGCGCGGATATTGGATGAAATAGAAGAATGTAGAGAACGATTGTCTTCATCAGAGGTTGATTGGCATGAAATGAATTTGATGGTAAGAGAGTTGTTAGAGAGTATAGAAGAAAAAGCATGTCCTGAAGTCGTACAGGGTAAACAGTCAAAGCAGGAAGTTACTGTGCAGGAAGTCGAAGAACAGGTTAGGAGAATGGCACAAAGATGTCATGCGGAAAATATAACTTCCGTAGAGAGTATGGGAGAACAGAAGAATATACTGCTTAAAAAGAATTATGAACAGTTAATGGAAATCAGTCATACAAAAGCACATTTGGAAGAATTAAAAAATGAAGATTTATATATTCAATTTTTTCAAAACTGTAAAAGTGCATACGAAAGAGATGTCTTGGATATGCTTCGGGACATGCTGCAAAGTATCAGCAACAATTATTCTCATATGTTGGATCATATGAGAAGCATGTTTCAAAGTATCGGTGGATATAAAAACGGACTAGGGAATGAAAAATTTTACCGGGAGTATGAAGAACGCAGAATTGGAATTGATAAAAAAGTGCAAGGAGAAGCAGAAACGTCAGATATGGGAGGCAATGACCTGCTTACTCTAGGGCAAAAAACCGGAGAAAAGATTAAAGGTATTGTAAGCAAACTGGTGCGAAAAAGGAAAATATTAGCCTGGCTTCCTCTTGTTATTTTGCTCTGTGTTTTTGCGGGCAGTGCAATTGGCAATCAGGAGCAAAGCATAGAAATAATTGAAAGTGCTAAAGCAGATTCAGATACAGACAATTCACCGATAAAAGAAGCCGCAATAGATGCGGGAGTCAACGCAATTAAAAGTGCATCTTCAAGCGTAATAATGACTGTTTTGGTCTCTATCATAACATTCATACTGGCACTGGTAATCAGTTTATCGGTAGTACTGATATTTGTAATTTTACTGGTGATTGTAATATATTGGTTCTATCTTAAAATGCTTAATGCATGGTGCAATCATCAAATATGCACAAAGTGCGGTGCTTATTTAAAGACGGAATTGATTCAGTATACACAGAACAATAATTTATCGTCCAAGCTAGACGAAGTTATGGAAAATGCGGTAGAAGAATATGAACGGCAGTATATGATCGTATTAAGCAATATATTCCAAGGCTCATCATATGATTCCAGTCAGGAACAGGAAGACGAAAAGTCGAAGCTTTCTTTTCTGCATAGTGAATGGGATAAAATAATGTACGAATGAAAGGAAATAAAAAAATGGATTCTATAAAAGGAATAATGAAAAAAGTAAAAATACCGGAAAGTATTTCTGTTGTTTCTAAATTTCAGGCAGAAGACGGTACAAATTTGAAGACAGTCCAAAAAAATTTAGAAGAAAAAATGAATGAGAAAGTTAAAATTTATGGCTTTATTGGAATGGAAGTATATGACTTGACAAAAGAAAACAAAATTGAAATTCTCCAAATAAAGACATATATAGACAAGATGGATGCTTTGAATGCTGAAGTAGAAGAATTGGAAAAACAAAAAGAAGAATTAGAAAGAAAAGCAGCAAAGAAAAATATTTGCGCATGTGGTTATAAATTGAAGCCTCAAGACCGCTTTTGTCCAAACTGTGGCGAAGTGATAGCAAAGGATACCATCGTTTGTACATGCGGAACTGAGTTAGCGAAAGATGCAAAATTCTGTCATGTATGCGGAAAAAATATAGAGGATATTATGAATAACCAGATCGTTGCAAAAGAAGTGGTTATGAAGGAATGTATTTGCGGTGCTAAGGTGCCGGCAGGTCAATTTATGTGCTTAGAGTGTGGTAGAAAGATAGAAGACTAAAAATATTGATTCAATTAATAAACGCAGGCTGTTGAGCTTGCGTTTTTGTTATGGGAAATTATGTGAAACAATCCGAAATATGGTTGCATTCGATTTGCGCAGTTGATATAATGAAAGCAGGGTATAACAGAAATTTTGTGCATTTTGACAACATATTTGTGAAAAATATAACAAACAGGAGGTTACAATTTTATGGGACTTGACGCAAAGAATGCAATCGAATGCGGTAAGACTGCGCTTGGTATTGAGTTTGGCTCTACCAGAATCAAGGCAGTGCTCATTGATGAAGACCATGAGGTTCTTGCGATTGGAAATCATGACTGGGAAAATCAGCTTGTGAACAACATCTGGACATACAGCCTTGACGCGATTTGGAAAGGCCTTCAGGACTGCTATCGGGATTTGGCGGAACAGGTAAAGACAAAGTACGGCGTTTCCATTAAGACGCTTGGTTCCATCGGTTTCAGCGCGATGATGCACGGATATATGGCATTTGACAAAAGCGGTGAGCTTTTAGTGCCATTCCGCACATGGCGAAACACGATCACGCAGGATGCAAGCGAAAAGCTTACAAGTTTATTCAATTACCATATTCCCCAAAGATGGAGTATCGCACATCTCTATCAGGCGATTTTAAACGGTGAGGAGCATGTGGGAAGTGTTGCATTCTTTACGACGCTTGCGGGGTACATTCATTGGAAACTCAGCGGAGAAAAGGCGCTTGGCGTCGGCGAGGCATCCGGTATGTTCCCGATTGACATTGATACAAAAGACTTTAATAAAAAAATGATCGCGCAGTTTGACGAGCTTGTGGCAGATAAGAATTATGGTTGGAAACTTGCGGACATTATGCCAAAGGTACTGGTTTCGGGCGACAAGGCAGGAACGCTGACAGAGGAAGGCGCAAAACTGCTTGATGTTACAGGCACACTGCAGGCAGGCATTCCGATGTGTCCTCCCGAAGGTGACGCGGGTACGGGTATGGTTGCCACAAACAGCGTGGCGCAGAGAACCGGCAATATTTCCGCGGGAACCTCCGTGTTTGCGATGGCGGTTCTGGAGAAGGATCTGTCAAAGTCTTATGATGAACTGGACCTTGTGACAACGCCCGATGGCAGCTTGGTTGCGATGGTGCATTGCAATAACTGTACTTCGGACTTGAATGCATGGGTAAATATTTTTAAGGAATTTCAGGAAACCATGGGTCAGAAAGTCGATATGAACGAACTTTACGGCACGCTTTACAGAAAAGCGCTTGAGGGTGACGCGGACTGCGGCGGATTGCTGTCATATGGTTATTTTTCGGGAGAGCATGTAACGGGCTTTGCGGAAGGCAGACCGTTGTTTGTGCGCACGCCCGATGCGAAGTTTAACCTTGCAAACTTTATGCGCGTGAATTTGTTTACAGCGCTTGGCGCGATTAAGATCGGTATGGATATTCTGTTCAAACAGGAGAATGTTACATTAGATGAGCTTTTGGGACACGGCGGTTTGTTCAAGACCGAGGGTGTCGGACAAAAGATAGTTGCAGCGGCAGTCAACGTGCCTGTTTCCGTGATGAAGACAGCGGGAGAAGGCGGTGCGTGGGGCATTGCAGTGCTTGCAAACTATATGATGAAGAAGGACGCGAACGAGTCTTTGAGCGATTATCTCAACAACAAGGTATTTGCGGGCGAGGAGTCAGTGCGCATAGAGCCCGACGCAAAAGACGTGGCTGGTTTCGAAACATTTATCGAGCGTTATAAAAAAGGACTTGCGATTGAGCGCGCGGCGGTTCAAAGCATATAGTGTGAGAAGGAAAACCTATGAAAGGAGTTCAGATATGCTGGAAGAATTAAAGAAAAAGGTATATGAAGCGAATATGGATTTGCCCAAGTACGGTCTTGTGACGTTCACATGGGGAAATGTCAGCGCGATCGACCGTGAGAGCGGACTGTTTGTCATCAAGCCAAGCGGCGTCGATTATGATCTGCTCAAGCCCGAAGACATGGTTGTCATGGACTTGGAGGGCAACAAGGTAGAGGGAAAGTATAATCCTTCTTCCGATACGCCGACACATTTGGAACTTTACAAGGCGTTTCCGGAAATCGGCGGCGTTGTTCATACGCACAGCACATATGCGACAAGCTGGGCGCAGTCGGGCAGGGCAATTCCTTGCTATGGCACGACGCATGCGGATTATATGTATGGAGAAATTCCTTGCGCGAGAGTGCTGACACAGGAGGAAATTGACAGCGGATATGAGAAGAACACAGGTACGCTTATTGTAGAAACGTTTCAGGATAAAGATGTTATGGCAGTTCCGGCAGTGCTCTGTAAAAATCATGGTCCGTTTGCATGGGGCAAGGATGCAAAGGAAGCTGTACATAATGCGGTAGTGCTTGAGGAGGTTGCAAAGATGGCGCTCTTTACCGAGCAGTTAAAGCCCGACGTGGAGCCTGCGCCGCAGCGCATACAGGATAAGCACTATTATAGAAAGCATGGCGCAAATGCTTATTACGGCAACAAAGTAGAAGAGGAATAAGAATAGGAGGTACTGTGAAAAATAAATTTTTCACAGGGCAAATTTGTGCAAAGGCACAAATTCGCTAGTTTAATAAGAATGGAGGTATACTATGACAAATTTGGAACTTCAAAAAATGGCAAATGAAGTTCGTAAGGGTATCGTTACAGGTGTTCATGCGGCAAAGGCAGGACATCCGGGAGGATCGCTTTCCGCAGCAGATATCTTTACATTTCTTTATTTCGAGGAAATGAACATCGATCCGAAAAATCCGAAGAAAGAGGACAGGGACAGATTCGTTTTGTCAAAGGGACATACGGCTCCCGGTCTTTATTCGGCGCTTGCAAACCGTGGCTATTTCCCTGTGGAGGATTTGGCGACACTGCGAAAACTCGGTTCGTATCTTCAGGGACATCCTTGTATGCAGCATGTTCCGGGTGTTGATATGTCTTCCGGTTCTCTCGGACAGGGTATTTCCGTGGCATGCGGCATGGCGCTTGGCGCAAAGATGTCCAATGCGGATTATCGTATCTACACACTTCTCGGCGACGGTGAGTTGGAAGAGGGTCAGGTTTGGGAGGCATCGATGTTTGCGGGTCACAGAAAGCTTGACAATCTCTGTGTGATCGTTGACAACAACGGTTTACAGATTGACGGAAGTATTGATGATGTATGCTCTCCGAATCCGATTGACAAAAAGTTTGAGGCGTTTAATTTCCATGTAATCAGACTTGACGATGCACACGATTTTGATAAAATTCGCGCAGCATTCAAAGAGGCAAGGGAAACAAAAGGAATGCCATCGGCGATTATCGCGCACTCATTGAAGGGTAAAGGCGTATCGTTCATGGAAGGAAATATTGATTGGCACGGCAAGGCTCCGAACGATGACGAGTATGCTGTTGCGATGGCAGATTTGGAAAAGATAGCGCAGCAACTAGCGTGAAAAGTGATTCCAGCCGCTTACAGCAAAGGCTGTTTCGCGGGGAAGTACTAAGTTTCACAATGGATAGAGAAAGGAGTATGGTATAGAGATGGCAGATGTAAAAAAAGTAGCAACAAGAGAGAGCTACGGAAACGCTCTCGTTGAAATCGGTAAGGAAAATCCGAATTTGGTCGTTCTTGACGCTGACCTTGCGGCAGCGACGAAGACTGGCGTGTTCCGGAAGGCATTTCCGGACAGACATATTGACTGTGGTATCGCGGAATGTAATATGGCAGGTATCGCGGCAGGCTTATCGCTTTCGGGAAAGATTCCGTTTATGAGTTCGTTTGCGATGTTTGCGGCTGGACGTGCGTTTGAGCAGGTAAGAAACTCGATTGGTTATCCGCACTTAAACGTAAAAATCGGTGCGACACATGCGGGCATCACGGTAGGCGAGGATGGCGCTTCTCATCAGTGTAACGAAGATATTGCCCTGATGCGCACGATTCCCGGTATGGTGGTTATGTGCCCGGCGGATGATGTGGAGGCAAGAGCGGCAGTTCGCGCGGCAGTAGAATACGAAGGACCTGTCTATATCCGTTTCGGACGTGCGGCAGTGCCCGTGATCAACGACAGACCGGATTACAAGTTTGAGATTGGAAAGGGTACAGTTGTCAGAGAGGGAACAGATGTAACCATCGTGGCTACAGGTATCTGTGTGGATTCTGCGCTCGGTGCAGCTGAAATGCTTGAGAAGGACGGCGTGAGTGCGGAAGTTATCAATATCTGTACCATTAAGCCGCTTGACGAGGAGGTTATTGTCAATTCTGTTAAGAAGACAGGAAAGTGCGTAACCGCCGAGGAGCATTCGGTAATCGGTGGACTTGGCAGCGCAGTCTGTGATGCACTCTGCAAGTCATATCCGGCGCCTGTGTACAAAATTGGTATGCAGGATATGTTCGGTGAGTCTGGTTCGGCAGCGGCTTTGATCGAGAAGTATAAGCTTGACGCAAAGGGTGTTTATGAGCAAGTGAAAGAGTTCCTGAATAAATAATTTGGAGGAATGGTATGAGTAGTTCAAAGGTATATTTTACATCATTTAAGGCTACAGGAAACGAAAACCTTTTGCAGAAGCTGCACAGACTGATGAAGACGGCAGGCTTTGAAACAATTGACTTTCAGGAAAAATATGCGGCGATTAAGATACATTTCGGAGAATATGGGAATCTTGCCTTTCTGCGTCCGAACTATGCAAGAGTCGTGGCAGACTACGTAAAGGAACTGGGTGGGAAACCGTTTTTGACGGACTGTAATACCTTATATGTTGGTAGTAGAAAGAATGCACTTGACCATTTGGAAACAGCCTATATTAACGGTTTTTCCCCCTACCAGACAGGTTGCCATGTGATTATCGGTGATGGATTGAAGGGAACGGACGAGGCGCTTGTGCCGATTAATGGTGAGTATGTCAAGGAAGCAAAAATCGGTCAGGCAATCATGGACGCGGATATCTTTATCTCGCTGACGCATTTCAAGGGACATGAGATGGCGGGCTTTGGAGGCACGTTGAAAAATATCGGAATGGGATGCGGTTCCAGAGCGGGAAAAATGGAGCAGCACTGCGACGGTAAGCCGAGCGTAGATCAAAGTGGCTGTATCGGCTGCGGTGCATGCGGCAGAATTTGCGCACATGGAGCGCCAATCATAACGGACGGAAAAGCGAAAATCGACCATGACAAATGTGTCGGCTGCGGACGTTGTCTTGCAGTGTGTCCGAAAGATGTGATTGCGGCAGATTTTTCTGATTCGATTGCTGTATTGAATTACAAGATGGCAGAGTACAGCCTTGCTGTGTGCAAAGACAGACCATGTTTCCATGTGTCACTGATTTGTGATGTGTCGCCGAATTGCGACTGTCATGCGGAAAATGATATTCCGATTATACCGAATGTCGGAATGCTTGCGTCGTTTGACCCTGTGGCGCTGGATCAGGCTTGCGCAGACTTATGCAATCAGATGGAGCCCGTTGCGGACAGTATTTTGGGTGAGAATTTAAAAGAGCATGGAAATCATGAAGGTCATGACCATTTTCATATGACGCATCCTGATACGGAGTGGAAATCGTGCATTGCGCATGCTGTGAAAATTGGACTTGGAGCGGATCAGTATGAGTTGATTAAGATTTGATTGCAGCGAAGAGAATCTAAAACAATGGGAGCAGCAGTAAATTGGATTAAGTGTCCAAAATAATGTAATAGACTTCATATTTTGTAAAATGAAAGCCCCATTTTTATGTGGGGCTTTCATGTGTTTGCTTATGGTAGCTGTTTTAATACAATTAATTATTTCAAAAACCCATCCTGTACCAAATCCTGTACAACCTCTGTAGGAATTTCAAATTCCACAATTCCCATATATCCGGGAGCCGCTTCGTATTCGTCGAAGACAATCATCAGTTTTCCGTTTTCATTGACATAGAACGTAGTGTCCTCGTTTATAGATTGGAAATCCGACTCCGGAACATCACCGTCTATAAAATACATAACCGAGTCGTCTGCTGCCATCTGCTCCCGCATTTGCTGCTTAATATTTTCGGAAATAGGAGTTATAAAGTCAACACCGTTTTGAAACAATCCGGACAGCTGAATCATTTCTCCAGTCTGCTTATTAATATGATAAATTTTCACCATCTGTGAACCACTTGCCATGATAAGAAACTGGTCAAAACGAATCGAGAACAAATGTTCATTATCCGTAATCACGGAGTAATCCAGTTCGACGTCCATATGCCCCTCGCCCCCTGCCGCTGCGACATCTGCTTCATATTGTGCAATGATTTCATCCGTGTATTCCTGAATACTCTTATTAATCTTTTGGGTCGTTTCTTCGTTCACCGTACCATCTTCATTTTTTACACTGACCTCGGGGACTTTAATGTTTGCTTCCATATTGTTTTCGGAGCTTTCATATGTTCGAAACGTTACAATCTCCGCGATCGCTCCAATCACCGGAATTTTTGACATCGCATGGGCAATGCTTGCACTGGAATTTGCCATCACTGTAATGATCAGCATTGCTATGACAACAGCCCCTAACGCGCTTCCAGCATATACCATTATGTTTGATTTCTTTTCCATATATTTTTCCTCCTTTTTTGAAATGAGCAAACAGTAACAAATATCAAAAAATATTAGTTTGTTATAGTTTTTGAAAAATTTAAAACAAACCTTAAAAAATATTAAACAAACATCAATAGAATAATGACTAAGAGTATGCTAAACTTGTACACAGTACAAAATCATAATTTAAAAAATACATTTTGAGGAGGCAACAATGGTTCGATTAATATCAATGGGGATAGAATGCATTTCATCAATGGTTTTTCTGATTCCCGTTATTATTATATTACAGTATATTTTATTCAAACAGCACGGTTTTTATCAATTTGTTATGATACTAATCACAGCAATTTATTTTATGGCAATGTATTCCGTGACAGGTCTTCCGACCGCGTACACGCTGCGGTTTGACTTCAGCCTGAACCTGATACCTTTGATCGATATTATGAACAGCCCCGCAGAATATATCAAAAATACGGTATTGAATATCCTTTTGTTTATGCCGCTGGGTTTTCTTCTGCCCGTTATATGGAGTGAGTACCGCAATGCAAAAAAGATGGTACTTACAGGATTAGCGCTGTCTGTTATCATTGAAATATTGCAGATATTCACATTCCGGTTCACGGATATTGACGATTTGATTACAAATACTCTTGGAACGGCACTTGGATATGTCATTGCAAAAATGATTTCTTTCAAACTGCCGTTGAAAATATCCGAAAAAGAAAAAACAGTTTCCATGAAGTATGAACCTGTTATCATTTGGGGGACGGTTTTTCTAATCGGATTTTTTCTGAAACCGCTCGTGTCAAACGCAATATGGGATGCAGTTTTGTATAGTTCATGGTGGGAGGGTATTAAATAAATCAGCTTTGGAAAGAATGCTCCGCTTGCTTCTTGGATTTAAAATGAAAATATGTTTCGCTGATAGATATTTTCTTAAATGCGCTTTCAATTGCACGAACCGATATGAATTGCACTTCATATAACATTATGCTATACTGATTGAGAGAGGAGAAAGTAAAGCATGATCTGGTTTTTAATATTAAAGTGTATTTCGGGTTGTATTTTTGGACGGATAGTTAATCGGGTGATAGAAAACAAAGGATATACGCAAGATTGGTTTTGGTGGGGATTTTTCTTTGAATTGTATGCGCTGATTGTTGCGTGTCTACTGCCTAAAAAAGTAATACATATCAATGAAGATGAAAATTATTTCGGATCCGATGAGTCGGTTGTTGCGCATAATGCCTCTGATGATTCGAAGAAAATGATCGCTGTCTCAGAAGTGTCAAAGGGTTGGACATGTCCGCTTTGCGGGGAAATGAATGCAGGCTATACAGGCACTTGCGGCTGCGGGTATAACACATCCGGAAATATATAGTTTACAAAATAAAGGAGTTTTTATCCGCTATGCAGTGATTTTAATAAAATTCATATAAGCTTTATTAATAAATTATCCTTAAAAGTCGAATTGACTTTGCGGATAATTTTTCTATATGATTAGGAAATTGCGGAAGGATAAAAGAGGGGAGGCATCTCAATGAGAAAAATTTTGAAGAATATTTTAATAACCGGATTGTTTTTATTCTTAATCACTTTTTCTGCGCTTTTGACATATCTGCACTTTTTTGCATCAGATGACAAAGATTTATCCGGAAATTGGACAGCAAAGCTGGACATGACAAAACAATCGGCTGTCACAGCGCTTAGCTGGCTGCAGGATATAGAAGCAGTTTCGATATCCCTTGAAGATATGGAAGACTATATGCAAGGATTGACTATAGAGGTCAATTTAACTTTGGAGCAAACTGCCAATTCTGAGGGAACGTTTCATTGCAATATCCTGCCGGAAAGCTACGATGTCTGTAATCAGGCTGCCTATGAGGCATTTGCTGCGGCTTTTGAGGAGCTTTTGATTGAGCGGCTTCGCATGGCGGGCTATACGGGTAATATAGACAAGGAAACCATTGAAGAACTTGTAACAGAAACGTTTGGAATGTCCACCGTTTCTTATTTGGAGTCTTGTGGTCCTAGGCTGCTGCCTTCCTTAAAGGATTTACAGGCGCAATATGATGGCAGTGGTACTTATAAAACGGAAGAAGGCATCCTCACTAGGCAGTTCGATGACGGACAGGAAGTTACCACAAAGACAGAATACTATATCCGAAAGGATTCCAGACTGATCTTGTCAGAGGAAACCGATTCCGGTCATTCCCCCGTGATGTACATTTTGCAATAAATCCAAAACAATTAATTGCTTGGAAAATTTTTATAGAAATCGATAAAAAAGCGGGAAAGGAGTTTATATGAAAACAACCTTAAAGAAAATAAGTGCCTTTATATTGTCCGTAATCTTGGTATGTTTAAGCTTGCCTGTCAGTGCAGACGCAAGTTATGAAATTCCCGGAACTTATCAGGTACAGACGGATACCGGCGCTGCATATACGGTAAAAACATTGGATTATAGCTATGACCACAACACCTATCTCTCCTTGCGGGACATTGCTGTGGTTTTGAATGGCACAGAGAAATCCTTTTCTTTGGCAATCACAAAAAATGCCGTAACTCTGAACCCGGGAGGCGCTTATACGTCTGTAGGAGTGGAGAATGCCCCTTGGGAAGACCCTGAAAATCCGGATATTTCCCTGCGGCGAAACGAATTTAAGGTAGGAGAACAAAAAGTACGATACTATACGCTGATTATGACACTTCCGTCAGGTCATTACGATTGCTTTATGATGGCAGCAGATCTGGCTATGATTCTGGATGTGGATATTACCGTTTCCGATGCAGGTAACTTGCTAATCAACACACAGGCTCCGTTCAGTATCTCCCCTTCCGATTTGGAGCGGGACGGTTATTTTTACGGAGTCAACAGCGTGTTGGTAGGAGATGCCACCACTGGGGAACTCTATTACCGGTATCAGTCCGATACGCCTTATCCGATAGCCAGCACTTCCAAGCTTATGACATGCCTTTTGACGATGGATGCCATCTCGACAGGGCATCTTTCCCTTGAAAAATCGGTCACAATTTCGGAAGCAGTTCAGGCTCTATCGAAGTCAGATGATGGGGTGATTCCCTTAGAAGCCGGGGAACAAATCACAGTGCATGAGCTCCTATTGGGCGCCCTTCTTCCCTCAAGCAATGAATGTGCGCTATGCCTTGCCGAATCAATTGCCGGTTCGGAGGAAGCTTTCGTACAAATGATGAATCAGAAAGCGGTGGAATTAGGACTCTCTCAAGCAACTTTTTTCAACAGCAATGGTCTGCCCTCCTATACGGAAGAGCCTATTCCCTCAAAGCGTCAGAACCGTATGAGTTCTGAGGACATGTTCCGGTTGGTATCATACCTTTTGAAGGTGTATCCACAGGTCACGGATATCACGTCTCTGGAATCTGCCACCCTGCAATCCCTTGACCTTGAAGTGCGTAATACGAACCCGCTTTTGCATAATCTGCCAGAAGTCACCGGATTAAAGACCGGAACGACCAACAAATCCGGAGCCTGTCTGGTCACGTCTTTGGCTGTAGATGACGGGAATACACAGCATGATCTGGTAGTCATTGTTTTGGGTACCGAGGATTCGATAGAAAGAGGGCGCGTTTCGGAATTGTTGGCGAAATATGCTTTGCAGACCTTTCATAAGGGTATAGAAGAAACGCAAACTGAGGCAGTTCCCCAAAATCTGCCCACACACGCTGAGGCGGCAGTGGATTGGATCCTTCGAACTGCACGCAATTAGGACGTGCAAAATGGTTATTATGGCGATATTATTTTAAAACGATATTTTTGTTTTTTATCATATTTTTATCGTTTTTACATCATCTTTGCATCATTTTGTCGTATATTCTTGCATACAGGATATCATCTGTTATAATGAATAAAAAAATAAATTTATCCATATGTATCAAAAGAATGGATCCATAAGAACGGAGGACAAGAATGGAACAAAATGAAAACAATGTCAAAGAAAAAAGAAAATTGCAATGCTCGGTTGTCATCGCATTGATTGCCGGAATTTCCGCAATTATCTGTGTCAGTATTCTTTCATGCAGCTTTGTAAATTACAAAAAGTATTCCAGTGGCAGTGGTATTACTGTTACCGGATCGGCAAGCTGCGATTTTGAGTCGGATTTGATTGTATGGCGCGGCAGCTTTTCTGCTTACGGTTCGACACCAAAGAGCGCGTATCGGTCTATTAAAAACAGTGCGGAAGTTGTCAAAGAATACTTAATGGAAAACGGAATCTCCGAGGATGAACTTTCGTTTAGCTCAATTTCCATTTCGCAAAGATGGGTTACGGAGTACAACGATGACGGAAAGCGTACCGGAGAGCATCTGGACGGCTATGACCTGTATCAGTCGGTTACGGTAACTTCTGAGGACGTAGATAAGGTAGATGAAATCTCAAGGGATATTACAAAATTAATTGAATCCAATATCGAATTTGAATCGGATTCACCGGAGTATTACTATACAAAATTAGACGAATTGAAATTGGATTTGATTGAACAGGCGACGGCAAATGCAAAAGCAAGGGTGGATATTATTGTAGACGGAACGGGCTCTTCTACCAGCCGTCTCCTTAGCGCGAACTTAGGCGTATTCCAGATAACTGCGCAGAATTCCGATTCCGAGTACAGTTACGGCGGTGCATTTGACACAAGGTCAAGAAACAAGACCGCTACGATTACGGTAAAATTAAATTATGCGACTGACTAAAATAAAAGAAAAATAGACTTGGCAAATGCTGGGTCTATTTTTGTGTTACAAGATGAAAGATGGACTGCTACAGCGTCAACTCCATAGCGACATGAGGAATACCGTCTTCCAAAAATTCATCGGAGGTAACAATAAATCCAAATTTTTCATAAAATCCGATAGCCTGTTTTTGCGCCACAATATAGATTTTTTTATAGTTCATTGTATCCTTTATTGTCTGAATGCCCTGTTGCATTAAAGCGCGTCCACTGCCCGTTCGATGCTTTAATGTCACAACTCTGCCGATTTGGACAACATCGGTTTCGCCACGTTTTGGATAGATTCTCAAATAGGACAAAACATTGTGATTTTCTTCACAAATAATATGCAGACTTTGATAGTCAATATCGTCTAAATCCTGATAGACGCAGTTTTGCTCCACCACGAAGATTTCGGAGCGTAGTTTCAAAATTTCATATAATTCTACAGTTGTCAATTCTTCAAATTTTTTAACGATATATTTCATCTTTGTATCTCACTTTCCCATTACACCTTCATCTTGTTTGTAATTATAGTTGGTTTACGAAGGAAATACAAGTGCACTAAAAATTATAGTTACTAAAGGTTTCGTGTTTCTTGCTTTTTCTTTTCACTCAATAAGACGACTCGCAAAGCGTGTCGGCGTTTGATCTTTTCAGAAACTGAAATAAATCTCTTTATAAAACCACGCACATATGCTACAATAGCAATGATTATAGATTAATGGAGCAGCAATACAGATGAAAACACAAATCGTGTCCTTGGTATGGGGCGAGGACAAAGAGTCCAAACACGCCAAACTTGCGCAGGCAGGCGAAGTCATTAAAAACGGCGGGCTTGTGGCATTTCCGACAGAAACAGTATACGGTCTTGGCGGCGATGCCTTGAATGCAGAATCCGCTAAAAAAATATATGCCGCAAAAGGGCGTCCAAGTGACAACCCGCTGATTGTGCATATCGCGGACATGGAGCATTTGGAAAAAATTGTGCGCGAGGTGCCCGAGAATGTTAGAAAGCTTGCAAAGGCTTTCTGGCCGGGACCGCTTACGATGATTATGAAGAAATCGGATATCGTGCCATACCAGACAACAGGCGGACTTGATACGGTTGCCGTAAGAATGCCGGGACATCCGATTGCGCTTATATTTATCAGGGAGTCAGGCGGATATGTGGCGGCGCCGAGTGCGAATTTGTCAGGAAAACCGAGTCCTACGACGGCAAAATATGTAATACAGGATATGGACGGCAGGATTGACATGATTTTGGACGCTTATATGGGCAGTGAAAATATCGGAATTGAGTCGACAATCGTTGATATGACAAGTGAAATTCCGATGATACTGCGCCCCGGATATATTACGCAGGAAATGATTTCGAGTATCATTGGAAAAACTGACACGGATGTCACAATTTTTGACAATGCATCAAACGAACCGCCGAAAGCGCCGGGCATGAAATATCGTCATTATGCGCCAAAAGGCGAGCTGGTCATTGTCGAAGGAGAGCCGCAAAAGGTTGTAAATTATATTAACGAACAGACAAAACTTCACGCGCAAAAAGGGGAAAAAACAGGCGTCATCGGGACATCGGAAATGATTCGAAACTATCAGGCGGACAGCATAAAAGATGCAGGCAGACACGATGATATGCTGTCGGTTGCAGGAAGGCTTTATACTTTTTTGCGGGAATTTGACGATGAAAATATAGCGTATATGTATTCGGAATCGTTTGCCTCGGAAGGCGTTGGACAGGCAGTTATGAACAGACTTTTAAAAGCGGCAGGACATCGATGCGTGAAACTTTAACAAAGATAAAAATAAAAACGGAATGGAGGATTTTGTATGATAGCATTGGGAAGTGACCACGGTGGTTTGGAATTGAAAGAGAAAATAATAAAATACCTTGAGGAGCATAATATTGCGTATAAGGATTTTGGCTGTTACGAAAAAAAATCGTGCGATTATCCCGTATTCGGAAAGGCAGCGGCAAGAGCGGTTGCGAGCGGAGAATGCGAGAAAGGTATTGTAGTGTGCACATCAGGCATCGGCATTTCCATCGCTGCAAACAAAATCAAAGGAGTGCGTTGTGCGCTGTGCAGTGACACGCTTTCTGCGAAAATGACACGACTTCACAATGACGCAAATATGCTTGCATTAGGCGGTGCTTATGTAGGTGAGCTGCTTGCGCTTGATATTGTGGAAACTTTTTTAAATACGGAATTTTCAAATGAAGAAAAGCACATCAGAAGAGTTAATCAATTGGAGGAAGATTAAATATGGCAAAAGTAGTGATAATGGATCACCCATTGATTCAGCATAAAATCGGAATGATACGGCGGACAGAAACCGGTACAAAGGATTTCAGACAGACCATCGGAGAAATTGCAAATCTCATCTGTTATGAGGCAACAAGGGATTTAAAACTTGAAGATGTGGAGATAGAAACACCGATTTGTAAAACAACTGTGAAAGAGCTTGCGGGAAAAAAACTTGCAGTCGTGCCAATATTAAGGGCGGGACTTGGCATGGTGGACGGTATCTTACAACTGATTCCGGCCGCAAAAGTAGGGCATATCGGACTTTATCGCAATCCCGAAACCTTAGAGCCTGTGGAATATTATTGTAAACTCCCCGAGGATTGCGATCAGCGGGAAGTCTTTGTCGTGGATCCGATGCTTGCGACAGGAGGATCTTCATCGGCAGCGATAAGAATGTTGAAGGATAAAGGATGTAAAAGTATTCATTTCATGTGTATCATTGCAGCGCCCGAGGGTGTAGAACGTATGCAGCGTGAGCATCCCGATGTGGATATTTATATCGGAGCGCTTGACGAAAAACTCAATGACCATGGTTATATTGTGCCCGGCTTAGGAGATGCGGGTGATAGAATATTTGGGACAAAATAGCGTGAAAAGTACTTCTAACCACTTACAGCAAAGGCTGTTTCGTGGAGAAGTACTAAGTTTCACGCAGAAGAATGCCCAAAGTACGGGCATTCTTCGACTGGATTTGAGTCGCAGCAAAGTTGCGATAAGGGTTGATGTAAAAAAAATTAAGGGGAATGAATGAAAACATGACGAAATCGGCATTGAAAAAGTTTATGGTGGTCGCGATGGCGGTCGTGATAGCGGTATCCTCGTCAATACCGGTGCACGCCGAAACGACGCTGGAACGCTTACAGCGCGCAAAAGAAGAAAAGGAAAAAACCGAGGAAGCAAAAGAGGATACGGAGGATAGAAAAGCTTCGCTTCAGATCAGTAAAAACTCCCTTTTGGGTGAACTAAGCACACTAAACGACAATTTAGCAGAAGTGTCTGCTAACCTTGAAAAAATAGAGGCAGACATTACTGCCAAGGAAGCGGAAATTGTACAGGCACAAGAGGAGTTGGAACAGGCAAAAATCGTTGAGCAGGAGCAGTATGAAAATATGAAGCTGCGCATCAAGACGATGTACGAAAACGGAGCAAGTTATAATTACCTAAACTTCCTTTTAAACTCCAATAATTTCGCGGATTTTTTGAACAAAAGCGATTATGTTGAGCAGATGAATAAGTATGACCAAAAAATGCTCAAGCAGTATAAAGAGAGCCGCGAAGAGGTTGCGAATAAGCAGACAAAGCTGGAGGAGGAGCTTGCAGATCTTCATGATTTACAGGACGAGGTCAATGACCAAAAGAGCAAGGTGACAGAGCTTGTGAATAAAACGTCAAAAAATGTAGCAGCTTACACGGATCAGATAGCGGACGCGGAGCAAACCATTGATGCGCTTTCTTCTATGATTAATGAACAAGAGCAAGACATCGCAAAGCTCCAGAAGCAGTACGAGGAGGAGCTTGCAAAGTCAAGACTTGCCGCGCAGTCAAGCTGGCGGGATATATCTGAGGTAACGTTTGAGGAGGGAGACCGCAAGCTTTTAGCAAACCTAATCTATTGCGAGGCGGGAGCAGAGCCCTACAGCGGACAGGTAGCAGTCGGTGCTGTGGTTATCAACAGAGTGTTGAGCTCGCGGTATCCAAATACGGTTGTCGGCGTGATTTATCAAAATAAACAGTTTTCTCCCGTAAATGACGGACATCTTGCACTGGCACTTGCAAATGACAGGGCGACGGCAGACTGTTATCGGGCGGCGGACGAGGCGATGAGCGGCGTTACCAATGTCGGACATTGTGTCTATTTCCGAACACCGATAGCGGGAATTTCGGGGACACAAATTGGTGGGCATATTTTTTACTAAGCAGAGGGTGTTTTGGTACTTTTGTACCATTGACATCACAACAAAGCGTATAGTATGATTTTAGACGCTGTTCAATAAAGGCAGCATGGAGATTCAGTTGTATGATTACAAAAAAAATCACAAAAGACGGCAAAACTTATAATGTATGGAAGGTATCGGAAAAAGCAGGATTTTATCTTGCACAGGAGCTTGATACCGAGAGCGAGAGCGCCTTGGAGCGAATTTCCGATATGACAGCACTCTGTGGGGAATTTTGTGAAAAAATAAACGANAAAACGNTTCCTGATNAGAANCTTCCATATTTAGTGAGANGCAGTACNGGTGAGAANATNGCAATNACGCAGGCGATTTTTAAGCTCGGAAAAGATGCNGCGNGTGTNGATTATGTTGTTGANAACAATCCGACAATCAGCAGAAGNCACGCCGATCTTATNCGCCAAAAAGACGGATATTATGTTAANGATAAAGGGTCGNTAAATCACACCTTTGTTGANGGAAAAAAGCTTGAGCCGGAAGAATNAGTAAAGCTTGAANCGGGAAGTCTGNTACAGCTTTCNGATGAGGTGTTTGAATTCATNGAGGNGTGAAAAAATAATGGATTTTCATTATACAGTGGCGGCTCAGACAGATATCGGNATNACNAAAAATGTCAATCAGGACAGTCTGACTGTAAAAGTNGCAAACACTCCATACGGGGANGCAGCCGTGGCTGTGCTGTGTGACGGAATGGGCGGNTTNGAACAGGGCGAGATTGCAAGTGCAGTNGTAGTGCGNGCTTATGAACAATGGTTTNTGANAANGTTTCCTTTGGCANTGGATGAGAGTCACGGCAANATTGATGTCTGGTGGATTCNAAACAATTGGGAAAGTATTGCAAANGATTGCAACGCGCGTATCCTTGATTACAGCAGNGAGCGGAAAACCACAATGGGTACAACNCTTACGGTATTNCTNNTATTTGGGGGAAATTTCTATATCTCACATATCGGCGANTGCAGAGTCTATCATATGACTGATTTTGGTGAGCAAATGAAACAGGTGACGACTGATCAGACTTATGTGGAGCGGGAGGTGGCGTTAGGTCATATGACGCCTGAACAGGCAAAAAACGATTCGCGCAGAAATGTACTTTTGCAGTGCATTGGAACGGTTCGTCAAGTAGAGCCTGATTTTATCGTAGGACAATATCAGTCTGGGGACAGCTTTCTGCTTTGCTCAGACGGCTTCAGACATGAGCTTTTGGAGCAGGAAATCTATGATTATTGCCACTTAGCGTTAAGGGATATGGAATGGTATGTGGAATACAGACAGGAAAATTCACGTTTAATGAATGTACAACTGAAATACCTGATTGAACAGAATAAAATACGCATGGAGAAAGACAATATTTCGGCGATTTTGATAAAAACAAGTGAATGACAAAGGCTGGATTGTTATGTTGAAAATTGGTTCCGTTATTGACGGAAAATATAAGGTTCTAAATGAGATCGGGCATGGGGGAATGAGCACCGTCTATCTTGCGATTAATGAGAAGGCAAACAAACCGTGGGCAATCAAAGAGGTGCGAAAATCCGTTAGCCGCAATTTTGATATTCTAAAGCAAAGCTTGATACTCGAAACGGATATGCTCAAAAAACTGAGTCATAAAAATCTTCCGAGTATCGTCGATGTGATCGATTCCGATGAAAATTTTCTGATTGTTATGGATTATATAGAGGGCAGCACACTCGAAAAACTAGTCAACGAAAACGGTGCATATCCGCAGGAGGAAGTGGTTGACTGGGCAATACAGCTCTGCGATGTGCTGCAATATCTTCATGAACGGCCAAAGCCGATTATTTATAGAGATATGAAGCCGTCAAACGTGATGTTAAAATCTGACGAAAGTGTCATTTTAATTGATTTTGGTACGGCAAGGGAATTTAAGGAGCAAAATGCGGCGGATACGACGTGTCTTGGGACGCAAGGCTACGCAGCTCCTGAGCAGTTTGGCGGAATGGGACAGACCGATGCACGCACAGATATTTATTGCTTAGGTGCAACCATGTATCATCTGCTTACGGGGCACAATCCTTCCGAACCGCCTTACGAGATGTATCCGATTACAAAGTGGAATCCAGAGCTTTCGAGCGGATTGGAGAAGATTATATTAAAATGTACGCGTAAAAACCCTGCAGACAGATATCAATCGGCAGGTGAGCTTATGTATGCGCTAACACATTATAAGGATTTGGAAACAAAAACGCAGTTGACGTGCCGAAAGAGGCTTGGCAGATTTGCAGCGGCACTTTTTTTGTGCCTTGTGAGCACAAGTTGTGCAATCGGATTTCGCGTGACAGCGCATGAGAAGCTTCAGGACGAATACATGACGCTGATTGAGACAGCGGGACGTACTGTAGATATAAGTGATGCAAGCGATTTCTATATGGAAGCAATTGGTCTTGATGCCGCGCGCCCTGATGCATATCATGCCTATTATAACCGCG
>JAAVAF010000027.1 GCA_014804225.1 Lachnospiraceae bacterium
GTATAGTAAAGTAAAGGTAGATAATGAGATAGATTTTTGTTCGGTAACGGATACAAACGTGAAAGAGGCAATCGAAAAGGGTTTTATGAAAGCAAGGGTCTCATATTTTTTAAGATGGGAAAAACCGGGCTTTTTTTCCAGAATTTTTAGCAGCAGAAAGCCGGATATTGTTTTTTGTATCAATTCGGCGCAGCTTGAAACTGCTGAGGAAGTCATTGGGGCGTTGGGTGATATTGAGTCCTCGGTAAAAATATTAAAGTTCAAATCAAACAATAGAATTGGTTTTTAGGAATTTTAATCTGAAAATAAAAAAAGTACGAAATGTTCGTACTTTTTTGTTTATGATTCCTCATCGTCGTATTCGTCCTCATCATCATATTCGCTGTTATCATCGCCGTCATAGGTGTCATCGTTATATTCCGGCTCATCGTCGTATTCGTCGTCATATTCTTCATCGTCATCATATTCGTCGTCGTATTCCTCTGCTGCATTGTCATTTCCCCTTTTCAGAAAACTGTATGCTGTATATGTTGCAAGAAGTATCATAATAATGATTGCGACGATCAGTGCTGTGATAATAGACGTGGCACCAAAGGCATCTGCGGTATCTTCTTCCGACACAAGTGTGTTTTCCTGTGTTTGGGCTGCGTTTGTGTCCGCAGTTTCGTTGCCTGTATCTGAAGTAGAGGACTTTGTAAGGTAATTTGCCGCAACATATCCACTCTGGTTAGCGTATTCTACCTGATACCAGCTATTGGTAGCAGCGCCTGTAACGGTTATCTCCGCTTTATACGGCAGAAGGGCTACGACATCAGCGTCCGTAGAGGGAGCACTGCGCATTTTCAATCCATTTTGTGCATTCACGTAATATGTTCCCGATATGCTTTCATCTAAATTAACATTGGTTTCTATGGCGTTTTCTGCTGCGTATAGGTCATTTATGGAAGTGAAAATCAGCAGAAACAAAATGCTGCACATAAGAAACTTTTTTAATATATTCCTTTGCATTCGATTAATCCTCCGTAAGATTTTCATCATGCTAAGAGCATAATGTTATTTTTGGAAATCGTTTTTTATTTCTATAGTATATCATAACCGAAACAAAGTTTATATATTAACAATCAAAAAATAAAGTTTTATGAAATTCCTATCGTAATTTCTAAAAAACGGATTAAAACTGCCGCAGATGCAGACTGTTTGCATCCTTAATTGTTCGGGATAATAATTGCTGCAATAATGTAAGCAAGAATTCCCGAACCGCCGCATAAGGAAAATACAACCCATGCAAGACGCACGAGCGTTGGATCAATGTTCAAATATTCGCCGATGCCTCCGCAGACACCGCAGATAAATCTGTCTGTTTGCGATTTGTGAAGTCTTCTGTATTCGTTGTTGTCATTTTGATAGCTCATAATATATCCTCCATATTTTTAATGCTGATTGATATTTTCAAAGGTAATGTTAATGCTGCCCATATCGCATTCGAGTGTATAATCAGAGTCGACGCCGTTGTCGATTTCTGTTTCAAATGCGATTCCGCCGTATTCTTTTGACCCAAGTGTGATTGTTCCCATATTGCATTCTAAGTCGTAGTTGTGGTTATCTTGTGAATCCCAAAGCTGCAACGTAATATCGCCCATACCAACTTCTGCGTTAAGATTCTCATTGATATAGCCTTTGTAAATAAGTGTACCCATTCCGATGTTAAGATCAGCGTCTCCGGTCTGCCCGCTCTTGATTGTGGCGGTACCAGCACCAATGTCCGCTGAGAGTTTGTCACAATGAACGTCATCAAGAGTGAGTTCCCCAGCACCGATACACATCGTAAGTGAGTCACTTTTTAACGATGACAGCGTGGCGGCGCCGGCGCCGAAATTGATTTCTATATAGGAAAAATCGCTATCCGGAACTTGAAGAGTAAGCCGATTAATCGATGAGGTACTGTAGTTATAAAAACCGTCAATATAAAAGGCAGCTCCGTCCGTATAGTATTGATATTTTCCGTTACCCTCAGAGGAGATATGAAAATAGTCGTCCTGTGAGGGAGCAAGTGTAAAATTAGTATAGTTAAGGTCAATGTGGAGCTCGTCTATGTCAGCAGCATTAGCAGCGTTGTCGTCTGTATGCTGTCCGTTGTGTATGGGATAGCTGTCATTAAAGTGGTGATGCGAATTTCCGTTCCAGTTCCAAAGATGTAAGATATTACCACTCACCGTGCTGTGAAGTCTGTCGGAAACGGCATCTGAAATGGTACCGCGCATACTTCCGGCAAAAAAACTACATATAATCAGGATAACTGCTCCTGTGATAAACAGGATGCCCGCAGTGATTAGAGATACTTTTGCAAATTTTTTCATACGTGTGCCTCCTTTTTCTTACATGAAATGCGGCTGATGGTCTGTCTGATAAAACGTACGAGTGCGGGCAGCGCCCAACCGCAGAGCCACACTGTTAGAACAATCAATAGAATTCCCACTGATAAGACAATCAAACCAGCGCCAATCAGTGCAGCACCGACAAGTGTGCCCGGAACAGAGAAAACGGTAATGGAAAAAAGTGCCGAAATGCCTGCGATAACGAGCACAATGCTTGTAATGATGCAGACAATGCCTGCTGCGCCAAAGCCTACAATACAGGTAATAATAGTGCCGATAATTGTGCATGCAAGTGAGAACCAGAGCGGTGATGTCAGCACTAGGGCAATAATAATTAAGATTGCGGTTGAATTATCTTTTTCCTGTTGCGCTTTTGGATTGCGGTTATCATTGTGATTGCTGTTGTCATTATGATAGTTATTGTATTGCCTGTTGTTTTCCTGATAAGAATTGTTTGTATTTTCACTGTTGCTGTTTGTACTAAGTTCGGGGGCGTTGATTGGCTCTCCTTGTCGTTTGCTTGGTTCCCCTTTCTTAAAAAGCTCTTCGCGTATTTCCTGTGCAAGATGCTCCGGTGTACCAAGCTCCTCGATGACACGCTGTTCGTTTTCGATGCCGGCATCTTCAATGTATTCGCGGTAGTAAGAGAGCGCCTCCTCGTGCTCCTCGTAGGAGATATCTGAGAGCAGCTTTGAGAGCCGGTCTAAATACTCGTTTTTATTCATTTTAATTGCTATGCTCCTTTTCTGTTTTTTCTTTGTTAATGTAAAACTTTACTAATTTTGGATGAATAGGTAATCCACTCTGAACGATAAAGCTGAAGCTGCGCATGCCCTTTTTCCGTGAGCTGGTAATATCTGCGGTTTCTACCCGAGCATTCCCTGTCATACGTGGTAAGGCACTCATCCTTCTGCAGACGGCGCAGCACGGGATAAAGTGTCGATTCACTTAAATCAATGACATCGCGCACATCTTGTGTGATTTTATAGCCGTAGGTGCCTTCCGTCTCATTGGAAACGACAGCAAGCACAATCGCGTCGAGCAAAGTGGAGCCTGTGTTAAAAACCATGTAATACGCTCCTTTCCGAAATAAATATATTTTGTATAATACTATATGGCATATAGTATGTGAATTGATAATATTATATGTCGTATAGTATTATATGTCAATATAAAATAATATTTTAATTTTATTTTGTTTCCATAACAAATATTTCCATAATTCTGCATAGCAACACTTGACGTTTGCAACAAGATTAGATAATATTATAAGTTAGGGAGAAAGTTTTTATTGTAATAGACATTTGGTAAGAAGTTTGTGTTTTACAGTATTGGGAACAAATTCCCATGAAAGCTTGCAGACTTTGAAAGGAGCATGGTTATAAAGATGAGTAAAGAATTAGCAAAGACGTACGATCCGCATGGACTTGAGGACAGAATTTATCAGAAATGGCTCGACAAAAAATATTTTCATGCCGAGGTAGACAGGAGCAAAAAACCCTTTACAATCGTCATTCCACCTCCAAACATTACAGGACAGCTCCATATGGGACATGCCCTTGACAATACAATGCAGGATATTTTGATTCGATTTAAGAGAATGCAGGGCTATAATGCGCTCTGGCAGCCGGGAACAGACCATGCGAGTATTGCAACAGAGGTAAAGATTATTGAAAAGCTCAAGGAGGAAGGCATTGATAAGCATGACCTTGGCAGAGAGAAGTTTTTGGAGCGCGCGTGGGACTGGAAAAAAGAGTATGGTGGAAGAATTATCAGTCAGCTCAAGAAGCTTGGTTCGTCGTGTGACTGGGACAGAGAGCGCTTTACAATGGACGAGGGCTGCAATAAGGCTGTTACACAGGTATTCTGCAAGATGCATGAGAAAGGTTACATTTATAAAGGCGCAAGAATGATTAACTGGTGCCCTGTATGTAACACTTCTATTTCAGATGCAGAGGTGGAGTATGAGGAGCAGGCGGGACATTTCTGGCATATCAAGTATCCGATTTTGAATGATGACTCTACGGAGTCGGGAGAGTATTTGACATTTGCAACGACAAGACCGGAAACAATGCTTGGCGATACGGCAGTGGCAATCCATCCCGATGATGAGCGGTATGCGCACTTAAAAGGGAAAAAGCTGATGCTGCCGTTAATGAACCGTGAGATTCCGGTCGTAGAGGATACGTATGTCGATATGGAGTTTGGTACGGGTGTTGTTAAGATTACACCGGCACATGACCCGAATGACTTTGAGGTAGGAAAGCGGCATGACCTTCCTATTATTAATATTATGAATGATGACGCCACGATCAATGAAAACGGCGGAAAATTTGCAGGAATGGATCGCTATGAGGCGAGAGCGGCGATTGTGGAAGAACTTGACAAAATGGGACTTCTCGTGAAGATAGAGGATCATAGCCACAATGTCGGCACACACGACCGTTGTAAGACGACGATTGAGCCTTTGGTAAAACAGCAGTGGTTTGTCAAGATGGACGAGCTGATTAAGCCCGCCGTGGAGGCTGTAAAGAGCGGTGAGATTAAGCTGATACCGGAACGAATGGATAAGACGTATTATAACTGGACAGACAACATCAAGGACTGGTGTATTTCAAGACAGCTCTGGTGGGGACACAGAATTCCGGCTTATTATTGCGATGATTGCGGTGAGATTGTTGTTGCCGGGAAGGCGCCGGAGGTTTGTCCGAAGTGTGGCTGCACCCATTTGACACAAGATCCGGATACACTTGATACATGGTTTTCGTCAGCACTTTGGCCGTTTTCGACGCTTGGATGGCCGGATAAGACGGAGGATTTGGAGTATTTTTATCCTACCGATGTGCTCGTGACAGGGTATGATATTATCTTTTTCTGGGTTATCCGTATGATTTTCTCAGGATATGAGCATATGAAAGAGAAACCGTTTCAAACAGTGCTTTTCCACGGGCTTGTGCGCGATTCACAGGGAAGAAAGATGTCAAAATCACTTGGAAATGGTATTGATCCGCTTGAGGTGATTGAAAAATATGGTGCAGATGCTCTTAGAATGACGCTGATTACAGGAAACGCACCGGGAAATGATATGCGCTTTTATTATGAGCGTGTGGAGGCAAACAGAAACTTTGCGAATAAGGTTTGGAATGCGTCACGCTTTATCATGATGAACATGGAGGGCAAAGCGGTAACCGATGCGAAAGATGCATTGGAGCCTGTAGACCGTTGGATTATTTCGAAATTAAACAGCCTTGTGAAAGAAGTAACAGACAATATGGAAAGCTTTGAGCTTGGCATCGCAGTGCAAAAAATTTATGACTTTATTTGGGACGAATTCTGCGACTGGTATATTGAAATGGTAAAGCCAAGGTTGTATAATTCAGATGATAGTAAATCACAGAATGTGGCGCTCTGGACGTTAAAGACGGTTCTGATAGACGCATTAAAGCTGTTGCATCCTTATATGCCGTTTATTACAGAGGAAATCTTCTGTACATTACAGTCCGAGGAAGAGTCTATTATGATTTCAAAGTGGCCTGTATTTAGCACGGAGAGAAGTTTTGTAAAGGATGAGCGGGATATTGAAATCATCAAAGAGGCAGTGCGCGGCATCCGAAATGTGCGGACAGAGATGAACGTGGCTCCGTCTAAGAAGGCGCATGTGTATGTGGTTTCGGAAAATGCCGATATCAGAGCGACCTTTGAGGAGGGAAAATTATTCTTTGCTTCTCTTGCGTATGCGTCCGAGGTAACAATCCAAACGGACAAGAGTGGAATTGCAGATGATGCGGTTTCTGTGGTGATTGCCAACGCAAATATTTATATTCCTTTTGCAGAGTTGGTTGACATCAAACAGGAGATCGAGCGTCTTGAAAAGGAAGAAAAGCGCTTGGAGGGTGAACTTGCCCGCGTAAACGGTATGTTGAATAACGAACGGTTTATGTCGAAGGCACCCGAGAGTAAGGTCGCAGAAGAAAGAGAAAAATTGGCAAAATATACACAAATGCGACAACAAGTTTCAGAACGACTTGCACAATTAAGGTAAATGATGTTACAATATATAAGAGAGGGTAACAAAACCCCTTCGGAGGTGTTTGTATGGTTAATGTCAAATCTTATGTAAGAATAACGGAAGATAAAAAAGAAGCATGGCTTTATTTGTGCGCTCCTGATGATGGTGAGATGTACGAAAAAAGCGAAATTATGAGATATCTGCAACTAAACAATGTTGTTGCGGGTATCAACGAATCGCACATAGCGGCGATGTGCAAAAAGCAGATTTATGAGCGTGAGGTAAAGGTTGCCACAAGTGTGAAGGGAGATCCCGGACGGGAAGGATATTTTGAATTTTTCTTTGACACGGAAAAGCCAAAGCCTAAAATAAACAACGACGGAACGGTTGATTATAGGAGTATGTCCCTTGTGCAGAATGTAACGGAGGGAAGTCTGCTTGCGTTATACCACCCGGCGGTTCAGGGAACGAGCGGGCGTGATGTTACCGGTGCGTTTGAAAAATTGACAATTCATAAGGAGCTGCGCCCACTTACGGGAAAGGGCATCAGTAATGAAAAAAATCCGCATGAATATTATGCAACAAAGTCCGGAAAGATCGAATATGATGGAGTGAACAAGCTTTCGATTGTTGAAGTGTACGAAGTACAGGGGGGCTGTAACTATTCCAACAACGCGCTGGTGGAGTTTAACGGTGATGTCATCATCCATGGAAACGTGGAGGCCGGTGTAACGATACGCGCCGGAAAGAGCCTTACGGTTGATGGTGTAGTGGAATCGGCGGAGATTACTGCCGGTGGTGATGTATGCTTAAAGCGCGGTATGCAAGGCAGCGGAAAGGGAACGATTACTGCCGGAGGAAATGTCTTTACCGAGTTTTTGGAATATACAAAAGTCAATGCAGAGGGAAGCGTACAGTCAAATGTTATTTTGAATTCACAGGTTGAATCAAAAGGCACGATTACGCTTACCGGAAAGAAAGGTCTGATTGCGGGCGGCAACGTGCATGCGATGATGGGTGTTACTTGTCAGAATGCTGGAAACGCTTCAGAAATCAAGACGGGAATACATATCGGCGTGCTCCCGGAGCTTCTTGAGAAGCGGATTGAAGTCAGCCAGCAGTACGCAAAGCTCAATGAGGAGCTTGATGAGATTGTATTGGGTATGGCAAAGGTTCTTCGTGTCAGACAGCAGACCGGAGAGCTCAGTGAACAGCTTCAACAGCATTTGGAGTCCTTGAAGGATAAGAAGGACGAGGTTTACAAGAAATGTATGGATATGAAGAAGGAAGCGGAAAGACTTGAGCAAATGGTGACAGAGGCGAGAGAGGCAAAGATCAGAATCAGTGGCAGCGTTTATAAAGGAACAGTTATCGGAATTGATGACTGTCAGCTTCCGATTCAGAGAGATACAAGCTTTATGGAATATACAAGCCAGAATGGTGTGATTGTGGGCACCGTAATCGTAATTTAGAATTGAGATAGAAGTTCGCAGTGCAGCAGCACTGCGAACCGTTTTTCAGGGAGAAAGAATGATAGAAGAAAAGGCACAAAACTATCAGGAGGCAGAACAGTTTTTGTCGGAAGTTCCTAAATTTACGAGTAAAAATCCACTTGCCGAAACAAAGGGATTTTATGCATTTGTGCAAAAGGAAATAGAAGAGGAACGGCTTGGACGCATTATCCATATCGCGGGAACAAACGGAAAAGGATCGGTATGTGCTTTTTTACAGCAAATTTTTTTAGAAAGCGGATATCATGTGGGCATGTTTACCTCACCGCATCTGATTACCACAAGGGAGCGGTTTATGATTGACGGGGAGATGATATCGGAGGAGCTGTTTGTAGAGGCGTTTTGCTGGCTTGGTTTCAAGTTGAAGGCGTATAGGGCTGTTAAGGCGGATTACGTACCCACATATTTTGAGCGCCTTTTTTTTATGGGTATGTATGTGTTTGCAAAAGCGGGTGTGGATATTACCGTGCTTGAAAC
>JAAVAF010000028.1 GCA_014804225.1 Lachnospiraceae bacterium
GCGATATCCGCACATACTCTGTTGAGGTCGTCCGTGCACTCGTCATAGGATGCTTCATCTTCATTGTTTGCAGGAAGCATTGTCACCAAATCCCTGATTTTTGCATAGATTGCAGCTTCATTTGCAACCACATCAACAATACCGCTCTCACTGCTCTGGAACGCTGCCGATGAAGAATCACATTTTGTAATGTTGTTTCCATCAAGCGCATTTGGAGAATTCACAAAAAGCTTTGCCTTCTCCTCTTCCATAAACGTAAAATCGGTAAGTGTAGGAATCAGTGCAAGACCACCGCCACAACTTCCGAAAATAGCAGTAATCTGAGGAATGACACCTGATGCAAGCGTCTGCTTTAAGTAAATCTCACCAAACGCATTTAGCGCATCTGCTGCCTCCTGAAGCCTCAAACCTGCTGAATCGATCAGACCAATGACAGGCGCGCCTGTTTTCATAGCCAAATCGTAAAGGTTCGTAATCTTCTTTGCGTGCATTTCGCCGACAGAACCGTTCAAAACAGCAGCGTCCTGACTGTACACATAAACAAGATTACCATTGATGACTCCGTAGCCGGTAACAACACCGTCCGAAGGAGTATCTGCCTGTTTCAAATTGAAGTCTGTCGCTCTTGCGGTCACAAGGGCGCCGATTTCAACGAAACTGTTTTCATCAAGCAAAGATTCAATTCTTTTGCTTGCCAGACTTGAAGTAGAACTCATTTTTTGACCTCCGTTTTTATCTTAATTTTTGTTTTGTAAAAACTCATTCTGCAATTTTTCATGCAAGAAAGATTAGTGCCAGCTCACTCATCTAGCAAAAAGCCACGCTTTTTGTTTCAATGATTCACGCTGTCGCAATCCCCATAATGTAAAAAACTGCACGAGCTTAGTATAACATATATTATTCTTCCCGCCTAGTGAAATTTAATAAAATTTTTCATTTTTTCCCTTTTTCTTCCTGTCAGATGCTCCATTTGTCAAATATCATTTTGAAGCACCACCGAAAGTCTATCGCTTCCTTCTCCTGTGTCGTGACAATATCAACTCTTTTCCACTCCTCATCTCCCACCATGTAGCTGATGTGCCCTACTTTTTGTCCCTCACTTACAGGCGCACTAAGCTCCTTTACTTTATGAAGCGTAATTGTTATTTTTTCCTCGTCGCTCATCAAAAGTCCATCAATTCCACGGGAACCTTCCGGTGCGTCGACAAGCTCCACTTTTACAGCCTCCATACCATTGATTCGATCGCTCTTTGCCCCCGTAATTAGCACCTCTTCATATGCCCTTTGGGGAATCTGCACCTCATCAAAACTCCTATAATTATAGTTTGTTATGCCAAACTCCATGAGTGTGCGCGTGTCACTCCATTTATAAGTTTTGTGATTGGGCCAGCCGCACGCCAAAAGTGCCACGACAAACGTTTTTCCGTCACGCTCCAATGCCCCGACATAACAATATCCCGCTTTATTGGTAAAACCTGTTTTTCCGGAAAGCGCGCCCGTCATCATGCTCAAAAATGCATTGTGGTTTGTACAGCTAAAGCTTCTTTTTCCGGAAAGATCCGAAAAGGAATGAGATGGGGTTCTTGTAATTGTAAGGAATGTTTCTTTCTGAGGTGATTTTTTAATACAATAAGACATGACAAGCGCTAAATCTCTTGCCGTAGTAGAATGAAACTTGTCACCGTTTGTGGCGTCAAGTCCGTTTGGTGTGATATAATAAGTGTTTTCGCAGCCGATTTCGTCTGCCTTTTCGTTCATAAGCGCGGCAAATCCTTCCACGCTCCCTCCTACGTGTTCGGCAATCGCGACTGCCGAATCATTATGCGATTCTAGCATCAGCGAATAAACTAAATCGTTAAGCCGATAGGTTTCTCCTTCTCTGATATTTAACTGCACATCAGGCATGGACGCAGCATACGCCGATACTGTCACCGTATCCTCAAGATTTGCATTTTCAAGCGTGACAATCAATGTCATAATTTTTGTCGTGCTTGCCATTGCCATCTGCTCATAACCGTTTCTTTCATATAAAACACGCCCTGAATCAGCGTCCATCAACACCGCTGATTTCGCATAAAGGCTGATATTATCTGCATACACCGTACCCATGCCGCATATATCTGACATAGATAAAAGAATGCTGATAGCTGTAAACAACGCTACAAATTTCTTCATCATATTTTTACTTCCTTTTTCAAAAGGGTTCATAAAAATATATTTTGACAGAAAGGCAATTATGTATTATGCGCCGAGCTTTTTATTCAAATAAGTAATCAGCATATCGATTCCTGGCATATTCTCGCCGCCTCTTGGTATAATAATGTCCGCGTGCCGCTTAGACGGCTCCACGAACTCCTCATGCATCGGTTTTACAGTATTTGTATATTGTTCCAGAATAGACTCAATGCTTCTTGCACGCTCGAGCATATCCCTCTTAATACGCCGCATCAACCGCTCGTCCGCATCCGTGTCCACATAAATTTTGATATCCATCAAATCGCGCAGCGCACGATTTTCAAGGATCAGAATTCCTTCCATAATGATAACCGTTTTAGGCTCTATCCGTATTGTTTCCTTGGAGCGATTATGATTACAATAATCATACGTCGGCATATCAATCGGCTCTCCTGCAAGCAGCTTTTTCACATCTTGCGCCATTTTGTCCGACTCAAACGAATCAGGGTGATCATAATTTAATTTGCACCGCTCCTCAAAAGGCATATCATCGTGTGCTTTGTAATAATTGTCATGACTGATGACAGCAATATCATCTCCAAAGTATTCACGCACCTTTTTGATAATGGTCGTTTTTCCTGACGCAGAGCCGCCCGCCACACCAAGCACACAAATCCTTCGATTCCTATTGCTTTTACTGCTTTTATCTTCTTGCATTGTCGTACTTCTCCCATGTTATGTCAACTATATATCTACCTTGAGTTCTGCCTCTTCCTGCGCCTGTTTTTTGAAGTCCTCCATTTGCTCAGGCGCCAGTGTCGGCAAATCTCCCAACGATTTTACACCAAAAGTTCTTAAAAACTCCTCTGTCGTTCCAAAAAGCAACGGTCTGCCCGGTGCATCAAGTCTGCCAAGCTCCTGTATCAAATTAAATTCTAAGAGTCTGTTTACTGCATGGTCGCAGCTTACGCCCCTGATTTTCTCAATCTCAAGCCTTGTCACGGGCTGCTTGTACGCAATAATCGAAAGTGTTTCCAACAGGGTGTCCGACATTACATACTTTCGCGGAGCCTTCGCCACTTTGATCAGATACTCATACAGTGCAGGCTTTGTGCAAAGCTGAAAGGAATTTTCAAGCTCTGCTATGTAAATGCCTCGATCACTTTTTTCATAGGTATCGTTCATTTTGGCAATCACTTCCCGTATTTCTTCCTCATCCGTCTCAAGCACGTGTATCAGCTTACTCATCTCTACGGAATCTCCCATCGCAAAGAGAACTGCTTCTATGACTGCCATCATTTTTTTCTCATCCAAATTGATATTCCTACTCCTCTCGAAAATCGTTTTATGCGGCAAGACTTGAAGTGATAATGATATCTGCAAATGTCGTCTCCTGTTCAATTGAGATAACGCCCTGCTTCATCATTTCAAGCACCGCCATAAAGGTCACGATAATTTCCATTTTACTCCCTTGCTTTTCTAACAGCTTACGGAAGCTAAAACGCTTATGATTGCGCACAAATTCCTCTATATAAAGTTGTTTTTCCTCCAGATTAATCTCATCTTTTTCAATCTTTCCAAANCGGCTTCTNATCGGATCAATCTTATCCTCCTGACGGCGCATCACNGATTTAAANATNTCNTTTAACTTTGCAAGATTNACNTCNCCNACAAGNGTTTCATAGTCNATCGGCGCTTTGTAATCNCGTACCTCTTTTGGCAGCATNGGTTTTTTATACCATGTCTTTGCCGCGTCAACCTGCCTGTCCCGNAATTCAAACGCCATATATTTATACATTTTATATTCAATAAGCTTTTGTACAAGTTCGGCTCTCGGATCCTCCTCCTCACCGTCCTCGTTGACCTCTTTGGGAAGAAGCATTCTGCACTTAATATCAAGAAGCGTCGCCGCCATCACAAGAAACTCACTCATAACATTCATATTCTGCGTCTGCATCTTCTTAACATAGTCAAGATACTGCTCTGTAATGACCACAATCGGAATGTCATAGATATCAATCTTATTTTTCTCGATCAGGTGAAGCAGCAAATCAAGCGGACCTTCAAACACCTCAAGTCTGACTGACAAACTCATACAAAAACCCCCAAATTCCACGCAAAACGTTCTAACAGTCGGGTGCATCGCATACCCTATGCAGCACTCAACTTTTTCATTTTACATGGAATCGGGGGAAATTTCAAGGCAAACTGTTATTCGCATCTGACACCGCCGTTTGGCAAAATCCTTTTATTTGCAAGGTTTGAGCGTCACGGCATACAATTGTGCCGGATTAAAAAAACGAAACGGTATCGTGTGGGAACCCATGCCGCGTCCAAGAAGCATGACAGCGTCGTTTTCCCAAAAAACGCCGCCGTCGTATTTCGGAAACAGCCTGTAAGAAGGAGAAATTACGCCGCCAATCAGTGGAAGGCGCATAATTCCTCCATGAACGTGTCCCGAGAGCACCAAATCCGCCCCCCACTTTGCATATTCGCTGAAATAATCAGGGTTATGTGCGATTAAGAGATTGCATTTTGTCCTGTCGGATGTTCCAATGACATTTTTTAAATAATCCTTCTCCATTTTCCTTAACTGAAAATGGGCAAAATATTGCAATGCAAGCGCAAGTCCCGTGATCTTGATATTGTATTTTGGAATTTCTGCACTCTCGTTTTCAAGCCAGACAATATTTGGATGGGTCAACTTCTTTTTTAAGAGTGCAAATTGATCTTGAAACTTATCGCGCTGCTGCTTTATCTTTTCCTCGTGATTTCCGAGTCCAAAGTATACCTTATAATCGCTGCTAAGCGCTTTCACAAGTGCAATTCCCGGTTCCATATCTTCATTTGGACTTGAGGTCACAAGATCTCCCGCCAATATAATAAAATCTGGATTTATCTTTTTCACTGCTTTGATAAACAGGGCATTATTTTCCCCATATACCTTATTGTGAACATCGGAAATCAACACAAATTTGCATTCTTTTTTCAGCTTTGGAAGCGCAAACTCCTCCTCTACCACTACAAAGCGGTTTCCGTCTATCAGCCCTATCGCAAGGAAAAACACGAATAGAAGCGCCAGTATTATAACAATAATCAATCCTGTATCCCTTCCTTTTTATCCTAAATCAGATACTTCCAAAACACTTTCTTTAAATAGTCAATATAATATGCCTTTTCGACTGTTTCTGCAGAAATAATCGCTACGCTTCCGAGTTCCGTCTGCCCCAATGTATAGACGATTCTTCCGACTTGTTCTCCCTTTTCAATCGGAGCTGCGAGCGTTTCATTATATTCATATCGCTTTTGGATTTTGCTAAAATCCGCGCCTGCCACATCAAGATAGCGAAAGGCTCCTTTCGGCGATATCTGTATCTCGTCTGCCTTTCCGCCTGTCACAAGCAGCGGTGTAAGTTGTTCTTTGTTTTCGTCTGTATAAAGCTTTGTTATCGCAAAACCGTATTCGAGCATACTTTTTGCTTCGGCAAACCGCACCTTATGATCGGGTGCTCCCATCACCACTGCAACCAGGTCAATACCGTCTTTGCTTGCCGTCGCGCTAAAACAGTATTTTGCCGCATTGGTCGAACCGGTCTTTAATCCCGTCGTCCATTGATATTGTTTTAACAATTTATTGGTGCTCGACAGGGTAAAGTTTGAAGTGCCCTGTCTTGTCACATGGGTAATATCCTCCATCCAGATGGTTGTGTAGTTATAGACTTGCGGATAATGCGTAATAAGCTCCCGCGACATTGTCGCCACATCTCTTGCCGTAGTATGGTGTTCCTTATTGGAAGTCAGTCCGCAGCAATCGGTAAAGTGCGTGTTTGTCATGCCAAGCGAGATTGCCTTTTCGTTCATTTGATTCACAAATTCCGTTTCGCTCCCCGCAATATACTCTGCAATCGCAACGGACGCATCGTTTCCGCTTGCTACCGCAATACACTTAATCAGAGTATCAACCGTCTGTACTTCTCCTTCCTCCAAAAAGACTTGTGATCCGCCCATTGATTTTGCGTAGGCGCTGGTTATTACCTCATCATCCAGTTTGATTCTGCCCTTTTCAATCGCCTCAAAGGTCAAGATAAGCGTCATAATCTTTGTAATGCTCGCAGGACTCCTAACCTCATCCGGATTTTTTTCAAACAGGATCGTTCCGGTTGACGCCTCAATCAATATCGCCGACGGCGAGCTTAAGGTAAGCGCCTCCCCTTCTGCATATACAGTATTTCCGCACAAAAATGTAATTATTATCACAAACGAAAGCAGTCTGCAAATGAAACGTTTATAACTACTCATAATGACAAGTATCCATTTTGTTTTCTTATATGAAATTTATGCTTATTTTATCTGTTATATGCAAAAAACGCAAGTCCAAAGCTTGCGTTTTTTTATTATTCAATCAAAAGTTGCGCCCATATAAATCATTTTAGAAAGAATTTGTGATAAAGTTCTGAAATTTCCTCTCTCATTTCACCGTTCATCTTTACCGACATCGCAAAATGATATCCAAAGTCAAAAACACCCATCACGCAGATCAACACGATCGTTTTAATGCCCCATTCAAAAGGCCACCAGTCTACAAAACTCATCACCTTGTCAAAAAGGAATGTGATGATAATCACCGCATAAAGTCCCCACGCCAATGTACTCTCAAGACATACGATACCTTTATAATTACAGAATTTTTCATTGTAGTCCCACCATACCTCGCCAAACAGCTTCAGCATCAGTCTTGCTACCAGAAACTCAAATATTGTTGCAAGCAGTGCGCCTACTATGTAAAGAGCTACCACGTGTTTTGCAAGCGGATGTAAAATAATGTACCCCAATGTAGCGCCCACCCCATATATGGGACAAAACGGACCTGTCATAAATCCTCTGTTTGTGAGCTTTTTGTTGCAAAACGACATATAAATCGATTCAACCACCCAGCCGATAATGCTAAACAGAAAAAAACAGGCAATTAAATGGTACAAATCATATCCGGCAAAATAATACCTATTCAACCACATATTGTTCAACTCCTTATTATCAAATCGAATCGTTCCCCTTATTTACTACTTTTCACAACTTTTTATCTAAAATTTCTTATCCGACAAAAAATCCTTGACATGGATAGCCAAGGATTTTGTTTTCATAATAAAACGAATTAATTATATTTACGCTTTCTAGCCGCTTCAGACTTCTTCTTACGTTTTACGCTTGGCTTTTCGTAATGCTCTCTTTTACGAATTTCCTGCTGGATTCCTGCCTTCGCACAGCTTCTCTTAAATCTACGCAAAGCGCTATCCAAAGTCTCGTTTTCTTTTACGATAACATTTGACATACTATCACACCTAACCTCCCTCCAGCCCTATTATCGTGTGCCAGACTGTTCGGGTATACTTAATCGCACATTAAAGATTATACCACATATTATGCATACGTCAATAGTTTTTCAAAATATTTTCATTTAATTTATTTGACCTGTCCTGATAGTTTATCACCCCAAAGGCTTTATTGGCTTTATTTTTACCAAAATAAAAGCAGTTTTTAGGATTCCAAAAAATTCGAATCCATAATTAAAAACACAAAAAAATTATAATAAAAAACTCATCACAAAATGTTCTGGGTGTATGACATTTTTAGTAACAATCTAAAATTTTTATCAACAAAAAAGAAATCCCATTTTCTTTTTAATCTAAAATATTCAATAGTAGCAAAAATAACACCTAAGACTGGAAGTATAGGTCCTATTATAGTTATAAATATAGAGTTAGCCAGAAACCTTCCACCAAGAAAGAAGTTTATATGATACCAATGATATCATATAAACTGCCCTCTTTTGGCAGATATTTTTCAGAATTGTCAAAATTTATTTGATAATGACAAACCTGCTTTTCTTCCCCTATTAAAAAAACATATCGACCTTGATAAAATTATGATTTCTCATATTTTTTGAGCACATTTTTAATATCTTGGTATATTTCGCGACAAGCATCAGCATCATATTCTTTCCTTAGTGCATTATGTACGCTTCTTAAAAAGTTATCCTGACCATACTGTTTAACAACAATTTTCGCCACATTATTGATATCTTCATTACAATATCCACTATCACTCATTTCATGCTGAACTTCCTGATTTAACCTTGTTTTAATTTTTCCGTTTTTATTTTTAGGTTGATTTACGACACCATTACTTTTTTTAGACGTTTGCGCTATGGCTGTTGATTGGTTCGAAATGGGCGGATTAATTCTTACTGCCCTTACAATTCGATCATTCTTTTGATCTTTCCAAAATGCAATTACCTTATCATAACCTTTATCTTTGCTAATAATAACATAAGAACAGTCTTTATCTTCATTAATCCCAAGCAAATATCCCAAAAAAAATACCAAATGCATATCCACAGATTGATTTCCTGATTGCACCTTATGCACCTTAAGCTCCGAATTACTGCCATTATTCAAAATATTAATATTGATTCTAGTCTTATCGCCTGTATAGAAAATATGAATGTGATCTGTCTTATCCAATTTATGGCAATTTGAAAGTCCATCATCACCTACATTTTCATAATCAACTAAATAATATGTGTTCATTTCTCACCATCCATTCAATACATTTTCTCAATTATACCTATCAATATATTTCCTGAAAACTGCTTAAGCCCTCTATCTACCGTTTACTTTAAAACAGCTGCAAATGCATTTGCTCTAAAGATATCATCTATTTTGTTGTATCTGTTTTAACAATATTAGTAGCTGTTCCAAAATCGATTTTTCTTTGTATAGCTTTCTTTAATCATTCCTTTTTTCCACACGCAAATATCCTGTCACAAGCAGCAGGCTCCATACAGCATTTTCATTGAAAAAGCAAAAGGCTGATTAACATAACATTCTCCATTATGTCAATCAGTCTTATCCCTTTTATTGAATCTGACTTTCAAGCACTGTCTTTACCTCACCAATTGCCTGATCAATGCCCTCCGGATTCTTACCGCCTGCCTGCGCCATATTCGGGCGACCGCCACCGCCGCCGCCTACAAGCGCCGCAATTCCTTTAATCAGGTTTCCGGCATGTGCCCCCTTTGCCATCGCACCGTCTGTCGCCATCGCCACAAGATTTACCTTACCATCTGCACCGGATGCAAGCACTACCACGCCATCACCAAGCTTCGCCTTCAATTGGTCGCCCAAGTCGCGCAGTCCGTTCATGTCCACTCCGTCAACCCTTGCCGCAAGGAGCTTCACACCCTTTACATCTGTAACCTTATCCATTACATCTCCAAGCGCGTCTTTTGCAGCCTTGCTCTTTAATGACTCGTTTTCGCTCTGGAGCGCCTTGATTTCAGCCATCATGTGCTCAATCTTTTCTACAAGATTTGTAGGAGATGCTTTCGCCGCCTTTGCTGCTTTGTCAAGCTCGTCCTCAATCTTCTTGTAATAATCCAGTACATTCTCTCCCGTCAAAGCCTCGATACGGCGCACGCCTGCTGCCACACCGCTCTCCGACAAAATCTTAAATGCCGCAATCTCTCCCGTATTCTTGACATGCGTACCACCGCAGAACTCCTTCGAGAAATCCCCCATGGATACGACACGCACCGTTTCGCCGTATTTCTCGTCAAACAACGCCATCGCGCCTGTCTGCTTCGCCTCGTCCATCGTCATGACATTCGTTTCAACCTGAATATTCTCGGCAATTTTGTCATTAACCATCTGCTCAACCTTTGCAAGCTCCTCAGCGGTCATCGCTTCAAAGTGGCTAAAGTCAAAACGTGTACGCTCGTCGTCCTGATAAGAACCTTTCTGCTGTACATGTGTGCCAAGTACCTCACGGAGCGCCTTCTGCATCAGATGCGTCGCCGAATGATTCTTACATGTCTTTGCACGATTTATGGGATCTACACTAAGCACAGCGTTGTCGCCCACTTTCAGCATTCCTTTCGTCACGGTACCGATATGCGCAATCCTGTTTCCGACTACCTTAATCGTGTCCTTCACTTCAAAGACAGCATCTCCTACCGTGATGATTCCTTTGTCGCCTACCTGACCACCCATTGTCGCATAAAACGGCGTCTTTGCCACAATGACTGCACCGGTCTGTCCGTCCGTAAGCGCATCCACAACCTCATCTTCTGTCGTGAGCGCCGTAATCGGCGTTTCCAGCGTCAGCTTATCATAGCCCTCAAATTCGCTTGTTATATTTTTATCAATCTGCTCATAAATCGTTGCGTCGGCTCCCATATAGTTCGAAACCTTGCGCGCGTCATGCGCTTTCTTTCTCTGCTCGTCCATCGCGGTCTTAAAGCCGTCCTCGTCTACCGAGATACCCTTCTCCTCAAGAATCTCAATCGTGAGGTCAAGCGGAAATCCATAAGTATCGTAAAGCTTGAACGCATCCGCGCCTGAAAGCGTCTTTTCCCCTTTCTCGGCAAGCGCACGCTCCATATCCGCAAGAATGGTAAGTCCCTGATCGATCGTCTTGTTAAACTTCTCCTCCTCCTGTAAGAGCACCTTGAAGATAAAGTCCTTCTTCTCGTCGAGTTCCGGATATCCGTCCTTTGAACAGTTAATGATAACTTCTGCTATTTTTGTGGCAAACTTACCCTCAATGCCAAGCAATCTGCCGTGACGCGCGACACGTCTGATCAGTCTTCTGAGCACATAGCCTCTGCCCTCGTTGGTCGGCATGATACCATCCGAAATCATAAACGTGGCAGAGCGCATATGATCCGTAATCAGACGAATTGACACATCTTTCTTCTCGTCCGTTTCATACGCAACGCCGGAAAGCTCACACACCTTATCGCGGATTGCTTTCATCGTATCAATATCAAATACCGTATCAACATCCTGAACAACTACAGCAAGACGCTCCAATCCCATACCCGTATCAATATTTTTCTGAGCCAGCTCCGTATAATTTCCCTTGCCGTCACCGTCAAACTGCGTAAATACATTATTCCAAACCTCCATAAACCGGTCACAATCGCAGCCTACTTTACAGTCGGGCTTTCCGCAGCCGTACTTGATTCCCCTGTCGTAATAAATCTCGGAGCATGGTCCGCACGGTCCCGCGCCGTGCTCCCAGAAGTTGTCGCACTCGCCCGTTTCAGGATCACGGTAAAAACGTGTAATCTTTTCCGCCGGAACGCCGATTTCCTTTGTCCATATCTCATACGCTTCCTCGTCCTCGCAGTAGATAGAAGGATAAAGCCTCTCGGGTTCAAGACCTACTACCTTCGTCAGAAACTCCCAGCTCCACGCAAGCGACTCGCTCTTAAAATAATCTCCAAACGAAAAATTTCCGAGCATCTCAAAGAAAGTAAGATGTCTTGCCGTCTTTCCGACATTTTCGATATCTCCTGTTCTAACGCATTTCTGGCACGTCGTCACACGTTTTCTAGGTGGTATTTCCTGTCCCGTAAAATACGGCTTTAACGGTGCCATACCCGAATTGATGATCAGCAAGCTGTTATCATTGTGGGGTACTAAAGAAAAGCTCTTCATCGCCAAATGCTCTTTGCTCTCAAAAAATTCCAGAAACATTCTTCTAAGCTCATTTACTCCGTAGTTCTTCACGATTGATTCCTCCAAATCTGTTTGAAATTAAATTTATGTTATTTGCCTCTAACTTTTGATTGTAGCAAGAATGCGGTCATTGTCAAGTTCTTTGCCCGCGCGCTTTGCAAACTCGCTGAGCAGATCATCCACTGTCATGTCCTTTCGCACATCGCCCGACACATCAAGCACGATTCTGCCGCCGTCCATCATCAACGTGCGGTTGCCAAGCTCTAGTGCCTGATGCATATTGTGTGTCACCATAAGGCATGTAATCTGCCGCTCGGCGACAATCTGTTTTGTCAGATTCAGCACTTTCTCCGCTGTGGCAGGATCAAGTGCCGCTGTGTGCTCATCCAATAACAATATCTTAGGCGTAACCATTGTCGCCATTAAAAGCGTCAACGCCTGCCGCTGTCCTCCTGATAACAGACCTACAGGATTTTTCATTCTGTCCTCAAGTCCCATATCCAAAAGCGCCAAATGCTCCCGAAACTTCTTTTTGTCCGCCGCCTTAATCCTGCTAAAATAAGCATTCTTAGATGTCGAGGCTCGAAGATAGGCAAGCGCCATATTTTCCTCAATCGTCATATGCGGCGCCGTTCCCTTTAACGGATCCTGAAACAAATGCCCAATGACCTTACTACGCACATACTCCTTGCGATATGTAATGTCCTCTCCGTCGAGCATAATCAGCCCTTTATCGACGAAAAAAGCGCCTGTTATCGCATTAAACAGCGTCGACTTCCCCGCGCCGTTACTTCCTACAATCGTTGCAAAATCTCCGCTTTTAAGAGTAAGCGAAACCTCATCAAGCGCGCATTTTTCATTCACTGTGCCGGGATTAAACGTCTTGCTGACATTTTTCATGATCAGCATATTCTCACTCGTCATGGCCGGTCACCTCCATCAGCTCCTTTATGTACCGCTGGTTCTGCTCTCGCGACACACGCCTTGCCTTATAAAAGGAAAACTTTGTCTTTAAATACGGAAAAGCAATCGCAATCGCCACAATCAGCGATGACACTAATTTTAGACATTCTGCTGGCACATTTAACCGCAACGCAATTGCTACAATAAAGCGATACAGGCAGCTTCCCAAAATAACACCTGCTATTCGTTTTAACATACCGCCCTTTCCTATCAGTGTTTCGCCAATAATCAGGCTTGCAAGCGCAATTGTCACCATTCCGGTACCAAGATTAATGTCACAGGATTTTTGATATTGTGCAAGCAGTCCTCCCGAAAGCCCAGTCAACGCATTTGCCACGCAAAGTCCGATGGTAATCATCAGCGACGTATTAATGCTTGACGCGCGAACCATATCCGGATTGTCACCTGTAGCGCGGATAGACAGTCCAAGCCTTGTATTTAAAAATACAGACACCAGCAAGCTGATTACGATCACAATAACCGCAGCCACAATAAGCTTATACCAGCTTGTCGGCATTGTGGCTTTCGCCCAAGTAAAAACGGAAGCGCAGTTAAACAAATTCAAATTTGACGCAAATCCCATAACCGCAATATTGATTGTATAAAGTCCCGTATTTACAATAATGCCCGCAAGAATAGACTGGATTCCCATTTTTGTCTGCAAAAACGAGGTCACGAAACCAGAGCAAATCCCTGCTGCCATCGCTGCAAAAAGCGCAAGCACTGGATGCCCCGCAAGTGTCACGGAAGCACATACAGCGCACCCAAGCGTAAAACAGCCATCCGTAGAAAGGTCTGCAATATTTAATATAGAAAAAGAGATAAACAGTGCCAGCGCCACAAGCGCATAAATAAATCCAAGCTCAAGCGCGCTCTGCACAATGGATAACGTAATAATGGAGCCCATGCTTCACTTTCCTTTTTATTCGAATTCTTGTGCGGTAACTGTTTCAATCAACGCTGATCCCATACCCTCAAGTACAGAATAATCAAGTCCAATTGCCTCTGCTGTCTCTGTATTGATTGTAATAATACCATCCGAAAGCGTCTTTACCGGCATTGTTGCAGGGTCTGCACCATTTACAAGCACATCAACTGCCATATCCGCTGTAACGGTACCAAGGTTTTCATAATTAACACCAAAGCCACAAAACGCTCCGTTCAGAGCAAAAGAATCGGCTCCTGTATAGTGCGGAATCTTTGCATCCGTAAATTTCTCAAAAATAGCAAGTTCTGCCGTCATAATCGTGTTATCCTGCGGTGTAAATACTGCATCCACCTGCTCTGCAACAAGCGCATCTGCTGCTGCCTGAATTTCCGCTGTTGTCGTACCAGTCTTTTCCACATATGTAATTCCGTTTGCATCACAATAGGCCTTTGCATCC
>JAAVAF010000029.1 GCA_014804225.1 Lachnospiraceae bacterium
CAACACTATATTTATAATGACAACTTCACACTAAATGTGTTAGACTTAAATCAAATAGAACTGGCAACCGAAGAAGACAAAGCCTACAAAATCGACTACTGGGCAAAACTTTTCAAAGCAAAAACATGGGAGTATAAATCACCGGAGGTGATTAAAAATGCTGGCACAAAAAGACGATATTTTCGAAGAAACTTCTGAAGAAATTTATAATCTCAGCCAAGATGATGTTGCGCGATACTGGTGTCAGATGCGCGAAGAAGGCGAGCGCATTCTTCGGACTTATAAAAGTCTTATGAAGGAAAAAGATGCTATTATCGCAGAAAAAGATTCTTCTCTTGCCGAGAAAGACTCCATGATTGCCATGCTCCAAGCGAAATTAGCGGAGTACGAAAAGTAATCCACACTCCCACAACCTCAAACTTTTCTCCACTCCCCCGTCCTCAAAAAATCCCCTGCCATATCGTCGGCTTGTTTGATGATATCCTTTGAAAAACCAATAATCTCAAGCAGTTTTATCGCATTTCTCGTATGCGACCGCCCTGGCAGAAGCCTGTAAGAAAACAGCACATCGCCGTCTTTTACCTCCTCCTCAAAATGACAATTGTCATATTCATCAACAAGCAGCTTTGTCAGTTCAATATCATGCGTTGCCGCAAAGCAAACAATACCGCTTTGTGACAATTTCCTTAAAATCTGAGTCGATGCCGCAATCCGCTCGACTGTGTTGGTCCCTCTAAGTACCTCGTCCACAAAGCACAAAAGCGGATTTTGACTTTCCATATCCGCCGCGTCGATAATCCGTTTTAACGCTTTAATCGCAACGATATAATGACTCTCGCCGTTCTCAAGGCTGTCGCGCAGCGACATCGACGAATAAATCCTGTAATAATTTCCGCTGTATGCCTTTGCGCAGCAAATGCTGATGCTCTGTGCAAGAATTGCATTGATTGCCACTGTTTTTAAGAATGTCGACTTGCCCGATGCATTCGATCCTGTGACAAGCATTCCGCGCTTCTGACTGATGCTGTTTGCAACAGGATTTTCCAGACACGGATGAAAAGCGTCTTTTATGACAAGTGTGTCATTTTTCCCTTTCGTCAGAACCGGAACACAAGAATAAGGAAGCGCCGCCCTAAAATAATCAATCGAAATCACAGCATCAAGATATCCAATACTCTCCGCAATCTCATAAATATCCTTTTCATGCCGTTGTATCATGCCAAGCATCTTGTTAAATTGAATCAAATCGATATGCGTCAGCATTTTAATATAATCAAACAATATTCCGCCTACGCTGCCTGTTGCCGAATTGAGTTTAAGTACCATTCCCGAGTTTTTCTCAAAACTTTTAAACCGCTCTCTTTTCTTTTTCAGTGTGTCCGTATATTCCGCAAATTCCGAGCCAAGATCAAGCGCTAAAATTCCGTCAGCGCATTCCAGCATTCTCATAATATAAGAAAATGCCGTGACATACGTCGACGCGACACCCTTTTCATTCATGTAAGTCACGATATTAAAACACGCCGCCGCAATCAACAGCGCAACACCCAAAGACGGAATCGCAAAAACAGACACCACGGAACCAATTAAAAATAAAATGCAAAAATAGTGCTTTAGATTACTTCTAATCCCAAGCTCTTTGATAAAATCCAGATAATCGGCAAGCGCATACTTCCCACTTTTTCCAAGTTCATCCAAAAGCATCATCGCATCAAGGCGCACCGTTTCATTTAGAGACATATACGCAATATGCTGTTCGAGCGTATATTTTGTTTGCCTGTCCTCGGAAAGCACAGGGCATCTTAGCATCGTATAAAGCGTTTCCTCACCCGCAGACGACTGTGTAAAATTCATGCGGGCAAAGATGTTGTCCATATTTAAGTCATTCCATGTGATATCATCAATCATACTTTCCAAGGTTTTCCCTTTGAAAAAATGACGGAATCCGCTCTCAATCCGTGCAATTTCCTCCGCACTGTACACAGTCTGCGGAAAGTTTCCATATAAATTTTTGAGTTGACTTCTGTATTTTTGCTTTCTTTTCTTCTCGTCGTATGCACCGCGTATCATCACAAATACAAACACGGCATAAATAATCAGCAAAACAATGATCGTTTCCATACGCACCAATCTCCAAAAGTTGTCCCTTTCTATAAATTCTTCGGTCCAAAACCATGCGGCAGCATTTCTTCAAGCGTTTTGTCAATATACTCGTCCTCAGAAATCGCTGTGATCACATGAAATTCCTTCGGATCGCAAAACTCCATCATCACCTGTCGGCACACGCCACAAGGATAGGCATAATCTGTCGGCGCACCCGCATATCCGCCCACAACGGCGATTGCGGCAAATTTACGTTCGCCTTCACTAACTGCCTTAAAAAATGCTGTTCGCTCTGCGCAGTTTGTCGGTGTATAGGCGGCATTTTCGATGTTACACCCTTGATATACTGCTCCGTCCTTCGTCAGAAGCGCCGCCCCGACCATATATTTGGAGTACGGCACATATGCTTTTTCCCTTGCTTCCAACGCTAACCGTATCAGCTCTTTGTTCTCCATAAAAATCACGTCCCCTTATATTGCTTTCATTTTTAAAATTACATCTGTCACAAGTTTTGTGAATTTTGCTGCCGCCATATCCGCCGCTTCCTGTACCTCCTTATGCGACAACGGTGTCGGATTCATGCCTGCCGCAAGGTTACAAATACACGAAATACCGCAGATTTTCATACCCGCATGATTTGCAGCAATCGCTTCCACAACAGTGCTCATCCCCTCTGCATCTGCAAAATTCGAAAGCATTTTGATTTCAGCAGGCGACTCGTAACATGGACCTGTAAGCTGTACATACACGCCCTCTTTCAAATCAATGCCGTCCGCCTTTGCCGTATTCCTTATAATCTCCTGTAACTCTTTATCATAAACATTCGTCATATCCGGAAATCGCGTTCCAAGCTCATCTATATTTGGTCCAATCAATGGATTTGGCGCAAAGATGCCGATATGATCGGTCAACATCATCAAATCGCCTGCCTGAAAGCTCTTATTCATACCGCCTGATGCATTGGTAAGAAACAAGATTTCCGCCCCCAACAGTTTCATTAATCTTGTCGGAAGCACCACATCTGATACGGGATATCCCTCATAGTAATGCACGCGCCCTTTCATGCAGACAACCGGCACTTCCCCCACATATCCGAAAATAAATTTTCCTTCATGTCCGGGGACAGTTGACACTGGAAATCCTTCGATATCTCTATAGTCAATCTCCGTTTCAATCCGAATACTGTCTGCATAATTTCCAAGTCCCGAACCAAGCACCAAAGCCACTTTCGGAACAAAATCCGTCTTTGCACGCACGCTATCGTAGCAGTTTTTTAATTTATCATATATCGCATTCATATTGTTCAAACCTCCTTATTTCGATAAAAACGCCGACTCGCAAAGCGCGCCGGCGTTTGGTAATTTTAGTATAACACACTGCTAAAATATGGGCAATAAAATTCTATTTTACATCCTCCTGTATATCATCTTGTTCATCATTTCGCGGTCCCTCCTTCTGCATTTCAAACCGCAAGATTACCTTAAACAGATCCCCATCAACTACAATCCGCATATCGCCTCCGATCAAATCCATAAGGCTTTTTGCAATCGAGAGTCCGAGCCCGTGTCCTTCCGTATTTCTTGAACTGTCACCACGCACAAAACGTTCCGTAAGCTCGCTGCCGTTGATGTTCAACTGATACTTCGAAATGTTTCTGAAGGTCATTACAACCTCTTCATCTTCTTTCTCAAGGTTTACATAAACCCTGGAGGAAGGCTGCGCATATTTGCAGATATTGTTCATCAGATTATCAACGACACGCCACAAATGTCTGCCATCCGCCAAAATATAAAGCTTCTCCTCCGGCTTTTGCACAATAAGATCTAACCCTGCAAGAGATAACTTTTCCCCAAACTCGCCGACCGTCTGGGTCAAAAATACACCGGCTTCGAGTAGTTCATTTCCAACCTCAAGGTTTCCCGTTGACGCTTTCGACGCTTCAACCAAATCCTCAATCAACTTCTTTAACTTCGAGGACTGTCGATCCAATACATCAAGATACTCCTCCGCTTTTTCATTATGAAGCTCCTCCTTCTCCAGCAAGTCAACGTAGTTAATAATCGATGTCAACGGTGTCTTAATATCGTGCGACACATTCGTAATCAGCTCGGTCTTAAAGCGTTCACTCTTCATACGTTCATCAACCGCCTTTGACAGACCATCACCTATTTTATTAAGGTTTTCACCATGCATTTTACAGGGCGAAAACATCTTCTTGGTCCGCACCTTATAGTTCAGATTTCCATCCGCCATTTTTGCAGCTGCCTTTTGCAGCTCGTTTATCTGAAGAACCGCGTAACAAGCCGCGACGCTCAAAAGAACAGTCTCTATCAGCCACAGAAATACCAAATCGCCGCCTGCATCAGATATCAACATTACAAACAGCTCGATTACCGCCTTAACAAACACAAACAATATCAGCTTCCACAACAATGTGATATTATCAAACAGCTTTTTTACTGCCCCCCAAACAAAACTGCAAACTTTATAACAAATCGTATTTCTCCACCATTTACCGTACTTGATACGCACACACAGTCCAAGCACATACCACAGTGCAAGCGCACAAAATCCAATAGCCGCGCTGACCACAAGCGGAATAAAAATATTCAAGTTCATTACAATTATCCTGCTGTTCTCAGCCATAATAGCGAAAATAATACCAAGCGGCACAAGTTCCACAAAAAAGACAGCCGCCGACGGAACCTCCAGTGGAAGTCTGTCAAACCATGTCAGCACAATTCCCTCTTTGTCCTTCCTGTAACCACAGGCATATACAAGGAAAACAAATGACATAAGTGTCATAATCGCAAAGAAAATCGCAACAACACAAGCATTATTTCCATACTTGTAAAACAGTTCAACCCCCATTGCCGTCGCTTGATATTTGCTGCCCTCCGGCGCCGGCCGCGTAATGTCCGGTATTAAAGAAACAATCCAGTAATACTCCGGCGATGCCTCTTTTCCGACATAGAGCGTATAATTCTCATCAAGGTAATATTCCGGATAGTTTGAAGTGATAAAATACTTTTTGTCAATCGTACCAGAATCAATCAGGGTAAGTTCTCTTCCTTCTATCTCACGAATATTGTCAAGCAGTATAACACCCCAATTATTGATGCGAAACGCAGTCTGATTTAATTTGCTGAAATCAACGTAATTCTCCGTTCCTTCACCGCGCAATATTTCCTCCACAGCATACGGTAATGTCTCTACATCGTCGTCATATAATGCTTCATCAATTCCAGCTACTCCAGTCTGGTAATAATGCTGTGTCACCGTTGTACCGCTATCAGCGTCAAAGCGTTCTACAATGCGTTCTTCAAGGACTTCATCGGGAAGCGCTATTTGCCGATTCTCCAACTCATCCACTTCAACATCATATTCGTTATAACTGTATTCACCATTTTGCACAGCCGAAATGCCGATATCGGCATCGGAATAATTAAACACATACTTCCCTGTTCCATAATCATAGATATAATTGTATTCTTTGGTTATTCCGATACGATCCGTATAATACAAGGATACAATCTCCACGGGATAGTAATATTCCTCGGAACGATAGTAAAAAATTCCCTTTGCCGTGTCATAACATACCGCATCCGCATATTGACTGTTCCAGACAATTTCATTCTGCTCCTCCAAATGCCCCGTGATTTTTTCAAGAACCGATAAATCCTCCCAGTCACTGACACGCCCATAGAAAGAACCCTTGCTTCCGCCGTTTGCATACTCGCAAAGCTCATACAGATAAAGATTCGCTTTATCTATATTTTGCAGTTCCTCTTCCGTCATATTGGTGTCAATATAAAGCGATTTGTCACGAAAATCCTCTTTTGCAATATCCTCTGTCTGAAAAATACCATACCGAAACCCTTCCGCAGTAAGCGTTTTCTGATTTCTGTGATCTCTCATATTTTGATAAGCTTCTTCCGAATATGCTGCATTTGCATTTCGATAAGCCTCCTCAAGTACTTCCTCGCGCGTCATATTATAATACCCCTCCGCCGCGCCGGCGACTGTCAAATATCCAAACGCCACCACGCCGAGCGGACAGCTGATACATATGACCCATGCGATCAGCTTCGCAATAAACGAACCCCTTATTTTATTCATTTTCACAACCAACCTTTCTTGCTATACCCATTCATCCTGTTCCCTCACTGACTGATTTTATATCCCCGTCCCCACACGGCTTTGAGATATCTTGGCTCTGCAGGATTATACTCGAGTTTTTCCCGCAAATGTCTGATATGTACCGCTACCGTATTTTCCGTGCCGTACGGATTGTCATGCCACACAGCAGCATAAATCTGCGAAGGAGAATACACCTTCCCGGGATTTTTCATCAAAAGCTTTAAGATATCGTATTCGGTCGGTGTCAGTGCCACAAGCTCGCCGTCCAGATGAACCTCCTTCGTCGTATCGTCAAGTTCGATACCGCCGATGACAAGCGTTTCATTTCCCGTATTTCCATTGTTGCCGCCAAGCTGCATATACCTTCTTAACTGGGACTTTACCCGCGCCTGCAATTCCACGGGATTAAACGGTTTCGTCACATAATCGTCCGCCCCGATATTTAAGCCCAGCACCTTATCGGTATCTTCACTCTTTGCCGTCAGCATGATCACGGGAACATTGCTTTTTTCCCGCAGCTTTACCATCGCCGTAATCCCGTCCATCACAGGCATCATCACGTCCATCAGCACCAGATGGATCTCCTTCTTTTCAATCAGCGCAAGCGCTTCCTCTCCGTTATACGCCTCATAGACTTTATACCCCTCCGATGTCAAATAAATCTTTAGTGCCGATACAATATCCTTTTCATCATCACATACTAGTATGTTGTACATTTTACGCTCCCCATTTCGTTCTAATTTTGTAATTACTCTGTAAGTATATCCTATTTTATTTTAAGTTCCAACTAGGGAAATCATTAAGAATTGTTTAACTTCTGAAAATATACGCAAAAAAACTCCCAACACAAGCTTATTACAAAACTTATATCAGGAGCCTTACTTTGTTCTATGAAATTAATATTAAATAATAATACATACCATTCCGCCGTTGGAATCATTCACAATCTTCTGCATTGTATCTTGCAACTTAATCTGGCTTTCCTCTCCAATCATAGAAACCTTGCTCGTAATTCCGTCGTTTACAAGCTGCTCAACCGTCTTTCCAAAAATATTGGTTTCCCAAATTCCCTCTTTTGACGTTTCCGCATCGGATATGTAGCCAATCAAATCCTGCGCTTGCTGCTGCGTGCCTACAATTGGCGCAATTTCT
>JAAVAF010000030.1 GCA_014804225.1 Lachnospiraceae bacterium
ACAATCTCCTATTTGCACTGGCGTTTTGAATTTCAAACCTCTTTACCAATTCAAAACAATTATGTAAACCAGTGGCTCGAAACGCATCTGCAAAAACGCTCCGTTTCCGTCAGGCAGTCGGATAAAATTTCGACGCCGCTGACATACGGAATTTTTAAACCAGTCATTTTAATGCCCAAAAAGACAAACTGGGAAAACACAGAGCAGTTAGAATATGTCCTTTTGCATGAGTATGTGCATATCTGCCGCTATGACAGTGCGGTAAAACTGATTTCCACGCTTGCCGTGTGCGTGCATTGGTTTAACCCGCTTGTGTGGGTGATGTACATTCTCTTTCAGCGCGACATCGAGCTGGCTTGCGACGAGAGTGTGGTACATCGGTTCGGGGAAACGTCAAAATCGACCTATGCCCATATGTTGATTGATATGGAAGCAAGAAAAAGCGGTTTTATGCCTCTTTGCAACAGTTTCAGTAAAAATGCAATCGAAGAAAGGATTATAGCGATTATGAAAATGAAAAAAACATCTGTTATTGCAGTTCTGACAGCAGTTATTTTAATTGCCGGCGTAACAACGATATTTGCCACTACGGCAGCAGATAAAAAAACAGAGAACAACGATATAAATTTTTCCGAGAAGGAAATTGATGAGGAGCAGATACGCTTTGCGCGTATGGACGAACTTGATATGGAACGTGAAGAAAACAAAACAGGCGTTATTGATATAGGTGCGCTCAACATCGGGGACGAGGATGCAAAGATGCTGAAAATAGGTACTATCAATGCGGATGCACTCAAAATCAGGGACGAGGCATCTGATGATGCAGAGGTGCTCAGTCTCCTTATGGAAACGCAGGCAGTCGCTATCTCGTCGGAGGAAAACGGATTTTATCATGTATTCATACCAAGCGACGAAGGAACCCTTGAAGGATGGGTGAAAAAGGAATATGTAGATGTTAACGGATGGGTTGCACAAGAATATGTAGGTATGGATTAAACGGTTCGGCATATTTGCGAACGGATGATCAAACCGATACAAAAGGCACAGTATCATGTCAATGTGATAAAAACTGTGCCTTTTTGATATGGATTACGAATACAGACCAACAATTTCAACAAAATTTCAAGAATATTGCGCAAATTGTAGAAAATTTTGAAATAATACATTATAATTATTACAAAGATATTACATCATTAGTTTGAAAAAGACAGTGTGAAAAAACAAATTTTTTACACAGCGAATTTGTGCCGGCACCCAAATTCGCAGTTTATTGACAGTATGGGGGATAGACATGAGTGATGGCAGATATAATATTCCGAAACAGTATAAAGTTGACAAAGGAATGCCGTTAGACACGCTGTTTGAGAAAATCGATAACACAAAGTGCCGCCGCGTTTTTGAATCCGAGGTGGAGAGCGTTGAGTGGAGTTATCACCTTGTAGACAAGGACGGGATCACCAATCGGACAGCGCTTGTGCGCGAGAACGGATTATCGGTATTTGAGATTAAAATGAAACGAAAAGTCGCGCCGGATTTGTTGACCGAAGTTTTTGCGGGACTCATCAGAAAGCCGATGGTTATGATGTTTCTGTGCGGCGGAGAACTTTCCATGGGCATCTTTCTTCCGTCCGAGGCAGGAAATGGGGGAAGGATGTGCGCAACAGACTTTTATCCGTATGATGCGGAGCGCATGATTAATATTATGGATTATGAGGCAGACCGGAATAAAAGCGCGTATCAGATTGGGCTTCGCATATTAACGATGATTCGCAATCAGAAGCGTGCAATTATGATTGAGAAAGCATATGAGCGACTAAGTAAGGAGCAGGAAAATGAGATGCTTTCGTTTGAGTTCAGTTTTGAAAATCTGGATAAAATAAGGGCTGATGCAGATTTTGTACAAGCACAGCTGAAAATCATATAAAACAAATGGGAGCTGTTTTATAAGTAGGAAGGACAGGATGTATGGACAGTGGAATATCAAGGGCAACTGCGGCTACGGTTTTAAATTCCTTAAAAAGCGGAGTCGTTCCCAGAATTGGACTTGAATACATTACGGTGGGGAGAAGAAATGAGATTCAGGCGCTTTTACAGGACGTTTCCATTATTGAACAGGGTGGTGGCGCAATCCGCTTTATTGAGGGAAAATACGGAAGCGGTAAAACCTTTTTAATGCACGCGCTGCGCAATCATGTAATGGAGCGGAATTTCGTGGTAACAGATGTGGAGCTGTCAGTCGAAAAACGACTTGTCGGCAACAAGGGACAAGGGCTTGCGACTTACAGAGAGTTGGTCAGAAATATGGCGATGCGCGCGTGTCCTGACAATGGAGCGTTACAGCTGATTCTTGACAAATGGATTGGTACGCTTGAAAACGAGGTGGTGCAGTACGAAGGTCTTGTGCCGGGGCACGAAGCGTTTGATGTAAGAGTGAGTCAGAAGATTTACAAAATTACATCCTCTATGGAAGAGCGGGTGAACGGTTTTGACTTCGGAAAGGTGTTGGTATCGTATTATAAAGGACATCGGACAGGAAATACCGAGCTGCAAAAGAAGGCGCTGCGTTGGCTGTGTGGTGAGTATCGCACCCGAACGGAAGCAAAAACCGATTTAGGCGTCAATCTGATTATTTCAGACGATAACTGGTGTGATTTTATTAAATTGTTCGCGGATTTTGTGGTGAGAGCGGGATATGCGGGATTTTATGTCTGCATGGACGAGCTTGCAACCTTGTACGATATCCCAAGCCGCGTGGGAAGAGAATATAACTACAATAAACTGTTGTCCATTTACAATGATGTGCTTCAGGGAAAGGCGCCGCATCTTGGAATGATCATCAGTGTGACACAAAAAGCGATGGAGGATTCTACACGCGGCGTGTTCAGCTTCGGACCGCTGCGTTCAAGGCTTGAGGAAACGGCCTTTCGTGACGGAGGATCGGAAGATTTGCGGGATATGGCATCGCCGATTATTAAACTTACTGCGCTCAATCCGGGGGAGATGTATGTACTTTTGGAAAAACTTGCGGGAATGCATGGAATTTTGTATGGGTATTCGCCAAAGCTTGGGCATGATGATTACATCTATTTTCTAAAGAAACAGTATGGGAAGGCAGCTGATGGCGAGGAAGTAACGGTGCGGGATATAATTAAAAATTATATTACGCTGTTGAATTTGATTCAGCAAAATCAGGAGGTTCCAAAGGAGAAAATTCTGCGCGCAGACGAAAAAACCACATCACACGCAGGAGAATAAGAAAGGATATAAAATGGTAAAAGCAGTCATTTTTGACATGGATGGTGTGTTGATTGACACGGAAAAGCATTATAATGCGGCATGGTGCGAGGCGGCGCAGGGTGCGGGCTTTGATTTTACAAAGGAGCACGCGCTGCTGCTTCGAAGTCTTGACCCAAAGCTTGCGTCCGAGCTGATGAAGGAGCTGTTCGGGGAAGGATTTGACTATTTTGCAATCCGTGAGGTAAGGCGTAAACTGGTGGCAGAACGGCTTGCAAAATATGGACTGGAGAAAAAGCCCGGTATTGACGAACTCTTAACGTTTTTGCACGAAAAAGGGATTAAAACGGCGGTTGCGACAGCGACGCCGATTGAGCTGACTTATCAGCACTTGGAAAAAATCGGCGTAAAAAATCAGTTTGACCAAATCGTGAGTGCAAAGCAGGTAGCGCATGGAAAGCCCGCGCCGGACGTATATTTATACGCGTGTGATCAGATTGGCGAAAAACCCGAGGACTGCATTGCGGTGGAAGATTCGCCAAACGGAATCAAATCGGCATACGCAGCGGGCTGTAGGCCGATCATGGTACCGGATTTAACGCAGCCGGACGAGGAGCTTGCGCCGATGCTTTACGGCGTGGCGAAAACACTTGTAGATATAAAAGAATTGATTGGACTCTAAAATGCCGCTTTTTGTGGCATTTTTGTTTTGCATTTCATTTTTTATTGTAATAGGAAATTGTGACAGCATATACTATCTTCACAAAACAATGGTCAAAATCATGTACAAAAGGATAAAAATGGGTGGTAACACTTGATTTTCAAGCATAAATCGGTATAATAGATAGTGAGAAGATGTAAATTTTTACCGATTGCCGAGACAAGGGAACCGTAATAAATTGATATCATTTGAAAAGGACATGATGAAACGTGACAAAAAAACAAAAGCTGCAGATTGCCTTAACAGCGTTCTTAATTGCTGCAGTGACGGGACTGCTTGCATGGGCCCGGGTAGGGTATTCTGTTGATGTTATGGTGTCGGATGCGTTATGCCAGCGGGCGTCCGTTGCCAATAAAAATATTTATGTGATTGCAATTGACGATAAAACGCTGGAGCAATACGGTTCTATTACGTCGTGGAGCAGAGCACTTTCGGCTGATTTGGTGCAGCTTTTAAATCAGGATGCACAGACAAGGCCGGCAGTGATTGTGTTCGACGTTATTTTCAGTGAAAAAGGGGACGCCGCCGGCGACGCAGCGTTTGCCGAAACCTGTGCTACGGCAGGAAATGTTGTGACGGCGATGTCCTATCGCTTTAAGGAACAGCCTGAGTATGACAAAAACGGCAAAATGACTTTGAATCAATACCATATAGACGGTGTGATTATGCCCTATGAGGCATTACGGGAAGCTACAAATCAGGGGTATGCGAATACCTTGGTAGGCGCGGACGGTTATGTGCGCCGCGCGATGGCATACATAGATGACGAGCAGGGACAGCGTAATTACAGCCTTGCTTCACAAGCATATAAAATGTACCAGGAAAGCCGTGGGGAAAATGTGCAATGGCCAGTACTGGACGAAAATAATCAGTATCTCTTTTCGTATTCCGGAAAAACGGGGTGCTACAGTACGATTTCCATGACAGATGTTATGGATGGAACAGTCAATCCGGCAATCTTTGCGGACGGCATTGTGTTTGTGGGTGCTTATGCAGTGGGAATGCAGGATTCCTATATACCGGCGATTTCCCACGGAACGCAAATGTACGGAGTGGAAATTCAGGCAAATATCGTTGAGGCATTGTTGGAGGGGAAAACGCAGCAGCAGCTTCCTTCGGGAATTTATGCAGTTCTGGCAGCAGTTTTGGCAGCAGCGTTTTATCTTGCGGTCAGACGGATGAAAATTATTCCGGCGACTGTTTTGATGGTGGTATGTATTGTAGTCTTAGGACCAGTGTTTGCCGTGGTAATGTATGCGCGCGGATATGTAACACCTGTTATTTTGCTTCCTGTTATATTTTTCCTGATTTATGCCGTAAATTTGGTTTACGGTTACGTTCAGGAAGTTATGCGGCGACAGAAGGTTGTCAATGTGTTTAAGCAGTATGTCGCACCACAGGTTGTTGATAAAATCAGTAAGGATAAAGATTTTGAACTGGTACTGGGAGGCGAAAATCGTCATATCGCCTGTCTGTTTGTGGATATCCGCGGATTTACGACGATGTCGGAAAGTCTGAAACCGGAAGAGGTTGTGGAAATCTTAAATGAATATTTAAATTTGACGACAAATTCTATTTTTCAAAATGGCGGAACATTGGATAAGTTTGTGGGAGATGCCACAATGGCTGTGTTCAATGCACCGTTTGATTTGGAGGATTATATTTATAAAGCAGTCTGCACCGCGCGGGATATGAAAGCAGGGGCGGACGCGATTGCCGAGAAATTTGAGAAGCGTTTTGGAAAAAGTGTAGGATTTGGAATTGGCGTGAACTGCGGTAACGCGGTCGTTGGCAACATTGGCTGCGAGTTCCGAATGGATTATACGGCGATCGGTGATACCGTCAATACGGCGGCGCGTTTGGAGAGCAACGCCAAACGAGGACAGATTTTGATCAGCAAAGAGGTCTATGAAGCGGTAAAAGACCGGGTGGAGGTTACACCCGTCGGGGAAATCCCGCTCAAGGGTAAAACGCAGGGCGTCTTTGTATACCAGTTAGATGAGGTGAAATAACAATGCAGCAGTTATATATGATTCCGGACAGAAACAAGATAGCGGAATCTTTGCAATTGGCAGAGGACTATCATGCCGCTTTTGAGTATAATGACTTTTTTAATCCTATGGTATTAGAGGACAAAAAGAAAACAGACGAACTGATTTCGTTTTATTGTAAGCAGCCTCATGACCGCTCAAAAGATACGATGCACGGCGCGTTTTTGGATATTACGATTCACAGTGAGGATCCCTTGATCCGACAGGCCTCCGAGCTGCGGATCAGGCAGTCTATGGAGATTGCACGCGCTATGGAGCTGCGCGGAGTGGTGTTTCACACAGGCAGACTGCACGGTTTTCGTGACAAAACATACATTGAGAACTGGCTGAAGGTGAACGAGGAATTCTTTCGCGAAATCTTACAGAGGTATCCGAAACAGCAGATATTCATGGAAAATATGTTTGATGAAGCGCCGGATATTTTGGCACAGCTTGCAGAGCGGTTTTGTGATGAACCACGTTTTGGGGTTTGTCTTGATTATGCGCACGCGGCGTTGACGAATATTTCCGGAGAGGACTGGATTAAGACTTTGGCGCGCTATACCCGCCATATGCACATTAATGATAATGACACGATAAACGACTTGCATCAGGAGGTCGGGACAGGGCAGATTGACTGGCGCTTGTTTGACAGCGGTGTACGCCGCTATGGGGTGGATGCCACGGTGCTTGTTGAGATGAAGGATTTGGAGCGGCAAAGACGCTCGATGGAGTATCTGAAAAAAAATGCATTGTATCCTTTTGCAGAGAATATTGGATAGATAACAGAGGAAAAGATGAAGCTGACAAATGTTGAATTAAAGAAAATATTAAATATCGGAATTCAATTGTCGACGGAAACAAATCGGGATCATCTGTTGGCGTCTATTTTGGAAAGCGGAATGGATATTACCCGTTGTGATGGAAGCACGCTGTATCTCTTAGAGGACGGTATGCTGCATTTTAAGATTATGAAAACGCTGTCGCAAAACATTAGTCGTGGCGAAAATGGTGAGGCGATTGATATGCCGCCGGTTCCAATGACAGAGCGTAATGTGTGCTCTTATGCCGCGCTTCATCGGGAAATTATCAATATTCCCGATGTATATGATAACACCCGTTTTGATTTCTCGGGACCGAAAAAGTATGATGCGCTGACCGGTTATCATACGCAGTCGCAGCTGGTGATTCCGATTGAAAATAATGAGGACGAATTGATCGGTGTATTGCAGCTTTTAAATGCGATGGATGAGGAAGGGAATGTAATCCCGTTTGACCCGGAATATGAAATTATCATTCGTTCGCTCGGTGCACAGGCAGCGATTGAAATGACGAATTTGAAATATGTACAGGAGATTAAGTGGCAGCTGCGCTCTTTTGTGGAGGCGATGGCAACCGCGATTGACGAGAGAACGCCCTACAACGGCACCCACACCAGAAAGGTAGCGGAATATGCCGGAATGATGGCAGATGAAATTAACAGGCAGCATCATGCGGGAGCGTGTGAAGAATATTTTAGCGCGGAGCGCAAAGATAAGCTTGAGCTTGCGGCGCTGTTACATGATATTGGAAAAATGGTCGTACCGCTGTCGATTATGAATCGGGCGACACGGCTGGATCGGGAAATTGAGAATGTGGCAACACGGTTTCAGCTGTTGGAGGCATATTATACAATAGACTGTATGAAAGGCAGAATTACAGAGGAGGAATGCAAACAGAGGATTACATATTTAAAGGACAGCATGGATTTTATCCGCAAGGTAGACGGCATGGGCTTTTTGGATGATGAAGATTACCTTCGGGTACAGGAGCTTGCGGGGCACAGCTACCAAAACGAAGCGGGAGAGGAGCTCTCCTATCTGACAAAGCGGGAACAGGAACGCCTGAGCATTCGGCGCGGAACCTTGACCGAAGATGACCGCAGATTAATGGAAAACCATGTGGTTATGACGGAAAAAATATTAAGTAAAGTATGGTTCAATAAGAACTATGAAGAAATACCAAGGTGGGCGGCGTCCCATCATGAGCTGCTGGACGGTTCCGGCTATCCAAAACATCTTAGCGGTGAGGAGTTGGATTTGGAAACCAGAATGATTACAGTGGCAGATGTTTATGATGCCCTTACGGCGACCGACCGACCTTACAAAAAACCAATCCCACAGGAGGAGGCTTTGGGTATTTTAAAGGAAATGGCGGACGAGGGCAAGCTGGATTGTCGCTTGGTTGACAGTTTGGCGGCAGCAGTACGTGAGAAACAGAAAATAGGAAAGGAGCATGATAAAAAATGAAAAAGAAAGTATGGGTTATGCTTGGCGCGATGATGGCAGCAGTCCTTGTCGCGGCTTGCGGAAAGAGCGAAGCCTACCGTTCGATTATGGTATATCAGGTCAACGGTAACGCGACAATCACAAGAGATCGCGTAGGCGAAATGGAGGCATATGAAAATCTGATGCTGCAATCGGGCGACAGTGTTGCAGTAGCGTCGGAGAGCAGTATGCGGTTAAAGTTGGACGATGATAAGTATATTCTGGCAGAACAGGATACGCTGATGAACATTGTAGCAGACGGAACTGATGCAGATGCAAAAACGTACATCGATTTGCAGCAAGGTTCTGTTACCAGTGAAATTCAGAATAAGCTAAAAGACGGCGCTTCTTATGAAGTCAATACACCAAACTCCATCATGGCGGTCCGTGGAACCATATTCCGCGTGGAAGTGGAAATCGATGCAAATCAGGATCCAAATACAAAACTGACTGTTCTTCAGGGAACCGTTTCTGCAAGAGCAGTGCTGCCGGACGGAACAATTTCCAGCGAGGAAGTTTTGGTAGATGCCGGAAATGAGCTGACGATTGAGGGAATGCCTACATCGTTCGAAGATTTGGGTGTACCTACGCAGATTGACTATGAGGGTCTTCCGACAATCATAACGGATTATATAGAGGAGTTAGAGCAAAGCGGTCAAGAATTAGCAGCACGTACAACACAAGATACACCGCAGGTACAGGAAAAGGAACAGCCACAAGCACAGAATGCACAGCAGCAAGATACCGATGCAAAAGCACAGGAAGTTGATGCAGCAGATGAACCGGAACAGGTTAAGGAAGCTCAGAATGAAGCGGATGTAAAGACGGAAGGAAATGAGCCAAAGTCACAGAAGAAGTCCGAAACACCTAAAAAGTCACAGGAGAAGCCAGACACGGCACCAAATCCGGATCCCGATCTGAATCCGGATCCGCAGGAACCAAATTTAGAGCAGACACAGCAGCCGGATTTGCAGCCACAGGAAACAGAACCGCAAAATGTACAGCCGAATCCAAATCCTAATCCGAGCTCACAAGGAGCAGCCTCCGATGGAGATCAAAATCAGGACGCAGGGCAGTCATCAGGCGGTGGAAGTAAGAAGAAAACACAGTATTATACCGTTACGTTCCAATACAATGGAACCACCTTCGGAACGCAGAAGGTAAAGAAGGGTGAAACGGTAACAGAGCCCAAGCTTTGCCCGACCGAGAACGGTGCGTGGGACTATGACTTCTCAAAGAAGGTTGATAAGAATTTAACAATTGAATGGAAAGCAAATTAATGGAAATATTGTGGTTTAGAATCATAAAAGAGAGGGATGAAAGCTATGCATAGGAAAGTAAAAGGATTATTGTCCGTGATATTAGCGCTTGCAATGGTTACTGTGACAGTAGCTCCGGTGTCGGCAGATGAATTGCCAGGGGAGCAGCAGCCGGTGGAAACACAGTCGGTAATGGAGACAACAGAAATAGAAGAAGAGCCCATAGAGCAGGATATAGTGCAGGAACCTGCAGCAGAGGGAGAGCAGCCCGTAGAACAAGATGCGGTGCAAGAGCCTGTAGTGGAAGAAGCGCCTGTAGAGCAGGATGCGTTGCAGGAACCCGCAGCGGGAGAAGCGCCTGTAGAACAGGATGCGTTACAGGAGCCTGAAGCAGAAGGAGAGCTTACTGCGACAGATATCATGTCTGTAGTCGAGGAATTGATGACGGAGTCAAACCAGACACCCGCAGAACAGGCAGCGGCAGATGTTGCTCTTACATCGATTGATGAGACGATGTTTGATTATTTATACGGTAAATTAACTGAGGACCAGAAAAAGTTTCGTGTTTTTGCGGGAACAGATATTGGCTCGGAGTTAAAATTTTTAGAGCAGGGCATTGATCTGGGCGCTTCTGTAGCACAGAGCGGAACAATTCGAACAGCGCTTATGGAACAAAGAGAAGGAGATTTAAAGTTTTACGCGTTATCGGGGTGGAAGGTATGGAAAGTTGACAGCGACGGAAAACCGGTAAACCTTTTGACAGAATCCTCTTCATTTGACATAAGTAAAGTGGCAACGGAGGATAATTTTAAGAATGCGGCAAACTTGGTAAATAACGGAACGGGTACTGCTCCGGAAGTTTTTTGCTATCAGCCGATACTGGAGCCGGTTTGGTCATATAATTCCTATTCAATTCCTGCGTATGATACAGACGGAATTCCTGTAGATACAATTACCATTCATGCGGAAAATTACAGTACGATATCTCTTCCAAATCTGGAAGGCGTTTGTTGGAAAATGATATATAATGATACGGAATACAGCCTGAATACTGCAAGCGAGATATGGACAAATGAAACCAATGGAATCAGAACAATCGGAAGTGATGATTTTCAGGAAGCGCAGGCGAAGCTTCAGGCATATATCGATGATTCCGTGCCGGAAGGATCTCAATATGTTGTTACAGGCCAAGAGGGAAAAAATGGCTGGTATACAAGCGATGTGACGATTTCTGCAAAGGACGGATACGAGGTTCGCTTGTCGGAAGCGGATGAATGGGCGAGTGCTGTTTCCGTGACGGAGAGTGGCACGGTAGCGCTTTATGTGAAAGCAGTAAACGGCGCAGAGCTGCCGACAGAAACATTGAATTATTTCATTGACAAGACGGCACCTGTAATCAGTGGTGTAGAGAATGGTCAAACATACTACAGCAACGAGGTTCAAGTTGTGGTAACCGATGAGCATCTTCAGATGGTTACGAAAGATGACGGGGATGTAGGAGTATACGACAATACGGCATATATTACGCTGAATCCTTCCGAAGAGTCTTATACTATTTTTGCAGAAGATGCAGCGGGTAATCAGACAATCTGTATCGTATCGGTAAAACCGGCGGAAAGTCAGCTGCAAGATGGAACAGCAGAATTTACCCAGCCCAGTTGGTATGTAGGGGAAGAAAAGCCTGCACCCGTTGTAAGCTCTATCACGAATGGCGTAGAAAATATTACGTATTACTATAAGGAGCAGGGAGCTGAGGACAGCGCCTATACGACGACAGCGCCGAGTGAAGCGGGCAAGTATACGGCAAAGGCAGTGTTTGCGGCAACGGAACTTTTTAATGAGGTATCAGTAACTTCGGATTTTGAAATTTTGCCGAGCGTACAGGCAGACGGAACGGCTCCTGTAATCAGCGGTGTAGAAGATGGAAAGACTTATTACGGAGATCAAAAAGTAACGGTAACCGATGAGGACCTCAGTTCGGTTACGGTAAACGGCAGTGTCGTAGCGGTATCCGGCAACAGCGTCGATATCACACTTAATCCCTCGGATGAAGTCTACAGTATTGTAGCGACAGATGCGGCGGGCAATCGGACGCAGTATACAGTAGAAGTATTGGAAACATGGGTACGGGACGGCATTACGACAAACGGAAAGAAGAAGTTAAAGAATGCAAGAATGTATAAACTGGGCGGCGGACAATGGACGGTTGACGGAGATAGTACAGTTTATAGCGGCGGCGGAACATTTTATGTCAAAAACGGCGGAGAATATGATTTTAAAAAGAAATAATCATTGAGGAAAAAGATTGAAAATTAAAATTTTCAACCAACAAGTTTTGTGCTACGCAAAAACTTGAGCCATTAGCT
>JAAVAF010000031.1 GCA_014804225.1 Lachnospiraceae bacterium
CCTCAACGGAGATATCGGGCACATAGTTGACGATTGCCGTGATTCCCTGCGGCACAGTCTTTGTCGGAATCACGATAATGTTTTTGTCCGTCGTAAGCTGTTTTGCCTGATTTGCCGCCAGTATGATGTTTTTATTGTTCGGGAAGATGAAAATATTGTCGGCATTGATTTTTTCGATTGCATTCAACATATCCTCCGTGCTCGGATTCATGGTCTGTCCGCCTTCAATGATGTAATCTACACCGAGGGAGCGGAATATCTCATTGATTCCGTCGCCGACAGACACTGCAATAAAGCCTGTATCTTTGTGCTCCATAGGAGCTGCTTCCTCAACCTTATCCGATGCTTGCGAAATCGTTGTACTTTGCATCTCCTTTTCCATCATATCGGAAACTTTTTCATCACGCTCTAAGCGCATATTTTCAATAATGATTGTCGTAAGCTGACCGTACTTGAGCGCCCTTTGCATCGCAAGTCCCGGATCATTTGTGTGCACATGCACCTTCACGATTTCGTCGTCTGAAACGACAACAATCGAGTCACCGATGGACGACAAGAACTCCTTAAAGTCCGTTTCCTGTTTTGCTGGAAGCGGCTTTTCGAGCATAATCAAAAACTGCGTGCAATAACAGAACTTAATCTCCGCATTTGCCTGCGCTTCAATATTCGGACTCATAGCACCGCTCTTTGATGCAGCGCTTGACGTTTCTTCTACATTAAGCTTAACCTCTTTTCCGAGAAATGCATCAAATCCGCCTTTTAATACCTCAACCAGTCCTTGACCACCCGAGTCAACAACGCCTGCCTGTTTTAAGACCGGAAGGATTTCCGGCGTCTTTGCCAAAACTACTTCTGCCTCTTTTATCACTTCGCTGATAAAGACTTCTAAATCTTTTTCTCCCGCTACGGCAAGGTCGCTGGCACGCTTTGACGCCCCTTTTGCCACCGTGAGAATTGTTCCCTCCTTCGGCTTCATAACAGCCTTATATGCCGTTTCCACCGCCTTTTCACACGCCGCGGCAAGGATTGCCACATTGACTTCATCATACTCTTTTATGACTTTTGTAAATCCTCGGAAAAGCTGCGAGAGAATAACACCCGAATTGCCCCTTGCTCCTCTTAAAGAACCTGACGAAATCGCCTTTGCAAGCGATGCCATATCAGGATTTTCGATTGCGGCAACCTCTTTTGCCGCAGACATGATCGTCATGGACATATTGGTACCCGTATCTCCGTCGGGAACGGGGAACACATTTAACTCATTAATCCATTCTTTTTTATTCTCCAAATTGTACGCGCCGGCGAGAAACATTTTTGCAAGCATTTTCGCGTCGATTGTATTTAATCCCACTTTCAAATCCTCCTTGTTTTTTCGAAGAAAAAATGCGACTGTCCTTACAGGAGCAGAAGATTTTCCTCCTTAATCAATTACTCGGACACCTTCAACGAAGATGTTGACTTTCTCGATTTCAAGCCCCGTAAAGTTCTCTACCTTGTATTTTACGCTGCTGATCAGGTTATCGCATACTGTAACAATGCTGACACCATAAGAAACGATGACATGAAAATCAAGGATTAATTTATTATTCACGATATTTACCGATATTCCATGCGTGATGCTGTCCTTTTTGAGCAGCTTTACCAAGCCGTCCTTTACATTGACAGACGCCATTCCGACAATGCCGAAACACTCTACCGCCACACTCCCCGCATATTGCGCGATGACTTCCGGATCCACATAAATATTTCCCATATGAGTATTCATAGAACCTTTCATAAAATAACCGTTCCTTTCTGTATCCTTTTTCAAACAAATAGTTATTTTTATTATAACCTTTTTGGAAGAAAAAGAAAATACATATTTTTCCAGTTACAATACTTATCTTCATAAAAACATATTTTTTCCAAAAAACTCTTGCCAAATGTATAAATATTTGATAGAATATCACTGTTGTGAGTCGTATGACTTAGTTTGGTCGAGGAGGTGCTAACGATGGCAAAGTGTGATATTTGTGGCAAGGGCGTTCATTTTGGAAATAACGTAAGTCATTCTCATAGAAGATCCAATGCAATTTGGCATTCAAATATAAAAAGAGTAAAATGCAAAGTAAACGGAGCTGCTAAGAGAATGCACGTTTGCACAAGATGCTTACGTTCCGGTGCAGTAGAAAGAGCATAATCCAAATTGAAACATAAAGAGGGAACATACTTGTATATGTTCCTTTTTTTGTGTTTTTATTCTATAGGAAATTGCGACAGCGTAAATCATTTAAGAAAGAATTTGCAAAGCAAATTCTTTGAACGCAAGCTGCCGAGCTTGCGTTTTTTTATGAAACGAAAAAAGCCAGCACTACAAGCACTACCCTTCGTAATACTGGCTTCTAAGACTATCGTATTCCGTCTGTATTTTAATCAATGTTTTCGCATCTCCACACTTATTGTCAGGGTGGAAAATCTTTAACAGCTCCTTATAACGCTTTCTAAGTGTCAGCTCACTGTCAACACCTCGAAAAAAACTTGTCCCATCATAAGCAGCGTCCGCTGCACCACCGTGCTGATGCGTATTGGTTCTGTTTGAGCCGGACATTTTCTGCTTTCTGTATTTCGTCTTTTCATGTTCAAAATTGAGTCGTTCACACTCTAATGCTTTTTTATCAAGCTCAAGCTGGCGATATGCATCCTCTATAATTTTTAGCTCCTTTGCAATCAGAGCTTCATTGTTCTCATAGCGTTTCTTGAAGGCTTTCTCTCTTGCGCTCAAATCCTCTCGTTCTCTTTCAAGTTCACGCTTCGTCTGCATCAGCTCGTGATTGAACGCCATCAGCTCGTCCCGTCTTGTCTGAATCCGCACCTGCTCCTGAAACATCCACGATTTTAATTCTTTTACATCTTCAATAGTCGCCTCTTCGCTGTTTATTTGTTCTTCTTCAAACTCCACCATACCATTGTTACTCCTTTTGAAATTTGAATCCAATAGTTTATGCAAATTAATCGCAACTAAAAAGATTATACCCGACAATCACAAAAATTGCAATAAGAATTAATCCAATCCACGTACTTTGTATAATGATCATTAAGAGCATACCAAAAGCAATACATAAAACGGTATAGCCAATCAGCTTTTGCATACCACATACTCCGAAATGTCTTTATTCATTATATGCAAAATCGGAAAAATTTTTTCTTAAAATTTTTATTTGCCTATTCTACTTCTCCTCCGGAAAAGCTACATCCACGACTTCTTTGTCTGCTGGCATATCGTCTTTCGACATAATGCGATCTAACAAATCCGGAACCATATCCACAATCTTGTTTACGGTATCCTGATTCTTGATATTGACAAGCCGTACTTGTCCGTTTTTAATCACAAGCACTGCGCTCGGCGACATCTTTCCTGTCATTCCGCCTGCACCGCCGTCCTTCTTATCATTTTTTGCTGCGCCTGCACCAACACCAAACGTAACATCTACCAACGGAACAATAATCGTATCACCAATCTGTGTCGGCTCGCCTACTACTGTTTTCGAAGAAAGAAATTTCTCCATTCCCTGCATCATCGAATTAATTACACCGTTAAAATTATTATCAGACATTAAAAAACCTCCAAACCTATCTATATTTATTACAAATCAAGCTGCTTTCTAAGCTGTTTTATATTTTTATCCGTTATCAAAAGCCATAGTGTCCATAAAAAAATGTAAATGCTCATCTTCCCCTTCAACCGAAAACTGCCTTCCATTATTTTTTTGTCAAATTCCGGCTGAATATCCACGTTTCCCATATGAAACGGATAAAGTATTCCCCACACGGCAAGCACATTTCCCATTGTTGCCGGATCCTCAAACCCCAAATGCAGCTTTACCTCATACTTTTGGGGAGAAATATTTTTTATAATTTTGGAAAGTCGTTTTGTACATAGACCCAAAGCCTGTTTTGTACTTTCCTGTTGTAATAATTCCCAGTAATATTTTATGTTATCCCTAATCTTTACTATTATATCATAGATTTTGTGAAATGTGAACTTAATATTCCGAAGGACTTCGACAAGCTTTTTCAAAAAGTCTTTTATTCTTTGAAAAAGCTTGTTTTTGTCTGCTTTGTCGTCATTTGCCTGATCTATTTCGACCTCGTCTGCGGTTCTCTTCGCGCCCTGTTCTGTCGTTTGACTATTCCCTTGTACAAAATCTTCTTCTATTTCTGTCTCTTTTTTTATCTCCTCGGAAGCAGCTTCTTCAATAGAACGTTCTTCCTGCATTGTTTCGTCATCAATAGGCTCGTCATTTGTTGATGATGCTGCCTGAAGCTGCGGCTCTTCGTCGGAAATACGTTTTCGTTTTCGCTCTTTTTTGGATTTTTTACGCTTTTTTAAATTATCAAAAACCGTGATGAAAAACACTTTTGCTTTTATATGAAACGGCTGTCCGTTCTTATACTGCGCAGTTAGCGAAACGACTCCCATCAGCCATCTCACTTTTCCTGATACATCGATGCCTTCCTGTACATAACTGCCGGCTGCCTTATATCTCAACGGTACAAACAGTACAAGCAAGATCAGCAGTATCAAGATACCAAGTATGATTAAAATACTGATTCCTATTATTTTTAGTATGGTTAATATTATTGACACGCTATGCTCCCCTTATTGATCGCACTGTAACTGCATCGTTATAACAAAAAGTCCCTTCTACAATAAAAAAATGATTTTACATCATAACCACCGGTGATTTTATAAACATCCTCAAACATATCTGCCACTAACGCTACTGCATTCCAGTATCCGACTGCAAGTCCCACTATGTATGGTGCGTGGTTCTTTTTCTTATAATATTTTTGTTTGAGCATCGCACTATGATATATTTCAAGCTGATCGCTGTTTTTTGCCAGTGCAATTACGTAAATTGTCGGCTGCGGACGTCCGGTTCTTAGTTTCCATATGATTTTATTTCGTTTTTTTTCTATGGACGGACTTATATACAATCCTCTGTAGAAACGCATATCTACACCATGTTCCTTTCTCAGCCTGCGAATTTACAAATATAACTCCTATCATTTACTATATCACACCCCCGATATTTTTACAAATGAAAAAGGTTTCGCTCGGCAGCGAAACCTCAAAGAATTTGCGTTGCAAATTCTTTCTTAAATGATTTACACTGTCGCAATTTCCTATAAAATGAAAAGAAGGTCTATCGACCTTCCTTTGTATTCTTTGCTTTCTTATTATCGCGGCTTTATCCACTGTTTATTTTTTCTGAGAGTAATATATTCCTGATATGCCTGCTCTAAAATTTGTTTTTCGTTCGAAAATTTAAGCAAGTGATAGGCTTCATGGTATTTATAATAGCCTGAGTCAACAAAAAACTCTTCACGCTGCGGTTTTGAATAATAATTATCTGCCATCATCAAATACCAGTGAACTTCCTTTTCAACAGTATCCTGCGGTACGCTAAAAGAATATTCACTTGTTCCGATGTATTTCATGACAGTTGCCTTTACACCCGTTTCTTCAAAGACCTCCCTAAGTGCAGTTTCCACATGCTTCTCTCCGCTTTCCACGGTTCCTTTTGGAAGAACCCAGCCCTCATACCTGTTCTTAAAGTTCTTATACAGAAGAAGTATTTTTCCCCTGAAAATGACTACGCCCCCACAACTAGTAGCCTCAATCATGGCGTTTCCTCCTAAATGGTATCTGAACTATTTAATGCTATCCAAAATATTGACAATTTGGCTAGTTTCAAAAGGCTTTGTTACAAACTCCGCTGCGCCAAGCTTGATTGCATCAAGCATCTTGCCCTTTTGTCCGGCGGCCGTCACCATGATAACCTTTGCATTATCGTCATATTCTCTTATTTTGGTAAGCGTTTCGATACCGTCCATAACGGGCATTGTAATATCAAGCGTAACAATATCAGGGTGGAGCTCACAATATTTCTCATAGCCCTCCTGACCATTCTTCGCCTCCGCAATTACCTCATAACCATTCTCCTCCAGAATTGTTTTAAGCATTGATCTTGAAGTTTTTGAATCATCAATTATCATAACTGTACTCATATCTTAAATCTCCTTAAACTAAATACCTTTCTTATATCCTAAAGCTTATTGATAGACCTCTAAAACTGCCTTTACGGTGCACCCGTTTATATGCACCGGAATAACATAGAGTGTTTCGTTACTGATAAATGGTCCCTCAATAGAATACTCCGGAGAATTCATATCCAAAGACATACCATCATAACTCATATTGGTCGCAAACAAACCGATTACGCAGTTGATAAACTCTCCCACACTATCAAGTGCGTCCTCTGTGACAGTGTCATATGGATCTCCCGAAAAACGATTCGCTATAGAAAGCAAATCATCACCTGGAGCGCTTATGTAGACCTTTATACGCATATCGCCTATAATCATTTGGCTTGCACACTTGTCCAACTGAACCGATGGCACAATATCTGCTTTTTCAAGGTAGACATCCTTGTCAATCAGACGACGGAATGTCTGCACCAGCGTCTTTGTAAGCTCTTTGAGTACCGGCTCCTTCAACTGCACAAACAATTCAATGCACTGCTCCAAGTCATCATAAATCAACGCATTTATCTGTCCATCATCAAATTCGTTTTTCTGTTGAAATTCATTCAGCTCTTGATTAATATCCCCATAGGAAAGATAATCATTGTTTACAAGCAGCTGCAGAAATTTCATGAAATTATTTGACTGATGTACAAGGAGATCATCGAGCTTGTCATCTGTAATAAGTCCCTCATTCACGGCAGCTTCGCCAAAATTCTCACTTTCCTTTTCGATAAGCTCCAAAACAGCCGCAGACGTCATTACCTTTGTGACAATTGCAATTGTTTCTACCTCTGCCTTAAACTGCTGTTTTACTGGAAGCAGCGAATCCAACTGCTCCGACGTCAATTTTCCCTTTTCAACAAGGTAGTTTCCAAACAAGCGGTTAAGCATATTTACGCTCCCTTCTACTTTTTCTATTCATAATTTGTACTGATAATAATACATCTCTGTTACTACTATACACTATTTTGATTTAAAATACAAATTATTATTAAACTTTTTTTGGCAAATTTGGCAAACCTTACTGCTCCTCCCCATAATAGCCGTCCAAAATCCGTCTTGCCACTGGTACCGCATACTCTCCTCCTGAGCCTGCACCCTCCATAATGACCGTTATTTGAAGCGGTCTATCCGTGTCATACGTAAATCCGGTAAACCATGCGTGCGAATCGGATTTGGAATTGTACTCGGCTGAACCTGTCTTTCCCGCCACACTGTATACATCGCTCTTGATGCGGGTTCCTGTTCCCTCCACCACAACAGCTCTCATTAACGCCTTTAAGGCATCCGCCTCTGTTTCACTGATCAACTGTCCCAATGACTTTGGTTCAAATGATATGACCTTCCCGCCGTCCGCATTTTGCACATAGTCGATCAGGTACGGCTGCATCATCTCTCCTTTGTTTGCAATCATCGCTGTGATCATCGCAACATGAAGCGGTGTCATCTGCGTTTCGCCTTGGCCGATTGCGGTCTGTATCATAACGTTGTCGCTGGCTGCAATATTTTCGGAAATGCTGCTCTTATTTGAGAGAAAATCTACCGGAAGCGCCTCATTAAAGTAAAGCGCGTCAAGCATACTTTGAAAACTGTTTCGTTCCAATGAAAGTCCAATATTGGCAAACGATGCATTACATGATTTTGCAAACGAAAGCGAAAAGTCCACTTTTCCGTGTTTTGTTCCGTGAAAACAGTTGATGACATTCTCACCGCTCTTAAATTGACCGCTACAGTCAAATTTGTATTGTTCATAATCATACGGATTTTCGCGTATATATGCAAGTGCCGTCAATATTTTAAAAGTTGATCCGGGCGGATAAAGCCCTTGCGTCACCCTGTTTACAAGAATAGAGCTCTCCTCATCTATAATCACCTCGTCCCAGATATCTTCAATCGTATTCGGGTCAAAATCCGGTTTTGACACCATCGCAAGAATCTTTCCTGTCTCAGGCTCTGTCACAAGCACTGCTCCATCATACATGCCAAGCGCGTTGTAGGCAAGCTCCTGAAGCCGCGAATCAAGTGTCGTAACTACAGTATTTCCCATATGCTTTTCGTTTGCAAGATCATCGGAAAGCTTACTGTTTAGCGACACATTTGACGATACAAGATAAATGTTTGCATTCTGCTCCACACCCATCCTACCGTTTGATGCATAACCGATAACATGAGCATACAGCTCGGAATACGGGTAATACCGTTCCTCACTGCCCGCAAGCGTCGTTGCAAGCACTTTACCGTCTGCAGAGAGAATATCGCCGCGCGTCGTCTTTGCCGCAAGAATCTCCTGCCGCTTTGTATTGTAAGCATTGTTGATCACCCGCGGACTGTCAAAATAGACAAAATGCACAAGATAAACGCAAATCCCCACAAAGAGCGCCGCAAACACCCCCGCCGTTGCGTTCATATATCGTCTGGGCATATACGGCACAAACGCCTCTTCGTCCTCCTCATCTTCTCCCTCGTATGCAAGCAATAAATCACGGTTGACATAAAACCCTTGTACCACCGAGAGCATCATCACAGACGCCAGAACCGAACTTCCTCCATAACTAATCAGCGGAAGTGTCACACCTGTAAGCGGTATAAACTTTGTATTTCCGCCGATTGTCAAAAACAACTGCGAAACATACACAACGCCAAGTCCGAAACAGGCATATTTGACAAAAGGCTCCAAACAGGAATGCGCCACACGCACAATCTCCAAAAATAAGTTGACACAGATCGCAATCAGGCAGATACCAAAAATCACACCATATTCCTCACAGACTGCGGAAAAAATAAAATCCTGCTCCACATATGGAATCAAACTTGGGTTTCCGGCATCAATGCCCATGCCAAACCACCCTCCCGTGCCAATGCCAAAAAGCGACTGTGCAATCTGGTACCCTGTCGCATTGATATCATTCCACGGATCCAGCCATGCCTCCACACGCACGCGTACATGGGAAAACAAAAAATAAGATACATACGATGCCGCTGCTGCTCCCGCAAGTCCTGCAATCAAATAACGCAGCTTTTTCGTTGCAGCAAACAAAAGAAGGACATACGTGATAAAAAAAATCAACGCACTTCCCAAATCTTTCGATGCCACAAGGATCAGCACGTGTGCTGCCGCAAGCACCGCAGACAGCAAAATATGACCAAAATGCTTCGCTCTGGCAAGAATGCACGCAATAAAAATAACATATATTATTTTTACAAACTCCGAGGGTTGAAAGCTTAATCCAAACACAGAAAAGGATAGCTTTGAACCATTTGTCAATCTGCCGCTTACCAACACAGCACTCAACACCACAACGCCCACCGCCGCCAAAATCAATTCACTGCGCTTGATCAGTTTAAAATGCTTCATAAACGACGGCACAATCAATCCAATTACAAGCGATGCCGCTACAATGATAAACTGCCGTACCGACCTTGTAATAGACAGACGCGTCAATATCACAAAGCCGACCGATAAAAGCATCGCAATATGACATAAAATCAATCGATTGGATTTTGGGTAGATCGCCCGCATCAGCACAAGATATGCAAATACGGCAAGCATTTGAAACATCGGAAAAAACAGATAGGTAAAGTCCTGTCTTGAAAATAGCAAAACAAGACTGCCAATGACATGATTAATCAAAATCATCATGCACTGGAGCACAAAAACAAAGCCCTTGCGCTCCCTGTCATCCACTCGTAGTGCCAGATAACTAATGAGCGTGTACAATAAAATATTTACCACCAATATATATTTCGATAATTCGATTACTGCCTTTAACATTTATTCTACTCCACGTTTATAATGTCCGTTTGTGAAATCCTTCCATATAAAATCAGCTTCTGCGCCGTCTGATTTTTTTATGTAATATTCAATCACACTTTTCGTCTGTATATCGTCCTCCAACGTAAAATCGAGTCTTAATGCATCATATCCTCTTTTTTGAATGCTCTCAAGCTGATTGTGTAGAGAAAGCGGCACCGTATTATACAAAATATTGTAACAGTGCATACAGTTTTGTACAACGGGAAACGTATTTTTATATCGGTCCGTAAGCCTGTACACATTCTGATGATTTGGCTGATTGATACACTTCTCCAAGGTATTTCGAACACAATTTGCCGAATACATCAAAGGAAGCCTTCCGTATACCAAAAGCTCTGCAGGCACATCATCCGAAAGCTGCGAAAGTTCTTTTTTATTGAGCTCTACGGGAAGTGTCACTCTGTCAAACCAATCAGCACAAAGCCGCAACGAAATATTGTTCCATGTATAAATCGTATAATCCGACACAATCTGACCATTATAGTCAATACTATGCAGCCATTGAAGCTCCTCAAAATTCCGCACAAGCACACCCAGAAACAGGCCGCTTTCCAACAATGCTCTGTATGTTTCCTGATATGGATAGGAACGTTTCCTGAAAATATGCGGAAGTGCCAAAAAATACTGCTTATCACGCACCTTTTCCAATTCGGTCTTGTTTATGGTAAATATGTCGGCATTAATATAGAGGATTTTTATTTGGTCATACAAAAGCGCCACTTCTAATTGCTCTCGCGTCGTCACCAAAACAGCAAGCGCATTGTCCTTATCGCACTTTTTTGTTTGGACGGACCTCCCTGCCTGCAACATATCTGATGATCCGCTTGACAGCGCGCCTCTGTCATATTGCTTCAATAAAGCGTCCTCTAAAGCCGCACAAGCTTTTCTTCTTAGTTCATTCAACGATTTCACAGGCAGAAACGCTTTATTATCCGTATCCACCGTAAGTGACATAAGCGAAAAACAGGTATCTCCAAATTTCGAAAGTTTATCCGCGATATCCTTTTCCATAAGCGGCCTATTGAGCGCCTCTCCCGCCACATCACCCTCCACGGTCACGGACACATCGTCCGTAAAGAGGGTAAAAAGCACCGTTTTTCCCGCAAAAACAGATGCATTCCCCTTGATTGCAAGTGTTATTTTTTTATCTATATAACGCTTTCTTATTTCCGCAAGCGTTTCTTTTGTGGAACCGTTATAACCGGGCTCCTTGATTGTGATCATGCTTTTATCACGGTGCTTCTCATAATAACCGTGACAAATATCGGAACGAATATAAAGCCCCCGCAAAAACGTTTCATCTTGCTCGGACACGCAATACGCCTCATTTGGTGTCGTTAAATATTTGTCAATATACTTACGGTACACCGATGTCACGCCCGCCACATATTCGGCGCTTTTCATTCGTCCTTCTATTTTAAAGGAATCGATTCCCGCCTCGATCAGCTTCGGTATCTCCGAAAGCGTATACATATCCTTCAAACTAAGCGGATACAACCGTTTTCCGCTCTCGTCCGTATACGGAAGTCTGCACGGTCCCGCACATCTTCCCCTGTTTCCGCTTCTGCCACCCAAGATTGAGCTAAAAAGGCACTGCCCCGAATAGGCATAACACATCGCACCGTGAATAAAACACTCAATTTCAAGCCCTGTCTGCACCTTAATATCCTTAATCTCCGCAAGCGAAAGCTCTCTTGCCGGCACAGCGCGACACGCGCCGAGCTGTTTCACAAACTCTGCACCGTATACCCCTGTAATCGTCATCTGCGTACTCGCATGCAACAAAAGTTCAGGGAAATTCTCCTTTAACACCTTCATCACGCCGATGTCCTGAACAATTACGCCGTCAAGCCCTGCCTCATATAATGGCGCAATGTACGGCACAAGCTCCGGCATCTCGTTTTCTTTTACAAGTGTATTGACCGCCAAATATATTTTTCTGCCGAAAAGATGCGCCACACGAAGCGCCTCTATAATCTCCTCTTTGGAAAAATTATTAGCATAGGCTCTTGCCCCAAACTTAAAGCCACCCAAATACACTGCATCTGCTCCCGCATTTATTGCCGCCATACAGCACTGATAATCGCCCGCCGGAGCCAGCAGCTCTACCTTTTTATTTACCATGTCTATTTCTTCTTTTTTCTTCAAGCTCTGTTTCCAGACGCACAATTTTCTTTGAATTCTCATTCAGCTCATTCTGTGCCTCTTGCAATGATTTCGTCGTATTATCCAGTTTCATCTGCGTCGCAATCAACTCATGCTTTAAATCATAAAGCTCATTCTCCTTTGCCCGAAGCTCATTCTCACGCTGCTCTTGCTGATTTTTTGCCTTAAAATAATCGTCCGCAATATTTAACAGCATTAACATATTCTGCGTGTCCACTGGCTGATGCTTAAAGCTATCCATTTTATTATACTCATTGAGTTTATTATTTATGTAAGCAGCAACCTTTTGCAGATATTCCGCGCTCTCGTTTCCGCTGAGTGTTAAAACCTTTCCTCCGATAATAACTTCTGTATCTGTTTTGGCAGACATAGCTCTTGCCCCTTTCTGTTGTATCTGATTAATTTCCTCTGTATTGCATCCCTTCGTTTTGATTTACATAATCATTTTTATTATATATCAGACTATGTCTGTATTTCAAGCCCCAAATGGTTACAGGCAAGTTCTGTCACAACGCGTCCGCGCGGTGTGCGCATCATCAGTCCGTTTTTAATCAGATACGGCTCATACACATCTTCAATCGTGCCACTGTCCTCCCCGATTGCCGCTGACAAGGTATCCAATCCTACCGGCTTTCCGCCAAACTTCTCTATCATCGTTTCCAGTATTAATCTGTCTGTCTGGTCAAGCCCCAATTTATCCACATCAAGAAGGTCAAGCGCCGTATTTGCCGCCTCAAGTGTAATCACACCGTCGTACTTTACTTGCGCAAAATCACGCACACGCTTTAACATACGGTTTGCAAGTCTTGGCGTCCCACGGCTTCTTCTGGCAAGCTCAATTGCGCCCTGTTCCTCGATCTGCACCTGTAAAATCCGTGCCGAATGCTGTATAATCAGTTTTAGCTCCTCCACAGAATAAAATTCCAAATGCTGTATCACACCAAAACGATCACGCAGCGGAGCCGTTAAAAGTCCCGCTCTTGTCGTCGCGCCAATCAGCGTAAATTTGGGTAAGTCAAGCCGAACCGAACGCGCTGTCGCTCCTTTTCCAATCATAATATCAATCGCAAAATCCTCCATCGCAGGATATAACACTTCCTCTACTTGACGATTTAAGCGATGGATTTCATCAATAAATAAAATATCTCCCTCCTGAAGCCCGTTTAAAATTGCCGCCATCTCCCCCGGCTTTTCAATTGCCGGTCCGCTTGTAACCTTCATATTGACACCCATCTCATTTGCAATAATTCCGGAAAGCGTTGTTTTTCCAAGTCCCGGCGGTCCATAAAATAACACATGATCTAAGCTGTCATTTCTCTGTTTTGCGGCCTGTATGTAGATACTTAATATTTCCTTTATTTTTTGCTGTCCGATATAGTCTTTAAAATTTTGCGGACGCAGACTTCCTTCAAGCTTGACATCCTCCTCCAAAAGTTTTGTTTCAATGACCCTTGCAGCCATAAAATCCCCCATTCTTGAGTGCACTGTGAAAAATTTATTTTTCACAGTAATCCCCCTAATTTATATATTTGTAATAACCTTTAACGCCTGTTTCAAAATTGCTCCTGAATCCATATCCTCCGTAACTTCAAGCTGTTTTATCGCTTTTAGCGCCTCTGTGGGAGTATATCCAAGCGAAACCAGCGCCTCAATTGCCTCATTTTTTGCAACGCTGTTTGCTGAAGTATCTGCTGTCTGCACAAAGCCCTGCTCCTCCTCATAGGAAAGCCGCAGCGCAATCTTATCCTTCAACTCCAATATAATTCGCTCCGCAGATTTATTTCCGACGCCCGGTGCCTTCGCAATTGCCTTCGCATCACCAGAAACAATCGCCATACGCAAATCATCCGCGCTCATCGCCGACAAAATGCTCAGTGCCCCCTTGGGTCCGATGCCATTTACGGCAATCAGCTTTTTATAAATCTCCAAATCATCCTTCGACAAAAATCCAAACAGATTGAAGGCATCCTCCCGCACACTGGTATAAGTATAAATCTTTACAACTGCCCCGATGCCCGGAAGCCGCTGCGCCACGCTCAACGGTATACGGATATTGTAACCGATATTGTTACATTCCAACACAAGATTATCCTCCGATATGTCCGCAATTTCCCCTTTTATATATGCATACATCAGCCGTTCTCCCTTCCTTACTCCGCGCATTTTCCAAAATATAGATATAGTATAACATATCATCACAAAAAAAGGAAGAAAAAGAAAACATATGTTTCTAATTTCTTCCTTTTGACTAACTATTCTTTAATCTTATCAATATCTGTAAGATTTACACCCGCAACATTTAATATCGCTTTTATCGAAAGATATTCGTCCTTTAATTTCGCGTATGTTTCCGTTGCGTTTTCTTTTTTTGCTAATATCATGTATTCTTGAATTTTTTTAAAATCATCGATTGCAGCTTTCGCAATTTCAAGACCGTTTGGCATACAACATCACCGTCCTTTTATATAATCTGTACTGATTGCTACAATTCCATTATAACGGATTATATAAAAAGTGTAAAGTTAGTTGTTGATAAACTTATCCTCTTCGTTATTCCAGCTGTAAAGTTTCCGAACTTCCTCGCCAACCTTCTCAGAAGAATGCTCTGCTGCAAGCTTTCTCATTGCCTTGAAGTGAACCTGACGTCCTGCCGGTGACATATCCAGCAAGAACTCTTTTGCAAACGAACCGTCCTGAATGTCAGAAAGAATTTTCTTCATTGTCTTCTTTGTTTCGTCTGTAATGATCTTCGGTCCTGTAATATAATCACCATACTCTGCCGTATTGGAAATCGAATATCTCATACCTGCAAAGCCTGACTGATAAATCAAATCAACAATCAGCTTCATCTCATGAATACACTCAAAGTAAGCGTTTCTCGGATCATATCCTGCCTCAACAAGTGTTTCAAAACCAGCCTGCATCAATGCGCAGACACCACCACAAAGAACTGCCTGCTCACCAAACAAGTCTGTCTCTGTCTCTGTTCTGAAGGTTGTTTCCAATACACCAGCTCTTGCGCCGCCGATTGCAAGTGCATATGCAAGTGCCAAATCAAGTGCCTTACCTGTTGCGTTCTGCTCTACTGCAACCAAACAAGGAACACCCTTGCCTGCCTGATACTCAGAACGAACCGTATGTCCCGGTCCCTTCGGTGCAATCATCGTAACGTCCACATTTGCGGGCGGCTTGATGCAGCCAAAGTGAATGTTGAAACCATGTGCAAACATAAGCATATTGCCCGCCTCAAGGTTCGGCTCAATATCCTTCTTATACATATCTGCCTGTAACTCATCATTGATCAAAATCATAATGATATCAGCCTTCTTAGCAGCCTCAGCAGCCGTGTAAACCTCAAATTCCTGCTTTACAGCCTTGTCCCAAGACTTGCTGCCCTCATAGAGACCGATGATAACCTTGCAGCCTGACTCCTTTGCATTCAGTGCATGAGCATGTCCCTGGCTTCCATAACCGATGACTGCGATTGTCTTGCCCTCCAATAAAGAAAGGTTACAATCCTCCTGATAATAAATCTTTGCTTCTGACATTTTTTAATTCCTCCTTGTTTTTCCGAAGGAAAAATGCGACTACCCTTGTAGGAGCAGAGGAATTTTCCTCCTTGTTTTTTCGAAGAAAAATACGACTACCCTTGTAGGAGCAGAGGAATTTTCCTCCTTGTTTTCTAAAAGAAAATATTGTTTTTTTATAGATCTATGCAATAAATATTACATAAATAAAATCTACGCTTCAAGATGGATCAACTCATCTGTTCCCCTTGCAAGTCCCGCAATACCCGTCCTTGCAATCTCAAGAATTTCATAGTCCGCAAGAAGTCCGATAAACGCATCGATCTTAGACTGATTTCCCGTAAGCTCCACAATCAGGCTGTCCACATTGACATCAATAATTTTTGCTCGGAAAATATCAGCTACCGCAATCACGCCCTGACGCTTTTCAGGTGCGGATTTTACTTTGATCAGACACAACTCTCTGTATACACTTTTTTCAGGTCTTAATTCACGAACATCTCTCACATCGATCAGCTTGGAAACCTGCTTTTCAATCTGGTCTAAGATTTCCTCATCACCCGATGTCACAATTGTAATGCGCGTAAAACGCGGATCTGACGTCACACCTGCCGTAATACTATCAATATTATAGCCTCGTCTCGAAAATAATCCCGTGATACGGCTTAACACACCTGCATTATTATTAACCAAAAGCTGAAAAACCTTGTTCTGCATAAATATGCGCTCCTATTCCTTTATAATATCTAATTCTGTAAGGTTTACCCCTGAAATTTGCAAGAATACTTTTAATTCAATATAACGGCTTCTCATTTCTTTATATGGTGCAGATTCTTTATCTGACGTTAAAATCATATACTTTTGTAATCTTGAAAACTCCTCAATTGAAATTTTTATCATTTCTTTTTCTGTCATACTACCGCACCTCCTTGTTATAAACAAACTTTATTTTATCAAGCTTTATGTTAATTGTCAACACATTTAGGCAAGGCAAGTGTGCCTGTTCTTGCAACTTCAACAATACTGATTGACTTTAGCATATCAAGCATTACTTTAATACGTTCCGGCATATCACAAATCTGGATAATCATATTTGTATTCGACATATCAACAATATCCGCTTTCATAATATCGCAGATTTCCATGATATCACGCCTTGTATTTCTATTATATTTTACTTTGATTAACATCAGCTCACGGCTGATGCTGTCCTTCTCATCAAAAGTTTTTACCTTGATGATGTCGAGCTTTTTGTTCAGCTGCTTTTCTATTTGCTCAATTGTCCGCTCGTTACCTGAGCTTACAATGGTCATACA
>JAAVAF010000032.1 GCA_014804225.1 Lachnospiraceae bacterium
ATAAATTTATGCGGAGAATGCCCGCCTTTTGGCATTCTCTTGTGTGAATACTTCTCCACGAAGCAGCCTTTGCTGCGAGTGAAAATTGCCATGGGCAATTAGAAGTACTTTTCACACTATTATTATATAGAAATTAGTGGATTGACACAACCCTCAAAAAATCCTATAATAAACTTGATTGAGTATTATAATTTGACAATATTATGCCCCTTTGGGCGTATGTATTGTCTATTGACATGATATCATACTGAAAAGAGGAGGTGTCAGTATGCGTGAATTGGAAAAATTTCTTTATGAAATCGGTATATGGATTGCGATTTTACTTGTTCTTATTGCGATCTGTAACCACAATCCTGAGATTGCAAAGCAAATCGGAGCGAAACTGCCAAAGCAAAACGTCCAGGAGGACACAGAGCAAGTTTTGGAAAAATATGTAATCCGAACGACCGTGACACAGGGGGAGCTGCCTGCAGCAGAGAGTCCCGATGACGAGGAGACGGAAAAGAATTTAAGCATTCCGCCAAAAGTAGCGTCGCTTGCAGGATACATTCCCATTAAGTCAACCGGAACAGAAGTCACACAGGCAAAGGCAGACGAAATTCTTGCAACGCTCAGCAAAGGTGAAACGGGATCCGGACTTTCCTTTGACGAGGAGTTTTATCCGTATTACGGAATGCTCAATGACTCGCAGAAAGCACTTTATCGCCAGATTTACGCAAACGCGGACGCGATGATAAAACACTTTGCACCGGTGGAGAACGTAACGGCAACCGATTTAAAGAATGCTTTTACCGCAGTGGTTAATGACCACCCCGAGCTTTTCTGGGTGGAAACGGCATACAAATATCGTTATGTGCCGCTTGGACAGGTTGCGGATATTACACTTGTGTTTAACGTGACGGCAAATGATATAGACAATGCGAAGTCAGAATTTGCAGATGCTGCAAAGCTGATATTAGACGAAACATACGGGCATTATACTGATTATGAGAAAGAGCGCATTGCACATGATGAGTTGATCAGCAAGGTGAAATATGATGCAAACGCGCCGATGAATCAGAGCGCATACAGTGCGCTGATCTATGGCAGGACCGTTTGTGCAGGTTATGCGAGAGCGCTTCAGTACATTTTACAGCAGTTAAAAATTCCATGCTATTATGTGACAGGCTATGCAGGTGAAAACCATGCATGGAATATTGTAAAGCTTGATGATGGTCAATACTACAACGTTGACAGCACATGGGACGACACCAATCCGAACACGTATGATTACTTTAACTGCTCGGATGCAGATTATGCGCGCAATCATGTGCGCAAGGATTTGTCGATTTATCTTCCGGCGTGCAAAGGAAATCGATACAGTGGATTGGAAGTGAATCCGTCTACACCTTCTTCCGGCAGCACAAATAATAATAATACGACGACAAGGCCGCAGACACCGTCGCAGTCAACAGGTACAACAACGACCACAACGACTACGACAACAACAACGACCACGACGACTCCGGGAACAGTAGGAGAAGCAGTTGTTGAAAATAATACTGCAAATATTACAGTGCAGACCGTGCGCGGCAGTGAAGAAGGCTATATCGGAAGAATTGAAGATTATTATCTTACCTGCTTCGAAGCGATGATGAAGGCAAACAGCGATAATCCAAGTTTTGACATTGCCGTATACGATAAAGACCTCTGGGAGGACATTTACGACGCATACGATGAAGGCGATTGTCAGGAAGGTTATATCGACCGGTATCTTGTCGAAAAGCATAGAAACAGTTGTATTATGAGTGTTACCGCATGGGAGCAGAGCGACGGAAGCTGGATGCTGCATCATGAGGCGCAGATACAATAAAGAAAGTAGACAAAAGACGTTGAATTTTCAGCGTCTTTTGATTATTTTTAAAAAATTGTTGCAAAAATCAGAGAATTCACATATAATAACAATAACAGAGTTGCCCGAAGTCGTAAGGCATTGGGGACCAAGCTGAGTTCCGTACTCAGCTTTTTTACTATATAAAAAAATTCTTTTTATGATACAGGAGATATTGTATGGATTTAAAGAAACCTTTAACATTTGAAGAACAACTTCAAAAATTAAAAAAGCATGGTATTGTAATTTCTGATGAATCCAAAGCGATACAAGTATTGAAAGAGATAAATTACTATCGCTTCACTGGGTATACACTTCAATTTAGAGTGAATCCTAAGAACAGCAATTATATTTCGGGAACAAGTTTTGAAAGTGTGTATCATATTTATTTGGCAGATGAAAGATTGCGCGATTTATTCAGAATGTATATTGAAAAAGTTGAGATTTATTATAGAACGCAGATTTCATATGGATTTTCTATTGCAAAATGTACAGTGCCGCCATATGATCAGCATTATGATAAGAATAACTTTTATAATGAAACAGGTTATCAGGAGGTTATCGATAACTTTAAGCGTGAAGCAAATTATTATAAGGATAGTTTGATTGTTAAGCATCATAAATCAAAATATGCGAATAAAATGCCTTTGTGGGTAATGGTTGAGTTGATGTCGTTTTCGAACTTATCCAAGTTGTACAGCGCAATGTATTTTTCGGAGAAAGATGTGATTGCGAAAGCTGTAGGGGCAGGGAGAGATACCTTAGAAAATCATTTGCATTGTCTGGCAGTATTGAGGAATAAATGCGCCCATGCAGCAAGACTGTATAATACAGAATTTAATCCGCCTGCAAAGTTTACGAAATCATTTTTGCGTGGACATCCAGAGGTTCGTAATAATTCATTGTTTGCATATGCTTTGGTTTTGTTAAAGAGATTACCGGATCCAAAAAGTAAACGGGAATTGGTTTCCGCGATTCAAGTAGTTATAGAGGAATTTAAAGAAGACATTGATATGGGATTAATTGGCTTTCCGAACAATTATATGGAAATCCTTAATAATAATATTTAACAGGACTAAGATGGTTTTAAGACAGGCAAGTGCAGAATAGATTACCATAATCCTGATTATAATAAGTGCAGTGGTTTTTGAATCACTGCACTTTTTTGTCCAATAAGACGACGCGCAAAGCGTGTCAACATTTGATTTCATAGAAAAGTGCGACAGCGTATATTATTTAGGGAGAAGTCGGCATGGATTTTTGGAAACGCAACGATTATCAGAAAGTGGTCATCTATATTGTGACATGCGTGTCAGTTTTATTCATACTGAAATACATTTTGCCATATTTTCTGCCGCTTGTAGTGGCGCTTTTGATCGTGGTACCGTTACAGCGCTTTTGTGTGCACAGGGAAGAAAAAAGGATTGCGAGGGGAAAACGCAGCCTTCTGTATAAAGGGAATCAAAAAGGCGTTATGGCAGGAGGGATTCTGTTCGGGATTATCCTCGCGGTAGCACTTCTGATTGTGGGAATTAGCACATTTCTCATAAGCAGGGCAAGAAACATTATACAGGATGTGGGATTTATCACGGAAAGCATTTCGCAAATTATTTATGACACAAGTGTCAGAATTGAAACTTTCTGGGGATTTCATGAAGGCACAGTAAGCCGTTGGATTGAAGGGCGGATATCTGAGATTGTAAACAGTGTGGTACACTCAGGAAACGGATTTTTAAGCGGAAGCCTTAGATACTTATCGGTAGCAGGGCGCATTGGAACGTTTATCCTCGTAAGCTTCATCTGCGTCGTGCTTTTTGCAAGAGAAATCGAACAGTGGCAGCAGGGACTTTTGAATCTCGCAACATTAGAGCCGGCAATAGACCGTCTTCTTTCCATTATTATCCGAATCGGAAAAAAACTTGGCGGCATGATCAAAACCTATGCAAAAACACAGTCCATTATTTTAATCTGCATCAGCGCGACAGCCACCGTGGGACTTTACATTGGAGGTGTCAAAGATGCATATTCTTACGGACTTTTGGCAGGAGTAATGGACTTTCTGCCTTTTATCGGCACGGGAATTATCCTTATTCCGATTGGTGTCGTTTGCTTAATTCAGGGGGAAGTTTTCAGCGGCATTGCAGTGATTATCACATACGTTATCTGTATAATGATAAGAGAACTTTTAGAACCGAGACTTTTGGGAAACGGACTGCGTTTTTCGCCTGTTGCCGTGCTGATTTCCGTCTATGCAGGTGTGCTTTTTTACGGAATCGGCGGTGTCGTTCTTGGTCCCGTAACATTACTTGTTTTAGTGGAACTCGGAAAAGAAATGTTTTGTTAAATACTTCATAGATTGACAGAAACAAAGGTGGAATATTTTTAAAAATTCACAAAAATAAATAACAGATTTTATACAATATTTATGTAGAAAAATGAATTCAAAATACAGACAATTTATCGAAAAAGGTGTAAAATATTAAGGGATGTTCTGCAATGACAGCGTAAGAAATACAGAGCATAATAATACACTTTGGAGGTAAATCAATGAAAAATATGAGTATCCGTTTTAAGATTTTGATTCCCGTTTGTATTTTAGGAATCCTTGCGATTTTGATTGCCGCGTATGACAGTGCGAGCGTAGATTCTATGCAGGATGGCATCATAGAATTGCAGCAGGTTGGGATTGGAGCGCTTTCCGCACTGGATCAGACATCGATTGCGACACAAAAAATGGGAAAAATGGCGCTTGCTTATACACAGCTTCAAGGGGAAGGAAGAGAAGCTGTATGGGGACAGGTTGAGAGCGCGAATGCCACAATAGAAGAACAGCTTGCGATAGCAAGGTCGCTCTTGACAAGTGACGGCGCGCAGGAGGGGCTGAATGCGATAAAAGCTGCCACGGACGAGCTGTACAGCACGGTAAAACATCTCAAAGAATGTGTGGACAGTGGCGATACGGAACAGGTATCACAGATCATAAGAAACGATATGAATACCGTTTCGACTGCCGCGGAATCTGTGATTAATGAGGTCATTAATTACAATTATGCCGATATTGAGGAAATCAGTACATACCAGCATAAAGTATATGTATGGGCGTCTGTCATTTCAACCGTGTTTGTCATCTTGCTGATTGCGACATTCATTTTTACCGTTATCATTATTAATACATATGTCATCGCACGTCTGCGCAGACATACCATAAAGATTGATGAAATCATTAGCAGCATTGAGCGCGGAGAGGGCGATTTGTCCTTGCGGCTTACGATTTCTAATAATGACGAGCTCGGAAGACTTGCCGTAAACATGAACCGCTTTATGGAAGTGCTTGAACGCGTAATGAATAAGCTGAATGAGGATTCTGCTTCCCTTGACAAAATTGTAACAAATGTTACGGAAAAAGCGGCGAACGCAAATACCAATGCGTGTGACGTATCTGCGGTAACAGAAGAGCTTTCTGCAACCATGGAAGAGATTGCGGCGACTACGGCAGGTGTCGATCAGAACGCGATGGATGTAATGCACGAACTCAACGAGATGCAAAAGTCAACGGATGATATCGTTGTCTATGCAAATGAAATGAAAGAAAGAGCAACTGCACTCGAGCAGTCCGCATCAGAAAATAAACGCAATACCATTAAAATGGTAGCGCCAATTATCGAAAAAATTAAAGCAGCAATTGAAAACAGCAAGGAAATTGAGAAAATCAGTTCGCTTACCGACGAAATTCTCTCGATTTCAAGCCAGACTAATCTCCTTGCACTCAACGCGTCGATTGAGGCGGCAAGAGCAGGTGAAGCAGGAAAGGGCTTTGCAGTGGTTGCTGATGAAATCAGACAGCTCGCGGATTCAAGCCGCGAAACGGCAAACAATATCCAGCTGATTAACGGTACTGTATTGACCTTGGTACAGGATCTGATCGATAATTCCAGAGAAATTACCGGATATCTTGAAGGAACGGTACTCAACGATTACAATAACTTTGTTTCAAGCGGAAAGCAGTACCGCGACGATGCAGAGCACGTTGATTCCGAGATGACAATCTATGCGGAGCGCTCTACGGAAATCACAAATACCGTTTCCAGAATGGTTGAGTCGATTAACGGCATTACAAGAGCCGTTGACGAGAGTGCAAACGGCGTAACCAACGTGGCGGAAAGTATTCAGATGTTGGTAAGCGAGGTGGAGGTTGTCAACTCGGAAATGATACAGAATGCTGAGATTGCTTGCAGCTTGAGAGAAGAAGTGCAGCGGTTTAAAATTGACTAAGGGAGTCAATTTTAACATAGATTTTTTACATAGTAACAATTTAATAAGGATTCCCGGGGCGAAAAGCCCCGGAGCTTGCTAGGGGTGCGCATATGCTGAGATTTTACCCTCATTACCTGAACCAGATAATACTGGCGTAGGGAAGCAACCATGAAGAGAATTTCTAAGTCCGCAAAGGACGCGAACTAAGAAATTCTAGGGTCTGACGACCGCCCTTCATGGCGGAAGAATGACAGAGTCATTCTTCCCGATAACACGACGTTTTTGGCGTTGTGGTGCGGCACCTCCTGGTAAACACATTACTAAGGAGGTTTTTTTATGTCACAGGAACAAAATTTTGCAGGGAACAACAAACACAAACTTACGGTGAAGCAGCTTGCGTTTTGCGCGATGTCGATTGCGCTTGGGACGGTGCTTTCTTATGTTAAGATTTTCCACTTTCCGTGGGGGGGATCGATTACGCTGCTTTCGATGCTTGTAATTACGCTGCCCGGGTATTTTTATGGTGTCAGGGTGGGATTGATTACGGGGTTGGCGCATGGGGCGCTGCAGCTTTTGATTGATCCGTATATTGTCTTTCCGTTACAGGTTATTGTGGATTATTTTCTGGCGTTTGGGGCGCTCGGGCTTTCGGGATTGTTTGCGAATGCAAAGAATGGACTTGTTAAGGGCTATATTGTAGGAATTTTGGGGCGATATGTTTTTGCCGTGATTTCCGGGTGGATTTTCTTTGGTGAGTATGCATGGGACGGCTGGGCAGCGCTTCCGTATTCGCTCGTCTACAACGGTATTTACATTTTTGCGGAAGGGATTGTAACCGTTATAATTATCATGCTGCCACCGGTAAAAGGGGCAATCGACAGGATTAAGAAAATGGCATAAAGTCTTTCAGGGCGTCCTCGATTTGGGGCGCCCTTCTTTCGTATACCCCGATTATCACACTAAGCTCCTCTGTGGAGAGGGGCTGTTTCTTTTTTCCTTTGCAGTAGAGCGCGACAAAAAGCTGAAGCATCCGCGCCTGTGCCATGCCGCACAGCATGTGCTTTAAAAAACTGTAATCCTCGAAAATATCAAGGAAATTTTTTTGTAGATAATATTCGTAATAATAGGTCATCAGCGCATCAAAATCAGGGACATACTCGTAAACGCTCTCCATCAGCGATTTTAATTTCGCATCTGCAGCTTTTGGATTATTCTTCGTCAATGTATAAAATGTGCGGATATATTTTTGGCAGAGCTTATACAAAATGGGTGAGGAGTGCTTTAAGGACGGGTGATAAAAGCCCTTAAAAAAGAGCGTGTACATTTGCGATGCGTCTACAGTAAAGGGTGTATGTTCTGCCGTTTGATAGGAAAGCGGACTTGGCAGCGAAAAGTGTTTCGAACCTAAGTTCACCCCTGTATTGAGCGCACCGTACGAAAGGCATTGGTCCTGTGTATCCTTCGCATACTGCAGCAAAGAAACATCCAGTCCGCAGCCGCTCTCAAGCATGGTAATCAGCTCCTCGCGGGATTGCAAAAGGTAATTTAGAAAATCAAAATCGTCGTTTGTTATCGTTTCCTCATAATTTGCTTCTCCCGTTTTTTCCTCAAAATGAAACGGAAACTTCGCCCTCGCCTGCTCGAGAAAAAGTCTTGCCGCCTCCGGACAGGCAAGATAAAGTGTTTCCTCGCAGAAAGAGCCAAAATTGGAAAGCTGGCGCGGAAATTGCACACAAACAAGCGGCATATAGTCTGTGCCGCAGCGCTTTTGCAGTCCGCAAAGCCGGTCCATACCCCAAAAAGGACAGCGATATTGATGCTTGCTGGACCGAAACGACGTCAGCTCCTCTTTTTTCACAAGAAAGCAGCGTAAAAGAAAGCCCAAAAAGCCCTTCTCGGTAATATACTTTTCATAAGCATCATCGTCAATTGGGATCTTCCACCCGCGGCAGCAGTTCGCCGGACAAGCCGCGCCTGTGCATTGAAATTGTTTTAAAATCGAGATTTGTTTGATAACCATGTCATGTTCCTTAAAAATTATAAAATGTTTGAAAAGAGCTACTTGCAAAGCAAGCAGCCCTAGTGTATAATTTACTCAGAAAGGTTCCATCGGATGCGATATCCGACTACCCTCAGTAATTTATTAAGTTTAAAGAATAAGCATCAACCTTGGGCGAGGGATGCTTATTTCTTTCTATGATTGTCTATTTCACCTTCCTTTGTAGGACTAGAGGGCATCATATCGGAACATCGCATCCGCTTTCTTTTCAATTATACATATTCATTATAGCATAGAAAAAAATTATACTCAATGAAAAGAGAAGGTTTGCACACAGAAAAGAAAAAGATAAGTTTAGTCGAAGGAAAAAAGATATGCGTTACATCAAGATTGAAGATGCCAAACCGGGTATGCGCCTTGCATACAATATATACGACGCAGACGGACACACGCTGATCTGCAGCGGAAGCGTGCTCTCTGAATTTTATATCAAACGCTTGAGTGACCACGGCTTTGACGGCGTGTATATCACGGACGAGCTTTCTAAGGACATTCATATTGATCCCATCATCACGCCCGAGCTTCGCGCAGAAGGGCTTATCACCGTGCGCGAAAGCGATATCGACGGCTGCAAGAGCGTAGCGAAAAAAATCGTGGAACAGATACTCGATCGGGGCATCCTTACGCTGGATCTTACGGACTTAAGAAGCTTCGACGGCTACACATATGCCCATTCCGTCAACGTTGCGGTGATCGCCTGTGTCATCGGCTTCGGACTCAATTTAGAAAATGAAGAACTCGAACAGCTCGTTATGGCAGGACTTCTTCACGACCTTGGAAAACTTGTCATACCGCGCGAAATTTTAAATAAATCGTCGCGTCTTACCAATGAAGAATACGATATCATGAAAACGCATTCTTCCCTCTCTTACGAAATCATCCGGGAACGCTGGGACATTCCGGCAAATGTAAAAACAGCTGTGCTCTATCATCATGAAAACATTGACGGCAGCGGCTATCCCGATGGCATGGACGGAGAGCAGACCTCGCTTTTTACGAAAATTCTGCACACCGCCGATGTGTATGACGCGCTCGTGTCAAAACGACCCTATAAAAAGCCGTATTCGCCGTATGAGGCGTGCGAGTATCTTATGGGGGGCGGAGGTATCATGTTTGACCCGAAAATTGTCGAGGCGCTCATGCTTTGCGTCCCGTTTTACCCGAAGGGAACGGAAGTAAGCCTGTCTGACGGCAGATCTGCAATTATCGTGGAAAATGCGGGTACAAGAAATCTAAGACCGCTTCTGCGTATGCTTGACGGCACGACGCTCGACCTTCAGGAGCATGACAATTTTAACGTGACTATTCTGCACGAAAGCAATGAGACGGTACTTGACCCCGTAACAGGTGAGGCGGACCGAAAGAAAATGCTGATGCCCGTGCGCCGCTACCGCATTATGATTATTGACAGTATGTTAATCCACCTGCAGTCGATGCGCGGCTTTTTACATAACATGTATGATTTGCAGCTCTTTACGTCTGTCGATCAGGCATTTATGTATCTCAAGCGCAATACGGAGCCGGATCTGATTATCTTAGAGCTGAATATGCCGCGGATAAACGGTTTTGAGGCAGCGGAAAAATTGCGCGGCATCACAGGCGATAGTGTGCCAATTTTGTTTGAGATTGATACAAATGACAAGAGTGTCATCGCGCGCTGCCGAAAAGAAGGTGCGGCAGGTTACATTGTGCGGCCGTACAAGCCGATTTTTGTAAAAGCGGAAATAAGGAGAATACTTACAGGACGGTCAGTTGCGGAATAAAACGTGCCATTTTTAAGGAGGTGAAACGGTATGCCGATAAATGAAAAAGAATTAAACGCAAATCTTTTTGACCAGCTGTCTATTGTGGAACGAATAGAACGTCATTTAAAAAGTGGCGGACAGGAAGCTGCTCAGGCCGAAATTGAAATTTTAAAAAATGAAATCAATCGAAAGCTTTATCAGCAGCCGCCGCTGAAAAGTGAATAAAATAACAGAACAATAAAGAAGGAGATTGTGAAAAAAATGGCAAACGATAAAAAACTTGTAGAAGCGATAACCTCAATGGAGGAAGATTTCGCACAGTGGTATACGGACATCGTAAAAAAAGCAGAGCTTTGCGACTATTCCAGCGTCAAAGGCTGCATGATTATAAAGCCCGCAGGCTACGCATTGTGGGAGCAGATACAGCAGCAGCTTGACGCAAGGTTCAAGGAAACAGGCGTCGAGAACGTGTATATGCCCATGTTCATCCCGGAGAGCCTCTTAGAGAAAGAAAAAGACCACGTAGAGGGTTTTGCACCCGAAGTGGCTTGGGTAACACACGGCGGCTTAGAACCGCTTCAGGAGCGTCTCTGTGTGCGTCCGACATCGGAAACGCTGTTCTGTGATTTCTATAAAAATGAAGTGCAGTCCTACAGGGATTTGCCCAAAGTATACAATCAGTGGTGCTCTGTTGTGCGCTGGGAAAAGACCACGCGTCCCTTCCTTAGAAGCCGCGAGTTTTTATGGCAGGAAGGACATACCGTTCATGCGACCGCCGAGGACGCGCAAGCGCGTACGATTCAGATGCTCAATGTATACGCCGACTTTGTGAAGGAAGTGCTTGCAATTCCCGTAGTCAAAGGTCAGAAAACGGAGAAGGAGAAGTTTGCAGGTGCGGAGTCTACCTATACCATCGAAGCGCTCATGCACGACGGAAAAGCGCTCCAGTCCGGCACAAGCCATAACTTCGGCGACGGCTTTGCAAAGGCGTTTGAAATTCAGTATACGGACAAAGACAACACCTTAAAATATTGTCACCAGACTTCATGGGGACTCTCAACGCGTATTATCGGTGCCATCATCATGGTACACGGTGACGATTCGGGACTCAAAATACCACCTAAAATCGCACCCACCCAGATTACAATTGTGCCGATACGCCAGAAAGAAGAGGGCGTGCTTGATAAAGCATATGAACTGCGCGATCGTCTGTTAAAGAACGGTTTCCGCGTGAAAGTCGACGATACGGACAAGAGCCCGGGTTGGAAGTTCAGCGAGTGCGAGATGCGCGGCGTGCCGTTCCGCATCGAAATCGGACCAAAGGATATCGAGAATAACAAGTGCGTTTTCGTGCGCCGCGACACGAGAGAGAAGATCGAAGTTGCACTTGACGATATTGAGACAAAGGCAGCAGAGTTATTAGAAACTATTCAGAACGATATGTACGAAGCGGCAAAGGCACATTTAGAGTCGCATATCTATAGCGCGGTATCATGGGACGAGTTCTGTGATACAATCAACAACAAGCCCGGCTTCGTGAAAGCAATGTGGTGCGGTGAACTGGAGTGCGAGGAAAAGATTAAAGAAGAACTTGCAGCCACCAGCCGCTGTATGCCGTTTGAACAGGAGCAGCTGAGTGATAAATGTGTATGCTGTGGAAAGTCTGCGAAGAAGATGGTTTATTGGGGAAGAGCGTATTAAAAAAATAACAAAGTGTGCGAAAATATTACAATAATTTCTTGCATAGATGTACGAAAATGTGATAACATATACACATATATTATATAGTCAAACATTGATAAATGTTTGACTTAAAGATGCAGTTTGATTATGTCGGAGTTAAAAGGGGTGATGTACAATGACGAAAGCAAACGTATTTGCAGATAATTTTATGAACAAATTAAAATCAGATGGTTTTGTAAAAGATAATCAGCCAAATAAAGGACCGGAAATAGATGCTGCGTTTATTGCCGAGCAGCTTTCTTCGTATGTCAATTTGCTGAAATCGGGGATTATCGAAAGAACGACACAAAAAGAAAAAGAATAGGAAAAAATAATGTTAAAAACCGCGGATGAGCAAAAAGCATTTTTAAAACAATTTAACTTATCACAAGAGCAATTCCGGGCTTCCATGATATCATGGGATGAATTAGAGCTGATAGCGGAAGATTATAAAAAGAAAAAGGATGAACATGCGGCAACTGTACGAAATTATGTTGAAAAAATACAGCAGTGTGCCTATGTTCATTCTTTGGGTTATAGGGTAAAAGACGATACCCATCTGATCGAAAAGATCATTAGAAAAAATCCCAAGTATCTAAAGCAGGGAAAAGCAATATCATGCAAAAACTATGCGGAGTGTATTACGGATTTAATGGGAATTAGGATACTTCTCCTATTTAAAGAAGATTGGTTGGGAATCCATGATTATCTGATGGAAAATTATGCTGACGATCTGGCGGAAGAGCCGTTTGCATATATCCGCAAAGGCGATAACACAAACCTGTATGAGGGAAAAGTCAGAATTGTTGAGGAAAAGCCTTATCGATCCGTCCACTATCTGATTAAGGACAGAAAAACCGGTCTGTGCATAGAAGTGCAGGTTCGGACATTGTTCGAGGAAGCGTGGAGTGAAATTGACCATAGACTACGATATCCTTACAATTTGTCCAATGAGATGATCGGTTCCTATTTGGAAATCATGAATCGCGCGGCAGGTATGGCGGATGAGATGGGAACCTTCTTACATGCATATTTAAAAGAATTTGAGCGTGCAAAGGAAGAAGGCGTATTGGACGAAAATGAAGTGTATCACTATATTTTGGAACAAATACAAAAGTGCGATGATAGTGAAGCGAAAGCAAATATCATCGGCAAAATTAAAAAGGCACAGAAGTATAAAGAATTGGTAAGTGCATCGGAAGTATTGAAAGATATCTTGAAAAACATATAGGAAAAGAGGCAGATCCGATGGAGGATGAATTTTATAAAACACTGAAAGATGAATTAAGCAATACGTTTTCGGACGAATACATATATAACGTCAGTTTATTGATTCACCAGATGGCAGAAGATTTTTATAACGAGCAAAAGTTGAAAGGAAAAGTATATTTCGATGATTCTATATTTGAATACTGCCTGATTGATATTTTGGTAGACATCGCAAGATTAAAATATTTTCATGATATAGAGCTTGTGAATTATGTTAAGTTAATGGCATACACAGCTTCATGGTGTTTAAAAAGAAAACCGTTTCAGATGATAGAGGGAGCAGGAACACAATATATTTATGTGAATGAACAGTTTGCCTTATCACTGCTTTTGCAGGCATCCGGATGCTTTGCTTTCGATATGAAGTATGCAAAAGAAGACATCGAAAAAGTAGAGAAATCAGTGGAGCAGATATTTTATCATTTAAAATACAGAAATACGAATCCGCAAACTTTGGAGTTGTTATTGATAGGAGTAGAGAAAGGGAAATTATTGTATAAAGTTGGATGATTATATGGATGTTGTATAAACATGGATTTAACAAATAATAAATTTAAAATATCGAGAAGCGCACCGAAAATTTGGTGCGTTTTTATTTTGCTCGAGCACGCACCACTTGGGTTTGTGCAAATATTCCTTTTTTGAAGCGTGATTTTGCCAATTTATTGTATATTTAGCACTATTATTTTCTCCAATTGTATTTCGTATATGAAAAAATTGGATAAAAAAATGAAGATATCTA
>JAAVAF010000033.1 GCA_014804225.1 Lachnospiraceae bacterium
AATGTATCAGCTGGAATTCGAAGAATCCCCGCTTCTTGAACAAACCGCACCGATCGATGCAAAGGAATTGTATTTCTCTTTTGATGAGGATCTGAAAGTGTCTGAGGAAAAGTACGCTTATTACCGTTTTGAGGTATCGGGCATTGCAACTAAGGTTGGACCGGATGTACATAACAAGCCTTCCATTGAGCTTTCGGATGAGGTGAGCGGGAAATGTTATGTTCTCTGTGTGTTTAACTCGGATGAGATTTACGACAAGGTGTCCGTCGGTGATCACGTTGTGTGCCGGGGAAATTATCTTATTGCCAGCAGCTTGTACGGGATCGTGCTGAAAAATTCAGAGGTTGTTGTGGATGAATAGATTAGCTGTTACATAGGCTTGTGGATTACGCAACGGTCTGTTCGGACGGCAGGGGGTTTTCACCTTCCGCAACGGTGTGGAACCATGGATCGCTTCTGATTGAAAAAACAGCCATATTCTGCTATAATTTGGTAGCAGAATATGGCTGTAAAAATTTACTGCTAAATTGTAATGTATGGAGAGGTGTAAAGGTGCAAAAAGAAGAATTCATTAAGAAGATTGTAAATTTTGTGGAAAAAAGTGAAGATAATTTTGTGTCAGATGAAGACGCAATATATCCAAATCTCGCAGGAATGAAAATCTATGAAGCGCCTCTTGTAGGGTTTGCACGTGCCGATGATGAACTTTTTATTACTGAATTTAAAAAGAAAGGAATCATACATCCGGAATATATGACACCGTTGGAATGGCTTCCCGGCTCAAAAACAGTAATCAGTTTATTTCTCCCATTTACAAAAGAAATTAAAAATTCAAATAGAAATAAAATTGATGAGCCTTATGAATCTGGTATTCCTCAAAGATGCAGCGCTGAATGGCTTCATGCGAGAATAGAAGGCCAAATATTTCTTAATAAAATTACGGATTATATCCAATCAATTTTGGAAAATGAAGGCTTTGAAACGATATGTCCTACGACATCGGGAAAATTACACATGATAACTCCCTATATTTCGACATGGTCGGAGCGTCACGCTGCGTACACAGCAGGACTTGGAACATTTGGACTTTCAAAGGGACTGATTACCCAAAAAGGTATGGCGGGACGCTTTGGCAGTGTTATAACAAACGCAGAATTTGATGCAGACATTCGTCCATATAGCGAACCATTTGAATATTGCACTATGTGCGGCGCCTGTATGATGAAATGTCCCGTTAGCGCAATAGATCAGGCAAGGGGCTGCGCACTGGGAAAAGATCAGCTAATCTGTGGACCTTATGTGTCAGGAAGCAAACTTCCTCCCCATGGTTCAAATCAGCGTGTACGATATGGCTGCGGAAAATGCCAGTCCGGAGTTCCGTGTGAAAGCGGTATTCCTCCCCAAAAATTCTAACACAGGCAGAGCGGCGGGAGTATCTTGGACTTAAAGAGGGGTACAGGGTATGGGCTGTGCTGGTAATAGGCTATCCCAAGGTAAAATACCAGCGTACAGTTCCAAGGAAGAAAGCAGATGTGCTCTGGGATTGATTAGATTGTATCAGTGGAAAGGCTTATAAATTAATACCCTTTACTGAAATCAATCATATTCTTTTTAGGCTTATTATTTTTATCTCGCTTCAAATTTTCACAGAATATATCTAAAATCCTCTTTCTTGTAAACTGATTTTCTCCCCAGCTTATTCCTGAGATATGCGGAGTTAATATCACATTTTCCATATATCTGAGAGGATGATTTTCGGGTAAAGGTTCAGGATCTGTAACATCAAGAACTGCACCTCTGAGGAATCCTTTCTGCAGCGCATTTGTTAATTCGTTCGTATTCACAATAAATCCACGTCCAACATTTACGAATATGGCGTTTGCTTTCATCTTTTTGATTCTTTCTGCGTCAAACATTCCCTCCGTTTCCGCTGTACCCGGAAGCGCGATAATAACCACATCAGAACTTTGCAATTGCGTATCAACACGGTCTATTGTATATATTTCATCAAAAGGCAGATGCTTATTGCCGGGAGTACGACATATTCCAACAGTATAAGCTCCAAAACAGTTAAGTTTTTTTGCGGTTTCCTGTCCGATATTTCCTGTTCCTAAAATGAGCGCTCTTTTTCCCTCTAATGTATCATCATCCTCAATTTGATTCCAACCACCACGTTTCATTTGTGCACGATATGAGAACAGATTTTTATATAATGCAAGAATTCCGGAAACAATATATTCGGAAATAACACTTCCAAAAGCGCCTGAGGCGCCGGTAAGAATAATATGATCAGGAAAATCCGCAGCAGAAGTGTATTTATTGGCGCCTGCCCAAGTCATTTGAATCCATCTAAGATTTTTCATAAAATGAATCGTACTATGTTCCGGCTCACCAAATACAATTTCTATATTTGCATAATTCTCGCTTTTGAGGAGCTCTTTCTCATTGTCAAAGAACAAAACCTTATCTTCTTTTTCAACGGATGATAAAATAAGGTTTTTCTCACATTCCAGACATTTTTTTGTTATAGCAATTGTTCGCATCATTTTTCCCTTTCTATTCCTGCTATTTTAAAAAGGAACCATAGTTTTGTCGATCATCAATGATATATTCAATTTTTACGCACTGTTCCGTTTCCTTTACCTGAAATATTAGCCAGAGATGAGGCCAAAATGTAATCACACGGTATTTGGAAGGGATATATTTTAATCTCGCGCAGCCGATCATGGGGGTCGTTTCAAGATAATTTACTTTGCTATCGAAAGCATCCAAAAGACGAAGTGCGCATTCTACGCCATTGTCGTTAGCGCATCGGAAACTGTATTCTTCCAAAACGGCATTAGCGGCAGGAGAAACATCAACCTTATACATGGGAATTCTCCTTCAGCAGGGAACGGAGATTGGCAGATGCTGTGTGGGCTGGAATGTCCTGTGCGCCGGCTCTTCTCAATTCTTCAATCTCAACCAGTTTTTCCCTTAGTTCCAGTTGTTTTTCGCGCTGGTCATATGCGGCAATATCCATAACAACCAAATCCCCTTCACCGTTTTTTGTCAGGAAGACAGGTTCGCCGGTTTCTTTGCATAAATTTGCGATTTCAGTATAGTTTTGGCGGATAGCAGCGGATGGTTTAATCAGTGTTGGCATAAAAAACTCCTTTCATATCAATATTTTAACTTAATTCTAATAACATTATACTATGTGATGCGAAAAAAGACAAATAAAATAGAAAGGATGCAAGATTATGCGTTAAAATCCAAAAATTATTAAACTAAAAATTTATTTTGTTAAATCATTATATTTGCTATAATGAATTTAAAAATTATATATAAAGAAACTGGGTGAGATTATGAATATACAGATATTTGGAACAAATAAGTGTTTCGACACAAAAAAAGCCATGAGGTACTTTAAGGAACGCGGAATCAAGTACCAGTTTATTGACATGAAGGAAAAAGGCATGAGCAAAGGCGAGTATACAAGCGTAAAACAAGCAGTGGGCGGCATTGAAAATCTTCTTGATGAAAACTGCAAAGATAAAGACACGCTTGCGCTGATAAAATATATTTCAGATGAGGATAAAGACGAAAAAATACTCGAAAACCAGAAGGTTTTGAAAACCCCGATTGTAAGGAACGGAAAACAGGCAACGGTCGGTTATCGGCCGGAAATCTGGAAAGAGTGGAAATAACAACGCGAGCGCTTTTAGAACGAAATAGAAAAAGACTGTATATTGCAAATAAACTGGGACACTGCTATACTGAAACGGAATTAGCAGCGTAAGAATATGGGGAGGTACGGAACATATGTTCAGAAAGAAAGGAAAGTGTAAAAAAATAACAGCAATCATACTGGCAGTCAGCCTGCTTGGCGGATGCACTGCGCCTGCGCAGCGAAACGAAAACAAGATTCCCACAGCGCAGTCACAGCAGAGCAGTGAAATTTCTACAACGGAAGAAACACAGCAAAAAACCGACACATCATCAGATACGACAGAGGTTTCATTGAATCTATATATGGGACGACGTCCTATGTTGATTGGCAGTCTGCCGCAGAGCGTGTCGGAGAATATTACGCCGCAGGTAGCACAGTACAGCGTGGAGCCGGATTTGAGCAATATTGAGAATTTGGGGCAATTTTACATCGGTGAGGACAATCCTGAATTCGTCCAAAAGCTGGCGCAGAATGGTTTTGTTGTGGCGGGGAATGCGGGAAATGAGTTTTTCGAGGTTTATGAAAATAATCGCTATGATTTGATTCCCAGTTTTGTGACTGTGGACTCACTAATGCACACTTACCATTTGTATTTCAGTTATTTACTGAAAAATATCGAACGTGATTATCTTTTCGACAGTCTTGTAAAGTTGAGCGGTAAAATGCTCGAAAACAGCCTCGCACAGTATGAGGCGTTAAAGGGAAGTGAATGGGAGAGCGCGGCAAAGCGCAATGTCGCATTTTTTACGATTGGCAGGAAACTGTTGGATGACAGCACAGAGGTTTCACCCGACGTTGCGGACATCGTGCTAAGCGAATTTGACAAAATCCAAAAAGCGGAAGGGATAGACATATCGGAGATTCGGAATGATGAGGAGGATTATTCGCAGTATGTGCCGCGCGGCTACTATGAGGGCGATGAGAAACTGGAGCGGTATTTCAAGGCGATGATGTGGTATGGCAGGATCCATTTTCAACAGGACAGTGAAGATCATGTCAGAAGCGCGTTTTTGATCACGAAAGCGCTTGCGGACGATGAGGAGGCAACCGCCCTGTGGGGCGCAATTTATAGCGTAACAGCGTTTTTTGCGGGTGCAAGCGATGACTTGGGCGTTTGCGAATACGCGCCGTTAATCAGTGAAGTATACGGGGACACAATCAGAACAGCGAACTTGATTGGAACGCAGGACGCTTTTTCGCAGTTCTATGAAAAGACGGCAGATTTGCCCGCACCGAAGATTAATTCGATTCCGATTTATGAGTGGGAGGACAGTAACGTAATCCCCGGTTTTCGCTTTATGGGTCAGCGGTTTACGATTGACGGGGAGATTATGCAAAACCTGATTTACAGGAATGTGGACAGAAACAGCGCGGGGGAAAAGCGTATGCTTCCCGATGTGCTGGATGTCTTGGCGGCGCTTGGCAGTGATACGGCGCTTTCAATTTTAAAGGAAAGCGGTGTGGAGGACTACGAACATTATACGGAAAATATGGAGAAACTGCGAACAGGACTTGCAGCGGAAAACGACGAATTGTGGGCGGCAAGTCTGTATGCCGGTTGGCTGCACACGCTGCGTCCGCTGCTTGCCGAGAAGGGCGAGGGCTATCCGGTATTTATGCAGAACGAAGAGTGGACGAAGAAGAGCATGGAGTGTTTTGCGGGCAGTTTTGCAGAATTAAAGCATGACACAATTCTCTACTCAAAACAGGTGATTGCTGAAATGGGCGGCGGATATGACGATGAGCCGGACGACAGAGGCTATGTTGAGCCGGAGCCGCTTGTTTACGCGCGTTTTATGAGTCTTGCGGATATGACGGCACAAGGGTTAAAGCAATATGGAATGCTTTCCGCAGAGCAGGAGGAAAATCTTTCGCGCCTTGTGCAGATTGCAAATCAGCTGTATACCATTTCCAATAAGGAGCTTCAAGACGAGCTGCTGACCGATGACGAGTATGAGTTTATCAGAAGCTATGGTGGGAATATCGAGCATTTTTGGTATGAGGCGGTAAAGGAAGAAGGCGACGAGGAGTATATCGCCACACAGGAGTGTCCGGCTGCGATTATTGCGGATATTGCGACAGATCCTGATTCGGGAAGTGTTTTGGAAGTGGGAACGGGTGATCCGTCCACAATCTTTGTTGTCATAAGGGTGGACGGCAAGATCAAGCTTGCGAAGGGAAGCGTCTATTCTTTCTATCAGTTTGCGTGGCCGATTGATGATCGTCTGACCGATTCCAAGTGGCAGCAGATGCTTGGAATACACGCGAATGAAGAAGGAAATTATGAGAGAGATTCGTCGATAGAAAAACCGGACTGGACGAGAAGCTACAGATATAAGTATGCATGGGAATAAAACCTTGAAAGAATTTTTAAAACGATTTTGGAGAAAGATCCTTATATTAACGATGGCATTGACAAGCGCCGCTGTGATTCTGTTTTTATTGTGGAATAGCGGCGCTTTTCTGCCGCGGTGGATTTCGTGGGAAAACAGTGCCGGATATGATGCATCAGGGAAATATAGACTTATACTGTCAAAGAAGTCCGTTAGCGTTGCTTATGAGGATAATATTATTTGGACTTCGCCAGATGGTGTTAAGGTGCAGAAGGCGTTGTCCTGTGATGCAGATAACGACGGTCAGGATGAGCTTGTGTTGCTTTGCTGGAAAAAGGGACGTTTCGGGAAAGCAAGACCGATCTGGGTGGAACAGGATGAGCGGAGCTGGTCACAGCACATTTTTGTGTATGAATACACATCTGACGAAGTGAAACCGAAATGGCTGTCCTCTTATATCGGACAGGACGTGTTGGATCTTGCTTCGAATCAAAAGAGTGCGCCGTATAGCCGCCTTTGGCTGACAGATTTGGAGGGCTCGGTTAGCAGCTGGGTATGGGATTCGTGGGGATTTACGATGGAAGATACCGATATTTCCTTTGTCGCGTTTGGTGATCTTTTGGCGCATGAGCCGATTTACCGCTATGGTTTGAACAATGGCGGAGATTTTGACTTCTTATTTGAGAATGTAAAAGATGTGATTGCGGACAGCGATGTTGCTATTATTAATCAGGAAACGCCACTTACGAATCAGCCTTCCATGTATAGCGATTATCCTAGATTTGGAACACCTGTTCAAGTTGGAGAGGCGATTGTGAATGCGGACTTTGATGTGGTGACGTGTGCAACAAACCATGCTCTTGACAGGGGGGCAGAGGGAGTAAGCTTTACGAAAACATTCTTTGATAACAATGGCGTGACTTGTCTTGGTATTCAGTCCGAGGAGGAAGAGGAGTATCAGCCTTATCAAATCATCACACGTAATGGTATCCGCTTTGCAATGCTCAATTACACTTATGGCACGAACGGGCTTCCAATCCCTGACGAAAATCCGTATATGGTGCATTTGCTGGATAATGAAGAAAAAATCCGCGGTGATATTGCAGAGGCAAAAAATGCTGCTGATTTTGTGATTGTTTTTGCACACTGGGGTACGGAGTATATCGAGGAGCCGGATGATTTTCAGAAAAAATGGACACAGGTATTTTTAGACAGCGGGGTGGATATCCTAATTGGGACACACCCACATATATTGCAGCCGTACGAGGTTTTGACGGACGACAGTGGTCATGGTATGCTCGTGTACTATTCGCTTGGCAATTTTATCAGCGCACAGCCCGAGAAATCGTGTGTGAAGGGTGGAATGGCGACGTTCACGGTGTCACTTACAAGTGTGGGGTATAGCATTACGGAGTATGATTTGATACCCTTGTCGATTACTTGGCAAGAGGGAAAATATACGGTGGATTTTGTAAGATAAAATGCAGTTTCCGATTGTTTAGAAGCGTTAGTTAAAACGAACAAAAACTATTGACAGAAATTGGATAAGTGATATAATGTGAAACATAAACATAGTAAACGAATAGGAAAAGTATAAATAATTATCTATGAGAAAGGAGCATGGTTATTAATATGATTTATTTAGATAACGCGGCAACGACACCAGTGAGTGAGGCAGTGCTTGATGAGATGCTGCCGTTTTTCAGACAGACCTACGGCAATCCGTCGGCAGTCTATACCTTTGCATCCGAGGCGAGAAAGGCGGTTGATAAGGCAAGGCAGCAGGCAGCGGAATTAATCGGTGCAAAATCCGAGGAAATCTATTTTACGGGCGGAGGAAGTGAATCGGATAACTGGGCGCTGATTGCGACGGCACAGGCATATGCGGAAAAGGGAAAGCACATTATTACTAGCAAAATAGAGCATCATGCCGTTTTGCACACTTGCGAATTTTTAGAGAAACAGGGGTACGAAGTGACTTATCTTGATGTGGACGAGAACGGGAAGATTTCGCTTGAGGCGTTAAAAGCGGCAATCCGTCCTGATACCATTTTAATCTCTATTATGATGGCAAATAACGAAATTGGAACGATTGAACCGATTGCAGAAATCGGAAAAATTGCGCGTGAGCACAGTGTGTTGTTTCACACCGATGCGGTGCAGGCATACGGACATATTCCGATTTCGGTAGACGAAATGAATATTGATATGCTTTCTGCGAGCGGGCACAAGTTGAATGGCCCCAAGGGAATTGGCATGATGTATATTCGCAAGGGCGTGAAAATCCGCTCGTTTATCCATGGCGGAGCACAGGAGCGCAGTAGAAGGGCAGGTACTTTAAATGTACCCGGCATTGTGGGCTTTGGAAAGGCGGCGGAGATTGCCGGGGAAACAATAGAAGAAAGAAGTCGCCAGGAAATCAAAGTTCGTGACCATTTGATTGCGCGTATTTTAGACGAAATTCCGCACGTACGATTAAACGGGCACAAAACGGACAGGCTGCCGAATAACGCGAATTTTTGTTTTCGGTTTATCGAGGGCGAATCAATGTTAATTTTGCTTGACCAGCTTGGAATTTATGCGTCGAGCGGTTCTGCGTGTACATCGGGGGCGCTTAATCCGTCGCATGTACTGTTGGCGATTGGACTTCCCCATGAGATTGCGCACGGTTCGCTGCGGATTACATTGTCAGAGGAAACGACGATGGAAGAAATTGATTTTGTAGTGGACGAATTAAAGAAAATTATTAAACGACTGCGTGATATGTCACCTTTGTATGAGGATTTTGCCCGCGCGCAAAAAGATACAGAGTAAGAAGGCAAGGAGGAGAAAATTCAATGTACAGTGAGAAAGTGATGGATCATTTTAACAATCCGAGAAATGTAGGAGAAATTGAAAACGCGAGCGGTGTAGGAACGGTCGGAAATGCGAAATGCGGTGATATTATGAGAATGTATTTTGACATTGACGAGCAAGGTGTAATCAGGGACGTAAAATTCAAGACCTTTGGCTGCGGCGCGGCAGTGGCGACAAGCAGTATGGCGACAGAGTTAGTAAAGGGAAAAACAGTACAGGAGGCATTAACAGTCACCAATAAGGCAGTTATGGAAGCGTTGGATGGACTGCCGCCTGTAAAGGTGCATTGTTCGCTGCTTGCGGAGGAGGCGATTCATGCTGCATTATGGGATTATGCACAAAAGAACAATATCGTGATTGAAGGACTGGAAAAGCCGGTTAGTGATATCGCGGAAAAGGAAGAGGAAGAAGAATATTGAGAAAACAAATAAGCTGCGCAGAAACAAATGCGCAGCTTTTGTGTTGTTTTCAATTTCTATTTATTTGTTTTTGTAAGTAATAGCGGCTTCCACCAACCCTTTAAACAGCGGATGCGGTCTGTTTGGTCTGCTCTTTAATTCCGGATGCGCCTGTGTTGCGAGGAAGAACGGGTGCGATGGAATCTCGATCATCTCCACAATTCGTCCGTCGGGAGAAAGCCCTGATAAAAGCATACCTTTTTCGGAAAGCGCGCTTCGGTAATCGTTGTTGACTTCATAACGGTGTCTATGACGCTCGTGAATCACTTCATTGCCGTAAAGTTTGTACGCCTTTGAGGTCGTATCAAGATGGCACTCATACGAACCGAGCCTTAAAGTACCGCCGATATCCTCCACACCGTTCTGATCCGGCATCAGTGCGATAACCGGATGGAGTGTGTTGGGATCAAGCTCGATGCTGTGTGCATCGTTGTAACCCAGTATATTTCTTGCATACTCTACAATCGAAAGCTGCATACCAAGGCACAACCCGAGGAACGGAATATTGTTTTCCCTTGCATACCGAATGGCGTCAATCATACCCTCAATTCCCCTGTCGCCAAATCCGCCGGGTACAAGAAGTCCGTCGACATCACCTAAAATAGAAGTGACATTTTCTGCATTGACCTGCTCTGAGTCAACCCACTTGATATTGACCGTAGCGTGCTGCGGGATACCGCCGTGCTTTAATGCCTCCACAACGCTAATATATGCGTCATGCAGCTGTGTATATTTTCCGACCAGTGCGATATTAACCTCCTGTGTGGGCGCCTTTAAATCGGACACCATCTTTGTCCATTCCTCCAAGTCGGGTTCCGGACACTTTAAGTGCAGACATTCACACGCAACCTCCGCCAAGTGCTCCCGCTCCATCGCAAGGGGCGCCTCATAGAGGTATTCTACGTCAAGATTTTGCAACACATGGGAAGTCGGTACATTACAAAACAGCGCGATTTTATCTTTGATTCCATGATCGAGCGTATGTTCGCTTCTGCAAACAATGATATCCGGCTGGATTCCCATTCCTTGAAGCTCCTTAACACTTGCCTGTGTCGGTTTTGTTTTCATCTCTTGAGAGGCACTCAAATAAGGAATCAGCGTCACATGGATTAAAATCGCGTTCTCATGTCCAACCTCATGTTGGAACTGTCGAATCGACTCCAAAAACGGCTGACTCTCGATATCGCCGACCGTCCCGCCGACCTCAATAATCGCAATCCGCATATCGGGATCTGTGAAATTTCGGTAAAAGCGGCTCTTAATCTCATTCGTAATGTGCGGAATCACCTGAACCGTACCGCCGCCGTAATCGCCGCGCCGCTCCTTTTGCAGAACACTCCAGTAAACCTTTCCGGTCGTGACATTGGAATTTTTATCAAGGCTCTCATCGATAAAACGCTCGTAGTGCCCTAAATCAAGGTCTGTTTCCGCGCCGTCGTCCGTGACAAAAACTTCCCCGTGTTGAATCGGATTCATAGTGCCGGGATCAATGTTGATGTAGGGATCAAATTTTTGCATGGTGACTTTGTAGCCCCTTGACTTTAAAAGCCGGCCAAGCGATGCAGCAGTGATTCCTTTTCCGAGTCCTGATACGACGCCGCCGGTTACAAATACATATTTAACAGGCATAATATTCGGTTTCGTCCTTTCTTTCAGATACTTTAGTTTTATTTCATAAAGAAATTATTGATTTATAAATGGATTATCTTTATAATTATACTTGATTTGTTAAAAATATTCAATATAGAGAAGAACAAATATGAAAGGATAATTAATAGAATACTATGGACAATAATCAGTACAACAATCATGACAGCAACGGCGGTCATGGAAACGGGAACGGCGGTGGAAATAACGGAAGGGATCCCAAAAAACAGAGTGCAATTATGATGCTGATCGCAATCATGCTTTCGCTCTTTTTGGTAAGTTATATCACAAAGTACGTGACGGGCGCGACGAATAAAGAGATTACGTACAATGAATTTCTTCAAATGGTTGAGGAAGGCTCTATTGAGAGCGTAAAAATTGAAACAAGCCAGCTTGTGATTACGCCCAAGGAAAAGGAGTCAAGTGATAAGATTTTTTCTTATTATCAGCCGACGATTACGTATTTGACGGGAAAAGTTGAGGATGACGATACACTGACAAAACGGCTTTTGAAAGCGGATGTTCAGATCAAAGGAGCGCTTCCCGACCGTTCGGGGATCATTATGGCAATTTTGTATTATGGTGTTCCTACCTTAATTATATGTGCTTTTTTAAGCATGATTATGAAAAGAGCTTCCGGCGGTGGCGGAGCGTTCAGCATCGGAAAGAGCAACGCGAAAGTGTATGTGCAGAAAGAAACGGGAATTACGTTTAAAGACGTCGCAGGAGAAGATGAGGCGAAGGAGTCGCTGCAGGAGGTAGTTGACTTTTTGCACAATCCCGGAAAATACGCAAAAATTGGTGCAAAGCTGCCGAAAGGTGCACTTCTTGTGGGACCTCCCGGAACAGGTAAGACCATGCTTGCAAAGGCAGTGGCAGGAGAGGCGCATGTGCCGTTTTTCTCGCTTGTAGGTTCTGATTTTATCGAACTTTACGTCGGTGTGGGTGCGTCGCGTGTGCGTGATTTGTTTAAAGAGGCGGAGAAAAATGCACCGTGTATTGTGTTTATCGATGAGATTGACGCAATCGGAAGAAGCCGTGATTCGAAGTACGGCGGCGGAAACGAGGAGCGTGAGCAGACGTTAAACCAGCTGTTGTCGGAGATGGATGGTTTTGACGGCAAAAAGGGTGTCATTATATTAGCGGCAACGAATCGCCCTGAGATTTTGGACAAGGCGTTGCTGCGTCCGGGACGTTTTGACAGACGGATTATTGTGGATAAACCTGATTTAAAGGGACGTGTGAATATTCTAAAAGTGCATGCAAAAGACGTGCTGATGGACGAAACGGTTGACTTGAATGAAATTGCGCTTGCGACAAGTGGAGCCGTGGGTGCGGATCTTGCAAACATGATTAACGAGGCGGCAATTAATGCAGTAAAAGAGGGCAGAGAATTTGTGAGTCAGAAGGATTTGTTCAATGCTGTGGAAGTCGTGCTTGTGGGCAAGGAGAAAAAAGACCGCATCATGAGCAAGGAGGAGCGAAAGATTGTTTCTTACCACGAGGTGGGACATGCGCTGATTAGTGCGTTGCAAAAGAACTCGGAGCCAGTGCAGAAAATTACGATTGTGCCGCGTACGATGGGTGCGCTCGGCTATGTTATGCATGTACCCGAGGATGAAAAATATCTGAATTCCAAGGCGGAGCTGCACGATATGATTGTCGGACTTCTGGGCGGACGTGCCGCGGAGGAGATTATGTTTGACACGGTTACAACAGGTGCGGCAAACGATATTGAACGTGCTACCAACATTGCGCGCTCGATGGTGACGCGCTACGGTATGAGCGACCGATTCGGACTGATGGGACTTGCAACGGTTGAGAGTCAGTATTTGGACAGTACAAGTACGCTCAACTGCGCGGAAAATACTGCTGCGGAGATTGATGAAGAAGTGATGAAGATGCTCAAGAGCGCTTATGATGAGGCGCTTGCGATGCTGCGTGAGAATAAGGAAATTATGGACAAAATTGCGGCGTATTTAATCGAGAAGGAAACGATTACGGGCAAGGAGTTCATGAAGATTTATCGTGAGGAAAAAGGTTTGCCGGAGCCTGAGGAGAAGGACGAGAAGGCCAAGAAAGATGCGGACGCGTCCGATTCGGAGGAGAAAAAGCCGGAACATTCCGATGAGGAATTGCTCGGCAGCAATGAGCATAACGATGAGGAAAGAGTGCCAAGTCCGGAGTTGCTTAGAAACTATGAGCCACAGCGTCAGGCTTTTCCTTATCCGGGGTCTACAGACGAGCGCGGCGAACAGGAACAGGAGCCGCAAAAGCAGTCGGAGGGCGACGAAAGGAATGTTAAAAATCAGACAAACGGTGAAAGCGACGAAAAGTCACAATTTGGCTCCGCTTGGGACAGGAATGTAAATGGAGACAGATAACAATCAAACACAGGATTTCGATGTAAAAGAAGAATTAAAAAAGCTTCCGAATAAACCGGGAGTCTATATCATGCATGACGCTGACGATGCGATTCTCTATGTGGGAAAGGCGATTAATCTCCACAATCGTGTGCGTTCCTATTTTAAGGGAAACATCGGCAGAGGTCCGCAGATTGATAAAATGGTATCGCTGATTGCCCGCTTTGAGTATATTGTGACGGATTCGGAGCTTGAGGCGCTTGTGCTTGAGAACAATTTGATTAAGGAGCATTCGCCAAAGTACAACACGCTCTTAAAGGACGATAAGACGTATCCTTATATTAAGGTAACTTTGGGCGAGGACTATCCGCGCGTGATGTTGGTGCGGCAGATGAAAAAGGACAAGGCGAAATACTTTGGTCCGTTTACCAACGGCGGCGTGAAGGAAAGCATTGATTTGATTAATAAGCTGTACAAATTAAAGACATGCAACCGAAGGCTTCCGCGGGATATCGGAAAGGAACGTCCCTGCCTGAATTATCACATCGGTCAATGCAGCGCACCGTGTCAGGGGTATATTTCCAAGGAGGATTATGCTGCCCTGATACAACAGGCGATTGATTTTTTAAATGGGAAGCATCAGCCGGTTATCAAGGAATTAAAAGAGAAAATGCAGAATGCCTCTGAGAACATGGAGTTCGAGGAGGCTATTCGATACCGCGATTTAATCGAGAGCGTCAAAAAGGTTAGCGAAACGCAGAACATGTCTGACAACATCGGCGAGGACAAAGATGTTATTGCACTTGCAATCGACGGAAATGAGACGGTCGTACAGGTCTTTTTCTTAAGGAATGGAAAGCTAATTGGCAGAGAGCATTTTTATATGATGCAGGTTGAGGAACCTCTGCCTGACAAAATATTAACAAGCTTTGTGAAACAGTTCTATGCGGGTACGCCTTTTATTCCGCGGGAAATCATGCTGCAACAGCCGATTGAGGATATGGAGCTTGTCGGGCAGTGGCTTACGAACAAAAAGGGTGCCAAGGTTCATTTGCGGGTTCCGTTAAGAGGTTCGAAGGAGCGGCTTGTGGAACTGGCGGCAAGAAACGCGCAGCTTGTCCTAAGTCAGGACAGAGAACGCATTAAGCGTGAAGAGGGCAGAACGATTGGCGCAGTCAAGGAAATTGAGGAAATTTTAGGCATTGGTCCGCTGACAAGGATGGAGGCGTTTGATATTTCCAATACCAGCGGTTTTGCAAATGTTGGCTCCATGGTGGTCTATGAAAAAGGAAAGCCAAAACGCAGTGATTATCGAAAGTTTCGCATGAAAACAGTAGCGGGACCGGATGATTATGCGTGCATGCATGAGGTGCTCACAAGACGTTTTCGGCACGGGCTTGATGAGCGCGAGGAGATCAAAAGGGAAAAGGGAAACGACGAGAATGGTTTTGACGAGAGTTTCGGCAGTTTTACGAAGTTCCCCGATTTGCTGCTGATGGACGGCGGACGCGGACAGGTCAATGTTGCAAAACAGGTGCTTGACGAGTTGGGGATTACTATTCCTATTTGCGGCATGGTAAAGGACGACAACCACCGCACAAGGGGACTGTATTTTAACAATCTGGAGCTGCCAATTGACCGAAACAGTGAGGGCTTTAAGCTGATTACGCGTATTCAGGACGAAGCGCATCGCTTTGCGATTACGTATCATCGTTCTCTTCGGAGCAAGGCACAGGTGCATTCGGTGCTTGACGAGATACCGGGCGTCGGACCAAGCCGTAGAAAGGCGCTGATGAAATATTTTAAATCCATTGAGGAGCTGAAAGCGGCAAATGTTTCAGAGTTGTCGGAGGTGCCGGGGATAACGGAGAAGGTAGCCGAGAATATATACGCGTTTTTTAATGCATAGAGGAAATGGAGGTAACCGTAATGGAGGGCGACAGCAGAAGAGAAAAAATAGTAGAAATGCTGAATGACGCGGCAGAGCCTCTTTCCGGAGCAGCGCTTGCAAAGAAATTGAAAGTGAGCAGACAGGTTATCGTACAGGATATCGCACTTTTGCGGGCATATAACAAAAATATTCTTAGCACCAATAAGGGATATATCTTGTATCAGCCGCCCGGGATGGGAAAAACGTTTCGAAGAGCGATATCGGTGAAACATACGGATGAGCAGATGAAGGACGAGCTGTATACGATTGTGGACAGCGGCGCACGCATGCTTGATGTTGTGGTGGAGCATGAGGTTTACGGTCAGATTACGGTCGATTTATTTTTGCGCAGCCGTCAAGACGTAGATGAATTTATAGAAAAAATTGCAAAAAGTGATGCGCAGCCGTTAAAGTCGTTGACAAACGGTGCGCATTTTCATACCCTTGAAGCAGATCATGAGGGTGTGTTTGCGCGGATTGAAGAGCGACTGAAAACAAAAGGGTATTGGAACGAAAAATAGACAATTTCAGTCAAAAGATAGCTGATAATTTGTATATATTTGTAGAAATTGATGTAAATTTTCCATATGGATTGCAATATAAGAATCCTTATGTTATACTGCCTAAAACTGACAAGACAGATGACAAGACAGATGAGGTTTAAAGAGGAAACCGAATATGGAGGATTTGTATGGAAAAAGTAAAACAATTTTTAAAACGCAAGGATATTGTTATTTCGGGAAAGCGGTACGGGATTGACGCACTTGGCGCGATGGCGCAGGGACTTTTTGCATCTTTGTTGATCGGAACGATTATTGCGACATTGGGTGAGCGGCTTGGAATAGAGCTCCTTGTAATAATCGGCGGCTATGCGAAAGCGGTTACGGGAGAAACAATGGCGGTTGCAATCGGCTACTCATTGAACTGTCCACCGCTGGTATTATTTTCGCTTGCGGCAGTGGGACATGCCGCGAATACGCTTGGCGGAGCGGGCGGCCCGCTTGCGGTGCTGATTATTGCAGTGATTGCCGCAGAGTTTGGCAAGGCGGTTTCAAAGGAAACAAAAATTGACATTATTGTGANACCTCTTGTTNCGATTGTTGTGGGAGNGCTTCTTGCTACCGTATGTGCGCCGGCAATTGGAAGCGCGGCAAGTGCGGTCGGAAAGGCGATTATGTGGGCAACGGAACTGCAGCCGTTTTTAATGGGAATTATCATTTCAGTGATTGTCGGAATTGCACTTACGCTTCCGATCAGTAGCGCGGCAATCTGTGCAGCGTTAAGCCTTACGGGACTTGCAGGAGGAGCAGCACTTGCGGGCTGTTGTACGCAAATGGTCGGTTTTGCGGTGATGAGTTTTCGGGAAAATGGTTGGGGCGGATTTTTCGCACAGGGTATCGGTACCTCGATGCTGCAGATGGGAAATATTGTGAAAAAGCCGCGTATTTGGCTGCCGCCGATTATTGCGTCTGCAATTGTAGGTCCGATTGCTACTTGTGTGTTTCAGCTAAAGATGAACGGTGCGGCAGTCGCATCGGGAATGGGAACCTGTGGACTTGTAGGACAAATTGGCGTGTATACAGGGTGGCTGAACGATATTGCGGAAGGAACAAAGGCGGCTGTTACAATTGGTGATTGGGCAGGTTTGATTTGTGTTAGTTTTGTTTTACCAGCAATAATAACGTATGTTATCGGAATAGGATTTCGCAAAATCGGTTGGATTAAGGAGAATGACTTAAAATTGGATCTATAAATAACAATTGATATTTAATGAAAGGGAAGAAAATGGCGCATCTATATTTTACAAGACATGGGCAGACTGTTTGGAATGTTGCAAACAAAATCTGTGGAGCAACGGACGTTGCTCTCACGGAGCTTGGTCATCAGCAGGCGAAAGAGCTTGGAAAAAAGATACTGGAGGAGAAGCTTCAGATTGATGAAATTCTTTATTCACCACTGATGCGGGCGAGAGATACAGCGCTTGAAGTATCACAGATTACAGGAATTCCCGCGTATGAGGAGAAGCGCCTGATGGAACAGAACTTTGGAAAGTACGAAGCTACCGCAAGAAACGGAGCTGAGTTTCAGGAGATGAAAAAAAGCTTTGTCAATCACTTTGGCGGCGGCGAAACAATGCTTCATCTTGCGCAGCGGATTTACAATCTTTTGGACGAAATTAAGAGTAAATCGGAGAACAAAACTTATCTTTTGGTTGCACACAACGGTATTGCAAGAGTCGTGCATTCTTATTTTTATGATATGACAAATGAGGAGTATGCGGCGTTTGGGATTCGAAATTGTGAGATCAGAGAATATTTTTTCTAAGATATGTTAAGGATTGAATACAGATCGTTGCGATAATGTAAATCATTTAAGGAGAATACGGTATAAAATCCTTTGATTTTATACCGTATTCTCTTAATGCGTCGCTGCCGAGCGACGCTATTTATTTAATGGGATTTGCCCCTGCTTTTTCCTGCATCTTTGCAACCCATGTCTTGAATTTGCTCTTTTTCTTGGTAGGTGCTGTTGCAAGAGAACCTCTGATGCCTTTTACATCGGTAATATAAATGCCGCTTATTGTCGCTTTGACTTCCTTCTTTGTGGGAACGCTGTCAAAGATTTCAGCGTCGCAGATAAGTGACATAATCTGAGGCCCGATTTTTGCTTTTACAATCGGCAGTTTGGCGCGACGCATATACTTTGGCGCTTGTTCTAGGACCGCTGCGGGAAGTCCCGCTTCACTTAGCTTCATTTTCTTTTTATCGATGATCAGCATGGAAACACTCTGTTTTGCTGCGTCTATTTGTGCTTGTTGCTCTGCCTGTTTTTTTTGCAATTTTTTGCCGAGAAAATAGAGCGCTACAAGCAATAAGACTAAAACGACTAATATAATAAGAAGAACTTTTGCTACAGTATTCATATGTTCAGTCAGCCTTTCTATTTACAATAATTTCCTAATATACAATAAGAATTGTACCATTAAAAAGCGGAAAGTGCAAGAAACACTTTCATTTTCATCTGTTTTTTGATATACTGATAGAAAAATGATTGATATTGGCGCAGTTTTTAGAGCATAAACAGCAGTGTTTTAGGGAGGAGTATATTGTGAAGGGTTATTTCAAGATGAAAAGCGGAGCAGCGATTGTGTGTTTAGCGGGTGCGATGATGCTTGGCGCATATGCGTGTGGAAACAAGGAGGTACCAGAGGACGAGGCAAGCACACAGGCAGTTTCCGAGGCGGGAGTGGAGAGCAGCGATGCGGCGGAAACGGGAGTGCAAAGTACAAGTCCCTCTATTCTTGATGCGCAGCGTGTGAGTGAGCGGGAAGATTATGTGGGATTACAGGATTTGGACATTGATACGTATGTCACTTTAAACGACTATAAAAATATGAAGGTCACGGCATACAAGCCGGCGATAGATGATGAGAGCATTGAAGCCTATATCAACAGCAATTACCTTACAGGAAGCATCACGGACCGCGCGGTAGAGAATGGAGATGTTGTAAACATTGATTATGAAGGAAAAGAGGACGGTGTGGCATTCGAGGGCGGCACGGCAAGCGGTGCGGAACTTGAAATCGGTTCAGGTTCGTTTATTGCAGGCTTTGAGGAAGGGCTGATTGGCGTGATGCCGGGAGAGACGACGGAGTTAAATTTGTCGTTTCCGGAGGACTACCGTTCGACGGAGCATGCGGGAAAAGCGGTTGTTTTTACGGTCACGGTAAACAGTATTGCTTATTCTGTTGAATATGCAGATGCAACGGATGAGGACTTAAAAAGGCTTGGGCTTCCCTACAACAGTAAGGAGGAGCTTTGGGAGGCAGCAAAGGCAGAAGTTGAGAAAAATGCAGAGGAAACCTTTGAGGCAAACAAAACAAGTGCTATTTTAAACCAATGCTTAAGTGAGAGTACCATCCATGAAATTCCGGAGTATCTTGTAGATGAGGAGATACAAAATTACGAGATTTACATGGAGTCTATGTGCCAGATGTATTACGGAATGAATCTGGAGGACTATTTATCACAGTCGCAGGGCATTACGATTGCTGATTTTGAGGCGGATATCCGTCCCGACTGCGAAAAGACAGTACAGCAGTATTTGCTTGTGGAGGCGCTTGCAAGGGCGGAGAAGATTGAAGTCACGGATGAACTGATACGGGAGCAAGCGGAGGAAGATATTGCGGGATATGAGGGGTATACGGTGGACTCTTATCTTGAGGAAGTGGGATACACCACATATCGAATATTTGTTCTGCAAGAACTGCTTGTGGATCGGTTGGTTGAGATCATTACGGTAGAACCAGTATCGGAGTAGGGATATAAAAGGGGTTGAATAAGGGATGCAAAGGAAAAAAGGGTTTAGACGCTTTGTGTCTGCGGTGTTGTGCACATCGCTGCTCATTGGCGGCATTGATTTTGGTGCAAGTTTGGGAAATCAGGTTCAGGCGGCGCCAAAGGACGACTTAAAGCGGCAGAACGAAGAGGACGAAAAAAACTTAGGCGACCTTGAGGATCAGATGAACGAGCTTTCGGAGGAGCAGGAAGGAATTGACAGCGAAATTGAGGCGCTAAGTAATGAGATTGCGGAAATTATGGCAAGCATCAGCCTTTTGGAGGACGAGATTGCAGTAAAGAAGGACGAGATTGAACAGGCAAGGCTTGACCTTGAAGAGGCGATTAAAGTAGAGCGTGCCCAGTATGAAGGAATGAAGGTGCGCATCAAGGAAATGTATGAGAGCGGCGACAGCAATTACCTTGATCTTTTCTTTAGTGCAACATCGGTGGAGAGTTTGCTTAACAAAGCAGATTATGTTGAGAAGCTGCACGAATATGACAGGAAGATGTTTACCAATTATCAGATTGCAAGGCAGAATGTGGAGGACTTAAAGGAAGCGCTTGAGATAGAAGAGTCCGAACTTGAGGCAGCACAGGAGGGGCTTGAGGAGGAAATGGCAGGCGTGGAGGAAGCGCGGGCGGAGCTTGAGAAAATCAGCGCTGATTATGCAATGCAGATTAGTAAGGCAAAACAGCAGGCAGAAGTCTATAAATCCCAGATTAGACAGCGAAACGCGCAGATTAAGCAGATTGAGGAAGCCGAACGAAAAGCTGCGGAGGAAGCCGCGCGCAAAAAGGCAGAAGAGGAAAAGAAAAAAAATCAGTCAAACACGAACCAGAGCACGACGACATCTAAGCCTTCGGGAACTGCCACGGTAAATAAAGACGAGATTATGGCGGCAAACGGCAGCGCCAAGGGAAAAGAGATTGCAGTCTACGCGTGTGGTTTTGTAGGGAATCCGTATGTTGCAGGAGGGACAAGCCTTACAAACGGCGCGGACTGTTCAGGCTTTACACAATCGGTTTACCGGGCGTTTGGATACAGTATTCCCCGAAGCTCCACTTCGCAGCGTACTGCAGGAACACAGGTAAGCTATGCGGAGGCGCAGCCGGGTGATATCATCTGTTATCCCGGTCATGTGGCGCTTTACATCGGAAACGGAAAAATCGTACACGCAAGTTCGGCAAAGACCGGCATCAAAATCAGTAATGCGCTTTATCGTGAAATCATATGTGTCAGACGAATCGTGTGAGTATTTACAGTATTTGTACATATTCGTATAAAATTTTACACTTTTTTGTTTCATTTTGAAAGGATATAGTGTACAATAATATAAAAGGATGTATGCACTTTTATAACAACAAGAAATAAATATTTTAAAAATATGTTATAAGGGAAAAGAATGGAAAAAGCAAATATTACAGAGTATAAAACTGCACCCGGATCCTATATTGCTTACTATGGAAGGGCAATTATCAAGGACAATTATGAGTTTGTGAACGGTGATGAAGCGTTCTATCATTTTATTGGCAAAAATTCCGGATATTCGCTGCTAAATCTGCTTCACCCCGATGATGTAAAGGACTTTCAAGAAGTTGTTAAGGCATTGGGAAACGGGCGACAGTGTACGATTGTGCGTATGAAGGACGCATATGATAATTACAGACTGTTATATCTTGAGCTAGAGTTAAACGGAAGGTTTTATGGTGACTTTCCGTCGTTTGACTTGGATTTTTGTAATTTCATGGAACTTAAAGATCGATACGTAAAGTATATGGAGCTTATCAAAAAGTACCGCGAATTTATGGGTCTTTCTGATAATATGTTCTTTGAGTACAGTGATAAGACGGACGAACTTAACATTTATCGATATGTTAATATCAAAAGTGTTCCCGTGCTCAGAAAGCCGCTTGCGGAAATTAGAAAGAGCATTGGTGCATCGAGCGAGTTTGAAGTGTTTTGTGATTTTCTAAAAAGAGGTGTGGAGCGTTTTAACGCATCGTTTGACGCCAATCTTTTGATGGATAATGAGCAAGGGCGTTATCAGCTTCGAGGCGCTACTTTATATGACGACGGCGTGCGTACGATGACTGTGGGAATTATCCGCAGTGTTGATGCAAAAGAAAAGATGAGTTATTATCTTACCGACAATGCGTTTGATCCTGGTACAGGTCTTTATAACAAGCGGGCAATCCAGGAATACGCCTTGGAAAAGACGCGAGAGGGAAAAGAGCTCTATCTTGCGATGATAGATGTGGATGACTTTAAAAATGTAAACGATAGATTCGGACATATGTTCGGAGATGAAGTGCTGTCAAAGGTTTCGGAGATTATGCGCGGTGTGATCGATTCGCGAGGAATGGTCGGACGTTTTGGTGGCGATGAGTTTATGCTTGTGCTTGATGGTGTTTCGGACGAGGAGGAGTTACGGCGCATTTTTAAGACGATCTCAAAAAATATGCAGTGGGAGTATCAGGATATCAAGGATACGCTGGCAATTACGACTTCCTGCGGTATCGCAAAGTTTCCGAAAGATGCGGCGAATTTCGAGGATCTGTTTAAAAAAGCGGATAAAGCCTTGTATGTGGCAAAGGAAAAAGGCAAAAACCGTTATATTATCTATGATGAGGCAAGGCATGGTACAGTGGAGGATGCAGAGATTTCAGAGCGCAGCATCGGAATCAAGGCAATCGCAAGCGATGATAAAAAAGCCGCTGTTATGTCAGACATGATTTTGTTGTTAAATGCACAAGGGACAGGCGCATTTGACGTGGTTATGGAAAAAGTAAGGAATTACCTTGATGTGGATGGAATTGCGGTCTACGCGGGCCGCGATCTTCACAAGGTATGGCGTTCCGGAAGATACTTCAATGCGATTGAAAGTCTTGCATGTATCAAGAGCGAAGATTATCAAAAGCAGTTTGACAAGCGGGGCATCTACGCTGAGAAAAATTTCGGAAAGCTTGCAATCCAGTATCCGGAAGTGCATAAGCTTTATCAAACACAGGAGAACAAGGAATTTGTGCAGTGTGCATCAAGAAGCGGCGATGAGATACGTGCGGTCGTTTCTTTTGACTATTTTAACAGGGCACCAAAAATCGGTACAGCAGATTTGGGATTTATCACAATTGTCGGCAGACTGATTGCGGAAATAGCAAGCGGTTTAGAGTAATCTAAACCGCTTTTTTTATTCAATAAGGCGACTCGCGTAGCGTGTCGACGTTTGATGCACACGCCGATGCAGAGGAAATATGCCACTGAAGTGGCGCATCGGCGGCGCGCGAGTAGGGAAAGCTTTCCCTACTCGATTTTATATGTAATGATAATCGTTTCCCTTTTTGACGAAGAAGAAAATCGTTACGATCAAGGCGAGCGCTTCCGCGGCTACAACCGAAAGCCAGATACCGTCGAGTTCAAACAACAGCGGCAATATCAATACAGCAGCAATTTGAAACAGCAACGTCCGCAAAAAAGAAATTGTGGCGGATACGACACCGTTTCCGAGTGCCGTGAAAAAGGCAGAGGCAAAGATGTTGAGACCCATCATCAGATATGACAATGCATACAGACAAAGTCCGCGTCTGGTCAGTGCAGTCAGGTCCGCATCATAGCCCACAAAAATTCGCGCAAGCGGCTGTGAGGTCACAATCGCGATGGCGGTCAAAAGCACATTCCAAAGCGTGATCAAACAAAGGCTTTTTCGAAACAGCCCTTTTAATTCCGCATGATTACCAGCTCCGTAATGGTAGCCGATCACAGGAGCGCTGCCGATGGAGTAGCCGATAAAGATTGCAGCGAAAATAAAGCTTACATACATAATGACGCCGTATGCGGCGATACCGTCCTCGCCGATATAGCGCATGAGCTGAAAGTTGTATAAGATATTAACCAAGGACATGGAAATATTGGTCATCAGCTCCGAAGAACCGTTGATACAGGTTTTTAACATGATGTTTGCATCTGTTTTTGTTTTTACCAGTTTCAGTAGGCTTGTGTTTGGTCTGAAAAAATAAATCAGTGGGATTAGTCCGCCAACCAGTTGACTGGCGGCGGTAGCTGCGGCGGCGCCGACAATTCCCCATTGGAATATCGCGATAAAAATAAAATCAAGGAGCATATTGGCAACGCCCGCGGCGATGGTAACGGCAAGTCCAAGTTTTGGGCGCTCTGCGGTGACCAAAAAGCTTTGAAAGACATTTTGCAGCATAAACGCTGTCAGCGCACATAAAATAATGCGTCCGTAAATAACGCAATTGTCAAGCATCTCCCCCTCTGCGCCAAATGCGGCGGCAATCGGCCGCAGTGTGATTAGACCGATGAAAGTGAGCACAATACCGCATCCGATGA
>JAAVAF010000034.1 GCA_014804225.1 Lachnospiraceae bacterium
CAGAGACGGTTGTGCAGATTGAAAAGCCGGTATCAGCAGCAAAGCTGAAACCAGCCGGAACACTGACGATCGAAGCTGCGCTCAATGCCTATATGAAGCGGCCAAAGAGTGTGTATGACTTGCGCACACATCAGGGCAATTTTGCCCAGGATAGTTATGTCAGTACATCAAAAGATCCCAAACAGCATCTTTCGCAGCAGATGGCAGAGTATATGGCTGCCATTGAGGAAAGTCAGCTTGCGAATGCACGTGCAGGGGTCAATTATGACAAGTCAGCAGCCGAGCTTGACGAAGAGAGTAAGGAAAAAGCAGAAAAAGTGTTAAAAATGGACAGGAGCGCGAGATACCAGCTTGAGCATTATAAGAAAAAGCAGGAAGTGCAGTCCACCGTTTATGACATGCTTGACGAAAACCGTTGTCCGGGATTCTTACTTTATTCTTATGATAAGAACGGGACGCACAGCGTATTAGGGGAAAACATAAGCCCTAGCAGCTACGGTGGACGTATTACAAGTGGCGGCTTTGTCAGCAAGGCATAAAAGAAGTGTTTTAATTCAATTGATGAAATAAAACACTTCTTTTTGTTTGTTTACACCATAAATGCAATAACATTATTCCGACTCCCGCAGCCTTTCTACAACACTGCGTTTCGTTGTCTGCCCGTACAGGATTGTAGGGACAAACCAGCCGAGAAATGCGAAGATTGGAATAACAGCCAAAATCGGAATACATGAAAAGTGCTGCGCATTATAAAACCAAAACATATCTTCCATTAAATGACCCACGAGAGGATTTAGGATGAGTGCAAGCACAAACGATACAGCAACAGAACCCAGTGCGTAAAACAGTCCCTCATAAATCAGCATCTGTTTTAGCTGTCTGTTTGTCATTCCAACCGCCTGCAATACCGCAAATTCCCGCAGTCTTGAGAGAATGCTCGTCATAATCGCGTTAAAGAAATTCAAAACGCCCACAAGTCCGATAATCGCACAGAGGACTCCGCCAAGCAGTAAAAACAAATTTTGGAACTGTGTAAAGTCGGCACGCACGGTTGCCTTGCTTTCGTACATCAGTGTGGACTGTGCGTCTGCGGTGATGGAAGCAAGATAAGCCTCCGCCGCCTGTTCCGCCGCTTCGTCGGGTGTGTCAAACAAATAGCAGATTGGAACGATATCACGTCCGCTGTCTCGCCGCATGGCATCAACAGAAAGAACCGCATTATAACCCGATGTATAGTATCGGAAGCTCATGGAGTACGGGATACCCACGAGTGCGCAGACAGTGTAGTCTACATCATGGTAATTGGTTATCGCACTATCTAAATACTCTATTGGTGTAGAATCATCGCTTGGCTCTTCTGTGCGGGTATCAATAATTTCATAGTCATCTACATAAGTAGTGGTAAGGATATCGCCTACGTTTGGCATCATTTCCCTGTTTTTAACATTTCCGTAGTCATCCGTATAAACACAGATTGCAATCGAATGACTGTTTCGGTCAAATAATGGAGCAAGATCACCTTCCACAATCTCCAACTTTTCCATAAGAGAGGGGTCCAGTCCCTCAATCAATGACGTTTGCGCAATTTTTCCATTCCTTTTTTCTCTTCTGTTCATGGCTTCCTTCATGTCGCTTTCTGATGCATACCCCATTGCTTGAAACAGCCAGACTTCTTCGTCCATATACATCTGCGGATAATAGCCGGGTATCATATAGCCACAGCCTGCGAGGCTTTGCGTAGTGTTTGCCTCAATTTGCGCGATGGTATTCTCGGAAATAAATTCTTCTGCATTGGAGTAGTGAAAATAATCCGTAGTGCTGACAATAAAATCGGAACACAGTTCATGGTCCAAATATTTTTCCATGTCAAATCCGCCGACGAATGAGTAGAGCATATCCAAAAGCACAATGGANAGGGATAGCGATATCACGACAAGAACAGTCTTGCTTCTGTTGCGTCCNAAGTTTCCGAATGCCATTTGATAAACTTTTGCACCACGGGTGGTGCGGCGCTTTTTCTTGATTTGTACATTTTCGGTATATTTTGTCGCCTCTACTGGGGAAACCTTTGCCGCAATCCGCCCGGGTTTGGANCAGGAGAGCAGCACNGTCACAAGAGAAAATGCCGCAGAGCCNATAAAAATCACAGGGGAGACNCTCACGGTTGAGAGGTCGCCAATGATTGTTGACTTTGCAATCACGGGTGTCAATACTGCGCCAATGCCAAAGCCCAACANAAGTCCAATCGGAATACCGACCATGCAGAGCATTAATGCCTGTTGGCGGATAATNCGCCGAAGCTGTCTTGGCGTGACGCCGATNGTCTTTAANAGTCCNTAAAAGCGGATATCNCCTGTNACNGAAATTTGAAAAATGTTGTAAATAATCAGATATCCCGTAAAGATTACGAGCGCTATAAATGCAATGATTGCGACAAGTGTTCCGAAGTCAAATGCCGCACCGAGTTGGGCTGTGGTATATCCCCAGTTTACACCAATGCGGACGCTGTTTTCTTCACCTCGTGTTTCCCATGTGTAGCCAAGGTCTGTGTCCACTTCTTCCATTTGTCCGCGGATATCAATTGACGATGCCATCATAACGTTTAAGTCCCTGCGGAAACATTCCATATCCATTCCTGCGGCAATCGCGTATGCTTCGATTTCCTGAACATATTCCTGTGAAATATTCACATAATGGACGGGCATCAGATTGTCGTAATCCCAGTATCCGACCAAAGTAAAGGTTTCGGTTATCTCGGGACCGACTCCGGTTTCCTTGTCCGTGATATTGTAAGTCAGAGGAACTTCTGCGCCGAGTTCGGGTGTAATGCCAAGCAGTGCAAGCGCGGTTGTATCCATCATGATTTCTTTACCGCTTTCGGGCATGCGCCCTGTGGTGGGAGTGGCGTATGACCACTTTGTACAGTTCGCATCCATATAACTGATTTCAGCGGGGATCTTGCCGAACACGCCGGTTGTCGAGACACCAATTAGTTGACGAACACCAGTTTCCTTTACGTTTTTATGTGCGGAAATTGTGGCTTGCTGTTCCTCGCTGACTTCTTTAAAAGTTCCATGACTATAGCCGCCCACCTGACGGAACTGGTATGTTTCAAAGCTGGAATTGATTGACATAACAATTGTGAACAGGGTGGTAAACAGGATTGTTGTCAATGCGATTGCGAATATAGCAATCAGGTTGCGTTTCCTTGAAGCGTACAGTGATTTTCTACTCAGTCTTCGGATACATTTTCGGTTTTTTACTTTCATCATTGTCACCCTCCTTAATTATTGTCTGGTGACAATGCGACCGTCCTCGATACGGATAATGCGGTCTGCCATCTGTGCAATTTCTTCGTTGTGTGTAATCATCAGAATGGTCTGGGCGAACTTCTGGCTGGTGACTTTGAGCAGACTCAACACGTCATGGCTGGTTTTGCTGTCAAGGTTTCCGGTCGGCTCGTCCGCAAGAATAATGGCGGGAGCTGATGCCAGTGCGCGGGCGATTGCGACACGTTGCTGCTGACCGCCGGAAAGCTGGTTTGGCAGTGCGTCAAGCCGCCCGTCCAGTCCGAGGGTATGTACAATTTGTTGCACGAAATCTGTGTCAATTTTTGCGCCGTCAAGTTCAATCGGCATTACGATATTTTCGTAGACGTTCAGTACGGGTACAAGGTTGTATGCCTGAAAGACAAATCCGATTTTGCGGCGGCGGAAAATGGTCAGGGCTTCGTCATTTAAAGATGAGATATCTTTTCCGTCTACGATTACTTTGCCGTCCGTAGGGCGGTCTAATCCGCCAAGCATATGCAGCAGCGTGGATTTTCCGCTTCCCGAGGTTCCGACAATCGCGACGAATTCTCCTTTTTCGACGCTCAAATTGACGCCGTCCAGTGCATGAACGGCATTCTCGCCGTTACCGTAAATTTTTTTATGTTTGTTTGCCTGTAAAATTTCCATGATCAATACTCTCCTTTTTTCTTTTGGTTTTGGAACATGAAGAACGCTGCTTTTGCGTTCTTCTAAGCGAAACTTAGAATTTCTTAGGCGATGTCTTTTAGTGCCTTAGAAATTCTTTTCGCTTTAGTATCTCATAGAAATCTTTCGATATTCTGTCAGATGTAGTTTTAATTCTAACAGTTTTGTAAGAATTGGGTTTAGAAAAGCTTATTTCGGAAGAAAAACAGAAAAAACAGAGCCTTTTCCTAAAGAAGAGGACACTTTAATGTAGCCGCCTTCGCCGACAATGATTTCCCTTGCGAGATAAAGACCAATTCCCACGCCTTCCGCATTTGCTGCTTGTTGTGAGCGGTAAAAGCGGGAGAATATTTTTGCGTGTTCCTCTTCGGAAATGCCGATTCCGGTATCTTTGATATCAATGCGTGTAAACATTTCATAGGCTGTGACCGAAATTGTAATGCCGCCGTTTGAAGTGTACTTGATGGCGTTATCCACAATGTTGCAAATTGCTTCGGCTGTCCATTTTGTGTCAAATATGGCGTAGGCATCTGTATCATGCAGACGCAGGTAAAGCCCCTTTTCCTCTGCTTTTGGCGCAAGCTGGTCATAGATGGACTGCAGCATGGGCTGGAGTGATGCTTGCTGTGGGGANAGCGAAATAATGCCGTTTTCCAAGCGTGACAGNTTCACGAGAGAGTCAATTAAGAAACGAAGTTTTTCGGTCTGTTTGTGAATTGCCTCCGCGTTGCCGCGTACGCNGTCGGGTAAATTTTCTTCTTGCAATAACTCACTGTACAAAAGCAGATTGGCAATCGGNGTNTTGGTCTGATGCGAAATGTCCGAAATNAGNGTTTCGATTTTNTTTTTCTCAAGCGCGACGTTTCGGGCNGAAACNGCGGACGCGGACAGGTAGTGNGCAAATTTTGTTTCGAGTGCGGACATNCGGCTTTCATCAAAGTTNTTCTCNAGNAAATTGACATCTGTTGCTTTGGCAAGCATTTGCTCGATGGTGTCCATTGTTTTTTTCGTGCGGCGGTAATTGTAGCAGACGACAAGCGCTGCCGCAAGAATACACACGATAGAGATTATCGATATTATGTTGTTGAAATCAATTGTCGTAATCATCGTTTCTTTTATAATCATGTTTTCAATCCTTAATCCAGCTATATCCGATACCGTAGATGGTCTTTATATGGTCTTGTGCGTTGAGCTTGTCGCGCAGTCGTTTTATGGTGACGGAAAGGGCATTTTCATCGACATATTCTGCGCCGTCTGTCCAGATACGGTCAACAAGATAACCACGGGTTAGTGTATTTCCTTGATTTTCGACTAAAAGGCGCAGCAGCTTTTGCTCGGTTTTGCTTAGTTCGGTTGCAGTGCCGTTTACAGTAAAGTGCATATGATCAAAATCAAATCGGTATTTTTCGGTTTCGTATACTTGCGATTGTGTGTCGGTTGCATGAATGGATTTTCGTAGTTGGGCGTTCACTCGTGCGCGCAGTACGGACAAGGAAAATGGTTTTGTGATATAGTCGTCTGCCCCCTTTTCCAAGCCGTCAACGATATCCATGTCGGTGTCGTTTGCCGTCAGTAAAATGACAGGTAGTTCTGGCGAAGATGCTTTGATTTCCTGAAGAAAGTCCAGTCCGTTTCCATCAGGGAGATTGATGTCAAGCAACACAAGAGATGCACTTGCAATCAGAAGTTGTTCTCGCGCAGAATGGATGTTTTGACAGGAGATGACTTGACGATTTTCCAATGCTAGCGCCTTGCATAATCCCTGATTTAAGCTGATATCGTCCTCTACGACGATGAGGAGCTGTTTCATTTTGGAGACCTCCGATTTTTTCGATAATTTTTATATAAAAATGATTGTACAATATTTATTGATAGCGGGCAAGCCTTGTTGTATTTGTGTTTTCTTGATATACTGAAAGCTGTTGAGAGGAGAACATAGATTTTAAAGGAGAATAACATGACTTTACTGGTAATAGACATTCAAAAAGGAATCACAGATGAAAGATTATACGACTTTTCGGGTTTTATAGAGAATGCAAAGAAAATAATTCATGCCGCGCGTGAAAATAATGTAGAAGTAATCTATGTCCAACATGATGACGGTCCCGGAACCGGCTTTTCTGTCGGAGATGAGGAATTTGAAATATATGATGCGGTTCGACCTTTGGAATCCGAAAAGCGTTATTATAAAACAGTAAACAGTTGCTTTGGAAATGAAGAATTAAAAAATTATCTTAGAGAAAAGCAAGATCATACGTTAATCATGATAGGATTACAGACAAACTTCTGCATCGATGCGTCCGTCAAGTCTGCCTCTGAACGCGGATACGAAGTGATCGTGCCGTTGGGGGCGAATTCGACTTTTGATAATGCGTATATGGACAAGGAAACAACTTACAAATATTACAATGAGATGATGTGGCCAGATCGTTTTGCAAAGTGCATTACGGTTGATGAAACGATAAAACGAATGGAACAAAAGTAAATCCCCCAAACCAATTGCAAAATTCCCCATTTGATGTTAATATAGCACATAGTTAGTTAAAACTAACCAAGAAATACATAGAATTCAGGTTACAATTTCCAAAATGAAGAATACTATATTAATGACGAAAAGGGGGAGATATAGCATGGATATTAGCTTAGTAGTTGGCTTGATGATACCGTTTGTGGGTACAACACTGGGCTCAGCTATGGTATTTTTTATGAGAAACCAGTTAAACAAGAAGCTGGAAAAACTGCTTTTGGGATTTGCGGCAGGTGTGATGATAGCGGCGTCGATGTGGTCGCTGCTGATTCCCTCAATTGAAATGGCACAAGAACAGGAAAAAACCGCGTGGATACCGGCGGCAACGGGTTTTTTGCTGGGAATGGCATTTTTGCTGCTGCTAGACAGCATCATACCGCATCTTCATATAGAGAGTAAGGAAACAGAGGGAATCAAGGCAAAAGTGAAAAAAACGACTATGATGGTCTTTGCCGTAACCCTCCACAATATTCCCGAAGGAATGGCAGTAGGCGTGACTTTTGCGGGAGCGCTTTTAGGAGATTCGCAGATTACGATGGCGGGGGCAATGACGCTTGCACTCGGCATTGCTATCCAAAATTTTCCGGAGGGTGCGATTATCTCAATGCCGCTCAAAAGTGAGGGCATGTCAAAGGGCAAAGCGTTTGTCTATGGGACACTCTCGGGACTTGTTGAGCCGATTGCCGCAGTACTGACTATTTTTCTCGCCAAAATGATCGTACCGCTTTTGCCGTATTTTCTCGCATTTGCGGCGGGAGCGATGATTTATGTGGTGGTGGAGGAACTGATCCCCGAATCGCAGGTCGGTGAGCATTCCAATATCAGTACAATCGGAGTGGCGGCAGGCTTTGTGATCATGATGATACTTGATGTAGTACTTGGATAAAAATATTGTACAAAAGTATATCGAAAATATTTCTGGTATGTTATACTGAAAACAGGCATGAAAATGCGTAAAAGCATGTTAGTGATAAGGTTTGTGTCTGTGCGTTGTTTGGCATAAACGGGAAGATGTGCAAAAGCAGCGCAGAAATGAGGGACAGATGAAAAAAACAAAATTTAGCGTAAAACTGGTTTGTTACATTGTCATGGTATCGCTTGTGGCGCTCCTGATCAGCGCATCGATGATGAGTATCCGAATGATCGGAATCCTCGAAAATGATATGCAGCTTACGAGTCAGCAGACAATGGACGCGGCTATGACAAGTTTTCAGAGATACACAAAGACACTGAGTCTTCCGATTGATCTGATGTGCAGAAGCAATGATTTTAAGAAGATTGATGAGAATTATGACGAGCGGATTGCTTCCGTAGAGGACTCTCTTTTGAGCGCACTGAAAGTGATTCCCAATTCGGAGCGCACTTATTATTCGACCACAAGCGGTCGATACATACAGGCAAAAATGAATGTGTCCGAGGACGGTAAAAAGACAGGTGAGTATCTTGAGGAAACAGGGGTAGACCATACCGCGAAGAATTGGTTTGCCGACGCACAGGGACTTGGTGGACGCTATACGGTGTTTGCAAATTTTACGGACCCTTATGTGAACGATGACGGTGTCAATGTATTTACCGTTTCACAGGATTTGAAGTCGGGAGATGTACATGTAGGCGTTGTGGCAATGGATATCAACGTGCAAGTGCTTGATGAATATATCAATAATATCGGCTTGATGAATACGGGTTTTACATTTCTTGTAAACGAGTCGGGAAATATTATTGTGAACAACGCTAAAAATAATGTGATTAATAGCAGCGCAGCGGAAATTCCCGTATGGGATCAATTGATTGCAGATGCAGATGCGCATGCACAGACAGCGCTTGCCGAAAACACGGATGAGGAGGTTAATCCGTTTGCAAGTATGACCTGTAGGATTAACGGGGAAAAGTATGTGGTGACGGTTCTGCAAGATTCTATTACAGGTTGGTATCTTGTGGGACTAATCGGCGACAATGAGCTTGCATCAAGCTTTCGCGCGATCACGATTACAACTGTGATATGCGTTGTGCTGGCGTTGATTTTATCCGTGCTTGTAGCGCTGTTTATCTCTTATTCGATTTCGCGTGAGCTCAAAAAACTGCAGTCGGCGACAGAGCGGATGGCAGGAGGAGATCTTTCGACAAAGCTTGACGTGAAGCGGCTTGACGAGTTTGGTGAATTGGAGCATAACTTTAATACAATGATGGACAGCATTTCGGGACTGATTCAGGAAGTCTCCGGAAATTCTGATGAAATATTTGATATTGCAAAGTCCGTTATGGAAGTGTCCGGAAACACGAAGGAAATTGCGGAGCAAGTGACAGAGGCAATCGGCAGTGTGGCACAGGGCGCTACCGAACAGGCGCAGAGCACTTCCGATGCAAATATAGAGATGGAAAAACTTGCACAAAGTATGGAAGCGTCGAAGGAAAAGACAAGGAGTATCGGCGACCGCTCGAGAGAAACGGCGGAACTTGGAGAGAAGGGTATCAATATTCTTGATGAGTTAATTCAAAAGGCTGACAAGGCAAAGACAAATTCATCGGAGTCTATCCGAATGATGACGGAAATGTTGAAATCAATCGAAAAGATCAATTATATTGCAGATGCAATCACCGGTATTACAACACAGACAAATCTGCTCTCGCTGAATGCAAGTATTGAGGCGGCAAGAGCAGGCGAAGCCGGTAAGGGATTTGCGGTTGTGGCAGATGAAATCAGACAGCTCGCAGACCAGTCAAAAACATCGACCGAGGAAATCAAGCAGATTTTGAACGAGATATCGGCAAATTCGCGCCATGTGGAAGACAGTCTGGAGGAGAGCGGCACCATTCAGGAGGAGCAGCAGATATCGATCAGAGAAACGCAGACGCTGTTTGAGGAGATTGGAGAGTCCGTTAAAGTTCTCTTGGAGGCTGTGGAAGAAATTGAGGCACTGAATGCTGACATGAACATAGAGCGGGACAATGTGGTACACCGGATGGAGGATATCGCGTCCGTTTCCGAAACATCTGCAGCGGCAACTGAGGAGGTCAATGCATCTGCGGAGCAGGTAAATGACACCATGAGTCAGATGGCAGGGTATGCAAAGATGCTTGATGAGATTGTCAATAAGCTTAGCGTATCGGTGAAGCAGTTTAAATTGTAATAGGAAAATAAAGATAATTAAAAACACGGCAGTCCGAAAATTGGATTGCCGTGTTTTTTGTTTTATCATAAAAAATTAATCTTCTTTCAGATATTCTTTGCGGGAAACGTTTGAGGTCGTTTCTTCGTAGCATTTAAAAGTTTTATCCAAAAAGTCCTTGTTCAGTTTAGGACTGATCAAGCTTACCACAGGTGTTACGATAAGACCGATAATCATAGCGGCAGCGCCCGCGTTAATCGGCGATGCAATAAACTTAAAGAACATATTGGAAACCGTAATGCCCACACCGCAGATAAAGCTTGCCCATACACCGGCTTTTGTGACGCCTTTCCAGTATAAGCCATAGAGGAACGGAGCGAGGAATGCACCCGCAAGCGCGCCCCACGAGATACCCATAAGTTGTGCGATAAAGGTAGGCGGATTTAACGCAATTACTACAGAAATGACGATAAAAAATACAATTAAAGCGCGGATATAAATAAGCTGCTTTTTGTCGTTCATGTCTTTTACAATCGTGCCTCTGATAAAATCAAGTGTCAAAGTTGAGGCAGAGGTCAAAACAAGTGAAGAAAGTGTTGACATGGATGCTGAAAGCACAAGCACGATAACGACGCCGATTAAAATATCAGGAAGTGTCGCAAGCATGGAAGGTACAATCGCATCGTATACGATAGAGCCGTCCGCCTTGTAAATTGCGGGTGAGTCAAACAATCTTCCGAATCCGCCTAAGAAATAGCAGCCGCCCGATACGATGATTGCAAAAAATGTGGATACAATGGTACCCGTTTTGATTGCCTTTTCGCTCTTAATTGCATAAAATTTATGTACCATCTGCGGAAGTCCCCATGTACCGAGAGAAGTCAGGATAATAACGCCAAGAAGATTGAGCGGGTCGGGACCAAAGAAAGAGGTAAACGCCCCCTTTTGTCCAAGCGTTACGGGAATGTCTGATTCAAGTTCCGAGAGTGTTCTAACTGCTTCCATAAATCCGCCCTGTCCCGCGAGCACAGCAGCGATAACAGCTACAATACCAATCAGCATGATAATGCCTTGAATAAAGTCGTTGATTGCGGTTGCCATGTATCCGCCGAGGATAACATAGACACCCGTGAGCACTGCCATTGTCACGACGCAGACCGTATAAGGAATGTCAAATGCCATACCGAAAAGTCTGGAAAGGCCGTTGTATACAGATGCCGTGTAAGGAATCATAAAGACGAAAGCAATCGCAGATGCAACTAATTTCAGTACATTGCTGTTGTATCTTTTTCCGAAGAAATCGGGCATGGTAGCAACTTCGAGATGATGGGTCATAATGCGGGTTCGTCTGCCCATAATAACCCATGCAATCAGTGAACCGATTACGGCGTTCCCAAGACCGATCCATGTCGATGCGATACCGTATTTCCAACCGAATTGTCCCGCATATCCGACAAAGACAACGGCAGAGAAATAAGAGGTGCCATATGCAAAAGCGGAAAGCCACGGTCCGACGCTTCTGCCGCCGAGAACGAAATCCGTGGTGCTTCCGGCGTTCTTGCGTGCGTAGAGACCTACGGCAATCATACAGCCGAAAAATAAAAGTAGTAAAATAATTTTGATAAGCATAAATAAATGCCTCCCTCATAAAAATAATTTGCACTTTAACGCATAAACTCCTATCTGCCTGCCTTAGCAGGCATGTGAATCAGGATTGTGAAATGTAATTTCACATTAGCGCTTTGACGCGTTAAAGTATTTCCATTATAGCGTATTATGGGGAAGGCTGTCAACAATCGGTACTTATTTCATGAAATTTTCTATTTAATGGAATTAGCAACCCCTAAAATATCGGAGAGCGCAGCATATACTTTTTCTGCCATTCTCATAAATCCGAGCGCGTTAGGATGCGTGCCGTCAACGGTGCACTCTGCTCTGCCGTATGTCCCGAAAAAGGTTTCTCCGTCCAAGAACCAAACATTTTTATCGCCGTGTTTTTTTGCGTTGGCATAGGTGGTGTAGATGACTTCTTTTCTTGCTTGTAAATCAGCTTTGCCTTTGTCGTTATCCGGTTTGCTCATCATCAATATAGGAAGATCGGGGTGTGCCGCTCTAACTGTTTGGAAAAATGTTTCATGCGTGTCTGCAAGCTGCTTTACGTCATTTGCGTTGTGGTCGTAATCGTATACAAATACACTCATGTCGGTTAAGGACGCAATATATCGAGCGAATATTTGTTCACCCCTTGCGGAGCCGGAAAAGCCGAAGTTGCGATAGTCCGCATCAAGCCAGCGGCATACGATGCTGGTGTAGGCATTGCCTGCGCGCGACGCGCAGCCTCCTTCTGTAATGGAAGAGCCGTAAAAGACAATCGGGTTTGCGATTGTGTATGCAGGCGCTTCTTCGATTTCAGCCGTATCGTCTATTCCGGTTTCCATAGAAAGAAGATGATCGTTTCTTGGGAGATTAATGGTCACGATTTCCATTGTATTCTTTTTGATAAATGTTTTCTCTACGCTGATTTCTTCCATGACATGACAATTCGGGGCAATATAGCCGAGATATTCGGAGTCGATTCCCTTGCCAAGGTAGATGTCTGCTCCGGCGGAGCCGGACAGTGGGATATTGATGTCTTCTTTGGTTTGGTTCAATGTCATGCGAATTGTGAG
>JAAVAF010000035.1 GCA_014804225.1 Lachnospiraceae bacterium
TAGACCCAGAGGACCTCAATCTTTTAGCGGAGGAAATCAGGGAATTTTTGATCAATAAGATTAGTGTGACCGGTGGTCACTTAGGTTCCAATCTTGGCGCAGTAGAGCTTACAATGGCGCTTCATTTGAGTCTTAATCTGCCCAAAGATAAGATTGTATGGGATGTGGGTCACCAGTCTTATACACACAAGTTGCTGACAGGACGGCGTGCAGGGTTTGAGCATCTTAGAAAGTATGGTGGAATGAGTGGTTTTCCCAAGCGCAAGGAAAGTGAGTGTGACTGTTTTGATACAGGGCACAGTTCGACGTCTATTTCAGCGGGGCTTGGACTTGTCAAGGCAAGAGATTTAAGAGGCGAGGACAGTACCATTGTTTCTGTAATCGGTGACGGTTCGCTTACGGGTGGCATGGCTTACGAGGCGTTAAACAATGCAGCGCGCTTAAAGTCAAATTACATAATTGTGTTAAATGACAACAATATGTCTATTTCAGAAAATGTTGGCGGTATGTCAAAATACTTAAACAACATCAGAACGGCAGATAAGTATCTTGACATCAAGGAAGGGGTTTATAACTCTTTGATGGACAGAAAGCTTGACCCGCTTGTGGAGCGTATCAGACGTGCCAAAAGTTCCGTAAAGCAGCTTGTAATTCCCGGAATGTTTTTTGAGGATATGGGAATCACGTATCTCGGACCGGTTGACGGACACAATATCAATGCGCTGTTAAAAGTATTTCGGGAAGCAAAACGATGTAAATCGGCAGTGCTCGTGCACGTCATTACACAGAAGGGTAAGGGATTTTTGCCGGCAGAAAGACATCCTGCAAGATTTCACGGTGCGGAGCCTTTTGATGTGGAAACAGGTCTGCCCCTAAAGCCAAAAACAAAGTCGAATTATACAGATGTGTTTTCGACCGTGATGTGCAAGCTTGGCGACAGGGATAGCGATATTGTGGCAATCACGGCAGCGATGCCGGACGGAACAGGACTGAAGCGCTTTCGCAATCTTTACCCCGACCGATTTTTTGACGTTGGGATTGCGGAGGAGCACGCAGTTACGTTTGCGGCAGGTCTTGCTGCGGGCGGCATGAAGCCCGTGGTGGCAATTTATTCTTCGTTTTTGCAACGTGCCTATGACCAAATACTGCATGATGTCTGTATTCAAAATCTTCCCGTTGTGTTTGCGATAGACAGGGCGGGACTTGTGGGAAGCGACGGGGAAACGCATCAGGGAATTTTTGATTTGTCTTATCTTTCTTCGATACCAAATATGCATATCATGGCGCCCAAGAATAAGTGGGAGCTGTCAGATATGCTCAAATTTGCGATAAACTTTGGCGGTCCGATCGCACTGCGTTATCCGCGTGGTGAGGCATATGACGGGCTGAAAGACTTCCGGGAACCGATAACATTCGGAAAAGCAGAGTGGATTGTCAATGACAGACAGATTGTGCTTGTTGCAGTCGGAAGTATGGTAAAGACGGCATTGTATGTGCGGAGTAAGCTTGTGGAAAAAGGCTATTGCTGTAGTATCATAAACGCGCGTTTTGTAAAGCCGATTGATACGGAGATCATAGACGAGGCATTGAAAAACCATACCTTGATTGTCACGATGGAAGAAAATGTGGCAAGCGGCGGATTTGGAGAAAAGGTGCGCGATTATCTTGGAAGCGTTGGAAGCAACGCAAGACTTGTCAATATTACCATTCCCGATGAGTATGTAGAGCACGGAAATGTAGATATTCTGCGCAAAGAGGTCGGAATTGACGCTGAGACGATAACGGATCGAATCGTACGGGCTGTTGACAGCATGGAGGATTAGTGTGAAGGAACGTTTGGATATACTGCTTGTGAAACAGGGCTTTGCCGAGTCAAGGGAAAAGGCAAAAGCGATTATCATGTCCGGAAATGTGTATGTCAATGACCAGAAAGAGGACAAAGCGGGCGCGATGTTCGATGAAACAAAGTCGACAATTGACGTGCGCGGAAATACACTCAAATATGTAAGTCGTGGTGGGTTGAAGCTTGAGAAGGCAGTTGATCAATTTGGTGTGGCGCTTTCGGGAAAAATCTGTATGGACATTGGTGCTTCGACGGGAGGCTTTACCGACTGTATGCTGCAAAACGGCGCCGCAAAGGTCTATGCAGTCGATGTGGGACATGGTCAGCTTGCATGGAAGCTTCGCAATGACGAACGTGTGGTTTGCATGGAAAAAACCAATTTCCGCTATGTAAAGCCTGAGGATATTGCAGATGTGCTCGATTTTGCATCGGTCGATGTGTCCTTTATTTCGCTTGACAAAATCTTAGGCGCTGCATATGCGCTTTTAAAACCCGAGGCGCAGATGGTATGTTTAATCAAGCCGCAGTTTGAGGCGGGGAGAGAGAAAGTCGGAAAAAAGGGTGTTGTCAGGGATCCGAAGGTTCATAGAGAGGTTATTGAAACGGTGTTTGCATTCACATTTGCGAAGGGGTTTCAATTGTTGAATCTGGATTTTTCGCCGATTAGAGGACCAGAGGGAAATATCGAATATTTGATGCATATTTATAAAGCTGATGCTGTGGTAGAGGACTTTGATGCTGTGGCATATGTCAATAAAAATTATGCATCTTTGATAAATGAAGTTGTTGAAAATGCACATAAAACTTTGGATATTTAGCGAATAGCTAGATACTTGTTGAAAAATGTGTTACGATTTAGGAAATAAACAGAAAGAGTCATAAAATTACAGAGCAAGATGTTAGCTTTCGATTATTATAGGAGCGAAAATGAGAAAGTTTTATATTTATACCAATACATTAAAAGATCCAACAGGAGTGCATACAAAGCACATACGCGATTATCTTGAACTAAAGGGCTGTGTTGTCAGTGATAAGATTGATGATTCGGTCGATGGGATGCTGGTGCTCGGAGGCGACGGTACGATGCTGAGAGCAGCAAAGGAATATGTGGGAAGCCACGTTCCGATGATTGGCATTAATCTTGGCACGCTCGGTTATCTTGCCGAGGTAGAATGGGGAGAACTCGAAAGTGCGATTGACAGTCTGATCGACGGACATTACGATATTGAGTCGCGCATGATGTTAAGCGGTATTCCGGTTGTGGCGGGCGAGAGCATGATGCCGCAGACGGCGCTCAATGATATTGTTATCAGCAGAAAGGGCGCACTGCACGTCATCAATTTTAATATTTATGTAAATGGAAACCTTTTGAGTACATACAGTGCGGACGGTATCATTATCTCAACACCGACGGGTTCGACGGCATACAATCTGTCTGCTGGTGGTCCGATTGTGGAGCCGAGAGCGCGTCTGATCATGATGACGCCTGTGTGTTCGCATACGCTTGTTAATAACAGAACCATTATCCTCTCGGAGGAGGACGTGATCGATATTGAGATCGCAAAATATAAGCCCACTGAAAAACAGGAGGTTGACGCAAGCTTTGACGGAAGATTCCCAGTAAATTTAAACGAGGGCGATAAAATCAGGATTATCCGTTCCGATAAATTTGCCAAGATTATCAAGTTAAGCGATGTCAGTTTCCTTGATATTATGCATAATAAGATGCGTATATTCTAGTGTTGTGACAGTAGTAGGGGATTGATAGATGAAAAGAAGACGGCATGAGATGATAGTGGACTTCATCAGTAATTATGACATTGAAACGCAGGAGGAGCTCGTATCGTATTTAAGGCAGGAGGGCTTTGATGTTACGCAGGCAACGGTTTCAAGGGATATCAGAGAATTAAATTTGTCAAAAATTTCGGTGGGAGGCGGTAGACAGAAATATATCGTTCTACCGAAAGAGGACGGAAAATTAAGCGATAAGTATATCCGCGTGCTGCGTGACGGTTTTGTGTCAATGAATATGGCGCAGAATATCCTTGTGATCAAGACGGTACAAGGTATGGCGATGGCGGTCGCCGCGGCAGTCGATGCGATGAAGCTGCCGGAAATTGTCGGGTGTATCGCGGGCGATGATACGATCATGGCGGCGATTAAAACCGTGGAGGACACGAAGGCAGTAATGGAAAAATTGAATGATATTATACAAGGTTAGAAGGTTGGATTGAAAATTCAGAAATTTTTAAATTCAACATAATAGGAGATTAAACAGTCTATGTTAGTAAGCTTACACGTGAAAAATCTGGCTCTGATTACAGAGACAGAAGTTCTTTTTCAAGAAGGATTGAATATTTTAAGTGGAGAAACAGGAGCCGGTAAATCAATTATTATCGGCTCCATTAATCTTGCACTCGGTGCGAAGGCGGATAAGGATATGATTCGAAACGGCGCGGAGTATGCGCTTGTAGAGCTTGTTTTTCAAGTAGAGGACGACGAGATGCGCGGCATGCTTGAAACGCTTGAAATTCCCATGGAGGACGACGGGCTTGTGATTATTCAACGAAAGATACAGCCGAATAGGAGCGTTTTTAAAATCTGTGGGGAAACGGTGACGGTAAAGCAGGTTAAGGCGTTAAGCGAGCTTTTGATTGATATTCANGGCCAGCATGAGCATCAGTCGCTNTTGTATAAGAAAAACCATATGGANATTTTAGATTCGTTTGCGGGNGANGCGCTTTGTTCGGTAAAGGANACGCTTCGCGAAACGTACAGTGCGTATAGTAAGATNAAACATGAGTTAGNCGNAATGAACTCNGACGCAGGTGAGGTGGCGCATGANCTTTCCCTTGCGGAGTTTGAGTACAATGAGATTNCGGAGGCTGCGCTTAAAGAGGGCGAGGANGAGGAGCTTGAGGCNCTTTNNAAGAAGATGTCAAACAGTAGGCAGATCGTGGAAGNGGCNGGACGCGCATATCAGCTTACNGGAGGNGACGGACAGGCGGCNGCTGATATGGTAGGACACGCAGTNCGTGATTTGAGAAGTGTNGAAGGATATGACGGGAAAGCAAAAGANCTTGCNGANGAGCTTGAAAATATTGATTCTCTTTTGAATGATTTTAACCGCAGCATCGCGGAATATATGTCGGATATGGAGTTTGATGCGCAGACGTTTGCGGATACGGAGGAACGNCTGAATACACTGAACCGNCTGAAATTAAAATATGGNGGAAGCATTGAAAGCGTACTTGACTATCANACAGCGCTTGCCGAAAAAATAGAAAAGCTTCAGAATGCAGATGCGTATAAAGCGGAACTTGAAGGAAAAATTGCAAAAACACAGAAGGAACTTGAAGCACTATGTGCGAAAGCGTCTGATATTCGGTCGAAAGAAGCAAAACGCCTTGCGAAAGAGATGACCGATGCACTGACTGATTTGAATTTCCTTGATGTGCAGTATGAGATTCAGGTGAGAGGGCAGCAAGAGGTATCGGCGTCAGGGTATGATGATGTGGAGTTTATGATTTCGACAAATCCCGGAGAGCCGTTAAAGAGCCTTGGAAGTGTGGCAAGCGGTGGTGAGCTTTCGCGTATTATGCTTGCGCTGAAGACGGTGCTTGCATCGAGGGATAAAATTCCGACGATGATTTTTGATGAGATTGACGCAGGTATTAGCGGTAAGACGGCGTGGAAGGTATCGGAGAAGCTTGGGCGGATTTCAAGAAACCATCAGGTGATTTGTATTACGCATCTTCCGCAGATCGCGGCGATGGCGGATACGCACTTTATCATTGCAAAACAGGTAGTTGATAATATGACAGTGACGGATATTCATGAGATGGATGAATTACAGGTTGTCGATGAGCTTGCAAGAATGCTCGGCAGTGATGAACTGACAGATACCGTGCGGGAGAATGCGCGGGAGTTGATCGCGAATGCGCGGGGGAAGAAACAGGAGTTTGATCGTGCAGAGGCATTGAACTAGTAAAAAATAAATTGAAAAGATTTTAAGGTTTGATATAATCTAAATATACAAAGGAACTATGAAACAGGATGAATAAAAAGACGTATAATGATGTTATGAGCGAGAAAAGTGATAATAACATACATTTTAACGATTTCCGTAATTTAATTGTTGACTTAGGCTTTGATTTTATTCGGCAGAATGGTTCACATATGCAGTATTTTCATTGTGGACATCATGTTTTTATGAATATTCAAAACGACGGTTCAAAAGCGAAAGGATATGAAGTAAGGCAACTTAGAAAAATAATTTTGAAATTCGGATTATAGGAGGTAATAGAATGTCAAAATATTCTGTATTGATACAATATGATGATATTGATAAGATTTATGTGGCAAGCATTCCGGAGCTACAGGGATGTATGGCGCATGGAAAGACGCAGGAAGAAGCATTTCGGGAAGTTAATATTGTACGTGATATGTGGATAGAAACGGCAAAAGAAGAAGGACTGCCAATACCAGAACCATGTTTGTATAATGATGTAGCAATTTAGCGTTTTCTCTTTAATTGAAGCTGTGATTTGGATAGAATTAGAGTAAGCAATAAAATTTAAAACGAAATAAAATAAAAGAAATGCAAGCAGCCAATTTTGGGATGCTTGCATTTCTTTGTTAAAAATTATTCAATTAAAATCCTTCAACCGTAAAACGAACCGCATTGACAGGTACGTTAAACTCGCTCTTGTAAATTCTGCCCTCCGAGAGTGCACTTGCATATAAATGAACCTTTCCAAGAACATTTCCCGCCGCGTCGCTAAAATACCCGTAGCAGCCCCATTTTCGAAAATCTTCATCTTTGTAAGAGGTACACTGATATTGAAGCTTTAAAGTACTCTTATAATCATTAAAATCTGCATAAGTAAAGTCATATGGAACAAATTCATAGCTTACNAGCTCNCAGTAGTTNTTCTTATTGGTGCCAAGCTTCGCNGGAATATCCATAATNACTGANGAAGCATTNATTGTCGTATAAGCGACNACNGCCGGATTATCCATATGNACAANAGCNGCAGTNGTCGTGCCNAGTCCGACATAGTTTACCTGAAAGGCNGCNACATTTGCAACAGACGCAATCGGCGTTACAGTAGCGACATTCGGATCNGCAACAATACAAGTGAGCCTTGATGCGTCAAANCCTTCNCCCAGAGCCGCCGTAAAAGTNGCAGTACCGTTTTCTGATAATACAACCGCATCCTCTGACAGGATAATGCCGTTTCCGATGCTTTCCTTGGCAGATACCTCCGCATATGGTACGATGCTTATGACGGATGCCATTAAAGCAGCGCTAAGCGCCGCACAAATTAATTTTTGAAACTGACTATTCATGAATTTTCTCCTCGCATTGATAATATGATAAAACGTATTAAAGTTGTTACGATATTTCTATTATAATAAAAAAGAGAATAAAATAACAAGTAATGTTATAAAAAGTTTATATTTTTTTGACCAATTTTATAAAAAGTGGAAAATAAATGTAAAAATCTAAAAGAAAAATTAAGAAATGAAATTTAGACTTTCCATGTTGAAAAAAAAAGTATAGAATAGCAAATGAATGAAAATCTTAAGGAGAGAGAAACCATTATGAAAAATAGACGGAAAAAACTGGCAATTCTTCTATGTACTGTTCTTTCATCCGTTTCCCTTTGGGGCTGCGGTGAACAGGTGGTGGAAGAAGCTGCTGAAGATGTGGCGACCGTGGAAGCGTCCAATCCCGAGATTGGCAGTTTAAAGCTCTCAAACAGTTTTATTGCGACAATTAATCCCGATGAGTCGGTGTATATCATACCAAAAACGACAGCGGAGGTGCTTTCGGTCAATGTGAAGGCGGGCGATGTCGTACAGGAAGGAGATGTGCTTGCAGTGCTTGACGACACGATAGCACAGATGTCCATGAAAAACGCACAATTACAGTTGGACAACGCACAGCACGCCTATAATCTTTCGTATGGAGATGCGGCAACGACCTTAAACAATATGCAGACCGACAGTACGCTCGATCAGGCGGCAGATGGCGTGGATACCTTACAGGAGAGCCTTGTTGATGCGATGGATAATCTGCAATATTACAAGGATATGCTCGCGGATGAGGAGGCAGAGCTTGCCGATATCAAGGAGGAATACGGTTATACCGACGACGTTGATGAGATTAAGGATTATGCGGAGGATAATTTTGATAAGAATAATCCAAAAGAAGCAGCTGATTATGCGGCTGCTATGCAGCGATATCAAAACGCGGCGACAAAGGCAGGAACGACAGAGGCAAAAATATCAAATTATAAATCGGCGATTGACCAGTTGGAAGAATCCATTGACAAAATTCAAAAACAAATTGACAGCACCTATAATTCTTACAGTCAGGCAGTCACCTCAAGCAATTTAAGCAACGGTGAGATGCGTGAGGAGCAAAAAAAGGTGTCGCAGAACAGTATTTCAGCCGCACAACTTGGGATTGAACAGGCACAGGAAAGTCTTGATGCATACACGATTACAGCAACAATATCGGGTGTTATCGAAACCGTGAATGTCAGTGAGCACGATTTTGCCACCTCAAGCAGTCCCGCGTTTGTCATCTCAAACAAAGATGCGATGGTTGCCACATTTTATGTCAGTGAGGATATCAGAAATACATTCCGCACGGGTCAAAGCGTAAGTGTGGAGAAGGACGAAAAGGAATATGCGGGGGAAATCATCGAAATCGGTTCCGCAGTTGACCAGACGACAGGCTTATTTAAGGTAAAAGTAAATGTAGGAGGTGATACATCGGCATTGCTTTCCGGAACAAAGGCAACTGTTACGACGGATACATATCATGAAAATAATGCGGTTATCATTCCTTATGACGCTGTCTATTATGACGGCACAGAGGCTTATGTGTATACAGTTGTGGACGGCAAGGCAAAGAAAACCTACGTCACCACGGGACTTTATGACACAGAAAGCATTGTGATAACCGAAGGACTTTCGGGCACAGATCTGCTGATTACAACATGGTCGGCACAATTACGTGACGGCGTTGATGTATCGATCATAGATGCAGCAGCAAAAGAATAGGAGGCGACTGGATAAATGAACTCCTTGACGAAACTTGCCCTAAAAAGACCAGTATCAGCGCTTTTAATTGTGTTTGCGCTTGTTGTGTTCGGCATCAATTCGGTGCTTGGCTTTAAACTGGAGCTGACACCTGACATGGAAATGCCCATGCTTTTTGTTATGACAATCTATCAGGGCGGTGATCCGGAAACAACGGAGGAGCTTGTGACAAAGGTGGTTGAGGACATTGGAAAGACACTTTCCGGTGTGGACTCGATTACATCACAGACAAGCGCAAACTATTCCATGGTAATGTTTACTTATGACTATGGAACAGATACCAGTGAGGCGTATTCTGATTTGCGAAGTGCATTGGATACGGCGGCATTACAGCTTCCCGATGATGCACAGGATCCGATCATTGTGGAAATGAACATGGATGCGATGGATGTCATGACGCTTTCCGTTACTTCTACGGGGGATGTCGATGTGCTTTCCTTTGTGGAGGAGGAGATTGAGCCGGAGCTTGACAGAATTTCCGATATTGCAAGTGTTACTATTTCGGGTGGTGCATCGGAGTATATCAGCATCACGCTGTACAAGGATAAGCTTCAGCAGTACGGCGTTACAATGTCCAATATTGCAACGTATATTTCAACGACAGATTTTACAATCCCTGTTGGTACGGTAGAACAGGGACGACAGGATATTAGTACATCAGCATCCTCAAAGCCGGAAACGCTGATGGATTTGCAGAATGTTCCGATTATTACAAACAGAGGACAGGTCATTCGGCTTTCCGATGTGGCGACGGTTTCGATGGCAACTGAGGATAACAGCAGTATCAGCCGCTACAATGGTACCGAGAGTATCAGTGTCGGAATCGCAAAGGCACAGAGTGCGGGTACGGTGGATGTTTCCAATGAGGTGAAAGCGGTTGTAGAGAAAGCTGCAGCCCAAAATCCCGCGATTCAGATTGATATTGCGTATGATGCGGCGGAAAGTATTCTTTCTTCATTGGCTTCGGTTGCGGAAACGCTTGTGCTAGGCGTTGTCTTTTCGATGCTTGTGCTCTTTATCTTCTTTGGCGATTTCAAGGCAAGTTTGATTGTCGGAAGCTCTATGCCGATTTCTCTGATGGCAACGTTAATTTTTATGAGTTTTGCCGGATTTTCGCTCAACGTCGTGACAATGGGATCACTTGTTATTGCAATTGGTATGATGGTGGATTCTTCGATTGTCGTTTTGGAGAGTTGCTTTCGATTGAAAGAAGAAAAGCGTGATTTTAAAGAGGCTGCACTTGCAGGTACGAAGGTCGTTGTAGANTCCGTTACGGCGTCAACGATTACGACGGTTGTTGTATATCTGCCGCTGTCACTGATGAAGGGNCTTTCGGGACAGATGTTTTCNCAGCTTGGCTATACGATTATTATCGCGATGNTNTCTTCNTTAATTGTGGCANTNACGNTGATNCCGATTTTCTTTTGGAAATATANGCCAAAGGAGAAGAAAAATATTTTGGCAAACCGTATTCTGGAGAAGGTTGGAAANGGTTANAAGTGGCTGCTTNGCAAGATTATGCTTAAGAAAAAGACAGTTCTGCTTGTGGCGATCGTGCTTTTGGTGCTTTCCTTTGTGCTCGCGGGACAACTTGATACGGAGTTGATGACATCTACCGGTGTCGACAGCGTGAGCATCACTATTGAGCAGAGAAGCGGAACGAGGCTTGAGTTGATTGATGAAGATGTGCAGTTTATTGAGCAGATGATCATTGAGGATGAGGATTTTGAAAGCTGTAATCTTACAATCAGCGGTGCACAGGCAAGAATCTCCGCTTATCCGGCCGAGGACAGCGACAAGAGCATCAATGAGCTTGTGGAGGAATACAATAGGCTTTTAAAAGATTATACGAATATGAGCATCACGGTGGAAGCCGGCGGAAGCGGCATGGCATCTATGATGAGCGTTGGTGCGACGACAGAGATTGATTTAAGTGGCGAGGATATGGAGGATTTGCGGACCGCTTCCAAACAGGTTGAGCAGATCATGATTGAAATACCAGGTGTTATTAAAACATCAAATGCTTTGGGATCTGATGCGTCACAGGCAAAGATTAAACTGGACGCGCTTAAGTGTATGGACGTGGGACTTACACCGGTTCAGGTGGCAGGCGAGATGTACAGCGCAAGCAGCGGTAAAGAAGCGATGACGATGAATATTGGCACGGATGAGTATTCCGTGATGCTGGAGTTTCCGAAGGGTACCTATTCCACGATGAACGATCTTTTAACATTGGAGCTTACAACAGGCCGCGGCACGACGATTACCGTCGGTGATGTGGCAGAAGTTGTATATTCCGATGTGCCGGAAACGCTTATGAGGAGTGACGGAAAATATCAGGTGTCCATTACGGCATACACGACGGAAACGGCGAAATTTACTGCGCAAAATGCAATTAATGAGGCGGTTGCAAAGGCGATTGAAAACGGAGAGTTCCCAGAGGGCGTCGGACAGACGGACAGTATGATGATCGAGATGATGATGGAAGAATTTACGGCGATCGGAAAAGCGATCGCGGCAGCTATTTTCCTGATTTTCCTCGTTATGGCGATGCAGTTTGAATCACCAAGATTTTCGGCGATGGTCATGCTGAGTATTCCGTTTAGCTTAATCGGTTCGTTCTTCTTGTTGTTTATCACAGGCTCGACGCTCAACATGACTTCTCTTATGGGTGTGCTGATGCTTGTAGGTATCGTTGTAAATAATGGTATATTGTATGTGGATACGACCAATCAGTTGAAGGAAACAATGTCGTTAAACGAGGCGTTGATGGAAAGTGGACGTATTCGTTTAAGACCGATTTTGATGACGACACTCACGACAATTCTTTCCATGATACCGATGGTGTTTGCGACAAACGAAAATGCTGCGATGATGAAGGGAATGTCGCTGATTATTATTGGTGGTCTTGTCACATCAACGCTCTTGATTTTGCTTTTAATGCCAAGTTTTTATCTTATTATGAGTAAACAAGGCAGACAGGAGGCAAAGGCAAGAAGGGCTGAAAAGAGAGAGCAAAGGCGCAAAAAGAAAAAATTTAATGATGAAGATTAATGAGTAAAAATCAATGAAGGATCAAGAAAAACAGCTTTGGCTATTTTGGATAAAAATGGTGAAAGCTGTTTTTCTTTTGTTTTGGGTTTTGGAAAAATGTGTGGCAGTAGGAATCATTTTGCTGACTATTTTTTGTAAAAATTCATATACTACACTTAAAAATTGTAAAATTCAGAGCTTACCAAGAAAGGAGCTTTGTTACAGATATGAAAAGCAGAAAAGTAAAATACGTGTTGTCTTTATATATTTTTCTCGGCTTTGCAATTGGTATGTTTTGCTGGGCGTCGTATGCATATTATCAGGCGAGCGTTCCCAGCACAATCAGTATAAAAGCGGGAACAAGCGAGGAAATCAATCTTCGGATTCCGGCATCGGGTGTTTTGAGTACGGATTCGGAAAAGGTGCTTACGTTCAATGAGCCTGTCACACTTGTTGCGGGGGATCAGGTGAGTTCCTATCAGATGCGGCTGAAACTTTTTGGGGTGCTGCCCTTAAAAGATGTGGATATTCATGTGATCGAAAACAGGGAATTGATTCCCGTGGGACAGCCGATTGGCATTTATGTAAAAACACAGGGCGTGCTTGTGGTTGACACAGGCAGTTTTTCGAGTGGAGGCAGTAAGCATTCGCCCTCCGAATATAAGCTGCAGTCGGGCGATTACCTTACGGCGATGGACGGCGTGGCAATCGGCGATAAGCGGCAAATCAAGGATTATGTGGAAAACGGAGGGGGAAATGACATTATCTTTCAGGTGTCAAGGCATGATGAGTTAATCAGTGTGAAAATAAAGCCGGAGATTGACGAAAACGGTGTTTATAAAATCGGTGCATGGCTGCGGGATAGCGCACAGGGCATCGGAACTATGACCTATATTGATTCGGATAATCGGTTTGGGGCTTTGGGGCACGGCATTAATGATATGGATACGGGGGAACTTTTAAAGCTTGGTTCGGGACTTCTCTATAATACCGAAATCGTGGCGGTACGGCGCGGAGAGAGAGGTGTGCCGGGAGAGCTAACAGGTGTTATTGAATACAGGCCTGATCAAGTGTCGGGAGTGATTGTTGATAATACGGTACAGGGAATTTATGGGGTTACAAATGAGGCGGTTTTGGAAACATATATTGGTACAAATGAGGCACTTCCGGTGGCGTTAAAACAGGAGGTGGAGCTTGGGCCGGCGCAGATTGTATGTGCGATAAATGGAGAGAGTCAGTATTATAATGTGGAAATAACAAAATTAAGTCCGGGAAATGAGGCAGTCAATAGACAAATCTCCATCAGAGTTACAGACGGTGAACTCTTAGAGATTACCGGCGGGATTGTGCAGGGTATGAGTGGAGCGCCGATTGTCCAAAACGGGAAATTCGTAGGCGCCGTCACGCACGTGCTTGTACAGGATGCTACAAAGGGGTATGGAATCTTTATTGAGGATATGTTGGGACATTAAATTATATTGCACAAATTTTATTGGGAAATAATGTTAAGGAAACTTTAACCTTTATACAGTTGACAAAACCTGCCAAAAATAATAAAATCAGTAGTGATAGTCTACTGTTAATTTAAGGAAAGGAGATGCACTACTATGAGGAATGAAACAAGGAAAACATTAAGACGTATTTTGGCAGCAGTTCTTGTGATTGTATTCGTGGTTTCTGTACAAAATGCACCCATTACGGCATATGCGCAGGAGCAAGAGATGATATGGACACATCCGGGTGACGGCTGGCATTATCTTGTAGGAACTGATATTAGGGTGAAAATTGAAAACAACGCAATTTCGATATATGGTACAGGTGCGATCCCCGACTTTGATTATTGGAAGCTATATGAAAGACCTTGGGCGGGTACAAAGGCAGAGAGCGTCTACATCGAATCGACCATCACTTCTATAGGAAGTTATGCGTTCTATGAGATGAAGGAGCTTCGGTATATCAATATGTATACAAGCACCTTTGTGAAGGACCTGACTTGTTTTGATAAGATAGGTTACAAGCCAATTTACCGAATATTTGAAGGTCCGGTAAATACGGAAATGATTGGAACAATTCCCTACACAAGCCTTGACAGCATTAAGACGATGGCACAGTCAATGTATAATGGATCAAGTTATATTTTAGATACAAAAGAAAAAGCACAGGAATTTCAGAATAGCACAAATCCTACAATTACAAACGTTTTCTATGCAGGAGAACAGATACAGAGATGGCCCGACGAAAAGCCGGATCCTGACGAGAACAAGAATGTTCCTTGGTATTTTATTGAGGTGTACGGAAACGGAAATGTGGCGACACCGATTTGCAGACTTTCGGAGCTGACACCGAATGCATCACTGAAAGTTTCAGCGCAAAAAAGATATCAGGGAAGAGCGTGCTATGAAGCATATGCGGCATTTATCGAAGATTATACCTTTGCGGCAACGTTTAATATTACAGTGCTGAAAGGGGAACGGGAAATTGGACGTTCTTATAGTATGCAAGTCGAGAGGGTAGTTGAACAGACGGATACCGAATTAATGTATGTTCTTACAATTCCAGAGGAATTTCGGTTAGCGGGCAGACAGTTCCGTCTTCTTGCGATTGGAAAAGGTGTCGTAAATATCTATGATGATTTGGATGTGGACGATGCTACCATTACATTTGCGACACAGACACCAACTACAGCTTATGCACTGGTGTACAAATAAATTAATGAAAATGCAGGGTACAAGTTACTCTCGGAAATGGAGGATTAATCATTCATGAAAGGTAATGTAATTGTAGGACAGTCAGGAGGACCGACGGCGGCGATTAACTCAAGCCTTGCGGGGGTATACCGTACCGCAATCGACCGTGGCGCGAAAAAAGTCTATGGTATGTTAAACGGCATACAGGGACTTATGGAGGAAACCTATGTTGATTTGTCAGAACATATCACAAGCGATTTGGACGTGGAACTCTTAAAGAGAACGCCTGCGGCATATTTGGGTTCTTGCCGTTATAAGCTCCCGGATATTCATGTAGATATGTCAGTTTATGAGAAAATTTTTACAATCCTTAATAAACTTAATATTGAAGCATTGATTTATATCGGCGGAAATGACTCAATGGATACGATTAAAAAACTCTCAGATTACGCGATTTTGACAGGAAGCGAGATCCGTTTTATCGGCTGTCCAAAGACAATCGACAATGACCTTGCATTGACGGACCATACACCGGGATACGGAAGCGCGGCAAAATATATCGGTACATCGGTAAAGGAAATCGTGCGTGACAGCCTTTGCCTGAAATATGAAAAAGGACTTGTTACCATTATTGAAGTAATGGGAAGAAACGCGGGTTGGCTTACCGGCGCAGCTGTCCTTGCAAAGGGTGAGGATTGCGTGGGTCCGGATATGATTTATCTTCCAGAGATTTCGTTTGATATTAAGAAGTTTAAGGATAAAGTAAAAAAACTGTTAGCGAAAAAATATTCGGTGGTTGTAGCCGTATCAGAGGGAATCAAGACACCTGACGGCAAATATGTATGTGAACTTGGAAATAGTGCGGACTTTGTAGATGCATTCGGACATAAACAGTTGACCGGTACGGCAAGTTATCTGGCGGGATTTATTGCGGCAGAGCTTGGCTGCAAGACAAGGGCAATTGAGCTTAGTACCTTACAGCGTGCGGCATCGCATCTTTCTTCAAGAGTAGATATTCTTGAAGCATATCAGGTAGGCGGTGCAGCAGTGAAGGCAGCCGATGAGGGTGATACAGGAAAAATGGTTGTTCTTGTACGTCAGTCGGATGATCCTTATCAGTGCGGTACTGAGGTTAAGGACGTGCATAAGATTGCAAACGATGAAAAGCTTGTGCCGAGAAATTGGATGAACAGCGAAGGGGACAATGTGACAGAGGAGTTTATCACCTATGTGCGCCCGCTCATACAGGGCGATGTGGCGCCAATCATGGTGGATGGTATTCCGCGTCACCTGTATAAGCCCGGTTTATAAAGCAAAAAAAGAGCTGTCGCACGAATAAGTAAAGTGTGGCAGCTCTCGTTCTATGTATATGAGTATCACACGCGTACTTGATTGAGGAGGAAAAGAGTTGAATCATAGTGCATCAGAGGAGAACATTATCGAGTTAAAGAACATAAGCCGCACGTTTGACGACGGCTTTCGTGTGGTGGAGGATTTTAATCTTACCGTAAAACGAGGAGAGTTTGTTACATTTTTAGGTCCGTCGGGTTGTGGCAAGACAACGACGCTGCGCATGATTGCGGGATTTGATAAACCAACGGAAGGCGAGCTGCTCTTAAACGGTGTGGATATTCGGGATCTGCCGCCCAATAAGCGCCCGATTAACACGGTATTCCAGCGTTATGCCCTGTTCCCGCATCTGAATGTATTTGACAATATTGCGTTTGGATTAAAGCTAAAAAAACGTCCGAAAGCGGAAATTATCAGAAAAGTAAAACGTGCGCTTGAGATGGTTGACCTTGAGGGCTTTGAGGACAGAACAATCGGCACACTCTCCGGCGGTCAACAGCAGCGTATCGCGATTGCGCGGGCACTTGTCAATGAGCCGGAAATTTTGTTGTTGGACGAGCCGCTTGGGGCGCTTGATTTAAAAATGCGTAAGGAAATGCAGCTTGAGTTAAAAAACATGCATCAAAAGTTGGGCATTACCTTTATTTACGTGACGCATGACCAAGAGGAAGCATTGACAATGTCCGATAAAATTGTCGTGATGTCGGAGGGAAAAATCCAACAGATCGGTACGCCGGAGGATATTTATAATGAACCGAAAAATGCCTTTGTTGCTGACTTTATCGGGGAGAGCAACATCTTTAGCGGCATTATGACAGGAAAATTTAAAGTGCGTTTTTGCGGTGCGGAATTTGAATGTGTCGATGATGTGGAACACGGCACGATGATTGATGCTGTGGTACGCCCGGAAGATGTGATTATTACGACGCCTGAGAAGGGGACAATACAGGGAAAAGTAACATCTGTTATTTTTAAAGGGGTGCACTATGAGATTACGATTCTTTCGGGAAAGAACGAGATTGTGGTGCAGTCGACGAAAAAAGCCGTGACGGGAAGTGATGTCGGAATCTTGATTGAGCCTGAGGGAATACATATCATGATTGCCGAAGATGTGGTAAACCGAATTGAAACGGGCTTGGATAAAAACTATCAATTACAGTTTTTGGATGGTGCACTTTCTTGTGATTTGACAGAACTGATCTCCGGTGCGTCCTTTAACGCGGACGGACAGCTAATAGATACAAACGGTAATGTGATTGAGGCGGATGCGATTCGAATCATTGTGTCGATCAAACCCGACAGCATTGAGATGAGTGATGACAAGGAGGCAGGCCTTTTGCGTGGTCACATTATTAATCTGATTTATAAGGGCGACCATTACAGCTATGTTGTGCGTACGGATGAGGATGAGGACTTTATTGTTGATGATGAGTATCTGTGGAATATGGACGACTACGTGAGCCTCATCATACCGGAGGAGAGCTTTGAATATGCAGTCAAAAAGTGATCGGTTCAAATTGTCAAAAGCGCAGCTTGCTTTACCATACGGACTGTTTCTTGTATGTTTTGTGCTTGCGCCTTTGCTTGTGATTATTTATTAGCTTTGAAAAAGTATCTAATGTTTTCAGATATGGATAAGATTGAAAATTTCGTTCGAACAAAATCATGGTGGGATACGATAGATAGTTTAATTAAGCCTGTTGGTTATTTGGGATTACATGATGAACGGGTAAATGATTTAATGCTTAAATGGTCCCAAGATGATAATATCTGGATACGACGTTTTGCGATTGAACATCAATTACTGCGCAAAGATCAGATGAATACGGCATTATTGGCAAAAATTATTAAGAATAATCTTAATAGTGAGGAATTTTTTATCAATAAAGCTATTGGATGGGCTTTACGTGATTATTCAAAAACTAATCCTAAATGGGT
>JAAVAF010000036.1 GCA_014804225.1 Lachnospiraceae bacterium
TGCCAAGCTCCGCCGCGCAGGTCAGAGAATTTGTGTAAATTAAGTTGGACTGATCGGGCATACAGGATGCTAGCATTGTAGTGGTGCTGCCGGAATCCAGAAAAATCGTAGTATCCTTTCGGATAAACTGCAATGCCTTTTGTGTGATAAGCTGCTTTGCCTCAATATTTCGCACCGACCTGCGGCTTAGCATATCATCTGTTCCGATCACAACATCTACGGACTTTGCGCCTCCATGCACCCGAACGATTCGTTTCGCCTCATCAAGAGCTTTTAAATCTGTGCGCAGTGTCATATCTGATATTTGGGGAAATTTTTTCTTAAGCTGTGCAAAACTGATATTTCCACTCTGATTTACCAAATCAACAATTGTGTTCCTGCGCTGTTCCATTGCGTCCATTGTATTACCTCCCGTTTCACTAGGTTTTTCTACTCATTTGTTCCATAACGATCCTCTCCTTTCATTTTATCATGTTTTGCAGCTTCTTCAAGTTTTTATTTTTGTTTCGAAAGTTATTTGTGTTTGAATTTTGTTAATTCAAAAGTCTGTACTTTTATATTAACAGTGTATATGCCTGTTGTCAACTTTTATTTTAACAAATTTACCACTTTTTTCTTTCGTTTCAAAAATTCGTTGTCTTTTTTATAAATAAATTGAAAAACACAAAAAGAGAGCGACCGGAATATCATCAAATATCGTCACTCTCTTATTTTAGAGGTAAATGGTTATTTTTACTCATATCTATTTCTTTTTCAAATTGGTATCATTAAACACTAAAAGAAGCAGGCTCAAGATAATCTCCGAACCTGCTTCCTGCATTTTAAAATTTAATACGATCAATTATTCAGCGATATCCGCATACATAAAGAACCAGTATCCATAAGGTGAATGCCATGAACCTACGATCTTATCGCTCTGTAACCAGAAGTCATTGTAATAAGCAACAGGAACGCATCCCATCTCATTCATCAAAATATCCTCAGCCTCATGAAGCGCATTTGAACGCTCTGTTGCATCAAGCGTTGATCTGGCAATATCCATCGCTGCATCATAATCTGCATTGTTGAACTTACCATCATTGTTTCCGTTTGTAGAGTAGAACAGGTCTAACATATTGGAAGGATCGCTGTAGTCTCCAACCCAACCGTTACGTGACGCATCATAATCACCGTTACGACGCATCGGTGTGAAGCTTGCCCACTCAACGATGTCTACATTCAGATCAACACCAATCTCAGCCCATGCCTGCTGCAGATACTCAGCTACAACTCTGTGATAGCCACTGTCATTTGTTGAGTAAGTGATTGTCGGCAGACCTTCGCCGTTCTCATAACCTGCATCTGCAAGAAGCTGTCTTGCCTCCTCCAGATTTGCCTCATAATCTTCGGAAATATATAATTCGCCGCCATTTGCATTGTCCATAAAATCGCTTCCGTCCATATCAATCCAGCCCGGTCCCATGAAGTTATATGCCGGTGAATAGGTTCCCTGCATCAGCGTGTTAGCCACATAGTCACGGTCGATTGCAAGGCTGAGCGCTTTACGTACATCAGGATTGTCAAACGGCTCTCTCTGTGTATTCAAGCTGAGATAATACGTACCAATAATCGGATCTACATAGAACTCAGAATTTCCGCTCAGGGAAGGAATTTCCTCAGTCGGCACATCCTTGATCATCAAAACTTCACCGGTCTGATATGCACTGTAAGACGCATTTGCATCTTCAATTAAGTTCCAACGAATGCCATCCAGCTTGATTGCATCCGCATTCCAGTAGTTTGTGTTCTTGCTCATTAAAATATAAGAGCCTGGAACCCACTCAGAGATATAGAACGGTCCGTTTGAAATATAGGTGTCTGCTGAAGTTGCCCACGCGTCACCGTTTGCATCAATTGTTGCCTGCTGTACAGGGCTCAATGTAGCAAATGCTGCAAGGCTGCCAAAGTAAGAGCAAGGAGCATTTAATGTAACAACGAGTGTCTGATCATCCTCTGCCGCTACCTGAAGGGCATCTAAATCACCTGCAATCGCTTCATCAAAACCTTCTACCATACTAAGAACTGTATCTGCGTAAGGAGCAGCTACCATCGGATCGCAAACACGCTTCCAGCTGTAAACAAAGTCATTTGCTGTCAAATCGCTGCCATCAGACCATTTCAGTCCGTCTCTTAAATGGAAAGTCCATGTAAGGCCATCCTCACTTGTCTCCCATGTTTCAGCCTGTCCCGGAGCAAGCTGTCCATCCTCATCCACGATCAAAAGACATTCAAACGAATGAAGCAGCATATTGCCGCCATCTACTGCACTGTTGAGCGCCGGATCGATTGTTTCCGGATCAGGACCTACCTGAACGGATAAGATTTTCTCTCCTGTTGATGCTGCAGGCTCTGCCGTCTGTGTTCCATCTCCGCTGTTCTCATTTGTAGCGGCAGTATTACCATCTGCCGGAGCCGGATTTGTTGTACTGTTATTGCCGCTTCCGCATGCTGTCAGACCAAGTACCATGGTCGCCGCAAGCAAAAACGCAAGTGCTCTTCTTTTCATAATTTTCCTCCTTAATGAAATTTCTTTTTTGTAACCTGATATTTTTTCAAGTCACTGTTACGTTTTATCACATTTAATTCGCTTTGTCAATATTATGACAAGCAACAAAGTGACCATTTTCTATCTCACGCCATTTGGGAACTTCTGCCGCACACTGTTCCGTCGCATAAGGACATCTTGTGCGGAAACGGCATCCAGACGGCGGATTAAGCGGGCTTGGAACATCTCCCTCCAGCACAATACGGCTGCTTTCCCGCGCTATTTTGGGGTCTGCAATCGGAATCGCAGAGATCAGACTTTTTGTATATGGATGAAGCGGACGGTTCACCAGTTCATAGCTGTCTGTAAGTTCTACCATTCTTCCAAGATACATAACTCCGATACGTTTTGAGATATGTTTCACAGCGGAAAGGTCGTGTGCAATAAACAGATAAGTCAGCCCCATCTCTTCCTGTAAATCCTCAAACATATTGATTACCTGCGCCTGAATAGAAACATCCAGTGCCGATATCGGTTCGTCACAGACAATGAATTCCGGTCTTACCGCAAGCGCTCTTGCGATTCCCACACGCTGTCTTTGTCCGCCGGAAAATTCATGCGGATAGCGGTTTGCGTGCTCGGAATTCAATCCTACACGACGAAGCATTTCTATGATAATATCATACCGCTCCTGCTTGTTTGCCGCCATTTTGTGAACGTCAATCGCTTCGCCGACAATATCCCCCACTGTCATACGGGGATCAAGACTCGCATAAGGATCCTGAAATACAATCTGCATTTTCTTACGGTACGGCAGCATCTGCGCAAAGATTTTTTTCTCCACATCAAAGACAACATCATTATCATATACAAACCGGCCGCCTGTCGGCTCATAAAGTCGAAGCAGCGTACGTCCTGTTGTGGTCTTTCCACAGCCGGACTCTCCAACGAGTCCCATCGTTTCTCCTCGTTCTATCGTAAATGATACATCATCCACGGCTTGAATATATTTCTTATTCTTTCCATATCCACCGGCAGGAAAATACTGTTGTAAATGTTCTACCTGAACCAATGTTTCACTCATTTGCGGCTCCTCCTTCCATGTAACAGTTCAGCCTTTGGCTTCCTGTTACATACATACATCAAGCCATGCAAAACCACTTCGTGGTGGCTTGATGCACTTGACCACTACACTTTCTTACGGACTTTGCAGCTAGTGCAAAGTCCTGAATTAAACTGTTACTTTTCTATTTGATTTCCTCTTTCTGGTTTAGCCAGCACTGGGTATAATGGACTTCTCCAAAGTTGGTGACCGGCGGCATTTCCCTCAGACAAATTTTCATGCACTCCTCACATCTGGGTGCAAANGGACAGCCNTTCGGCGGATTTAACATATCNACAGGAGTTCCCTCAATGGGAACCANCCGTTCNTGCTCCTTTAAGTCAAGCCTCGGAATAGAACGNATCAATCCCTTCGTATACTGATGCTTAGGATTATAAAAAATATCATCTGCAGTCCCGTATTCGATTACTTTGCCCGCATACATGACCGCAATCCGCTCACACATACTGGCTACGACACCAAGGTCATGCGTGATCATGATGATTGCCATACCAAGCTTATCCTTCAACTCCATCATCAGTTCCAGAATCTGCGCCTGAATTGTCACATCCAGAGCCGTCGTCGGCTCGTCCGCAATCAGGAGCTTCGGCTCACAGGCAAGCGCCATAGCAATCATGACACGCTGCCGCATACCTCCCGAAAGCTCGTGAGGATACTGTTTTAGCCGCTTATCCGGCTCATTGATTCCTACCAGTTCCAAAAGCTCTTTCGCCCGTTCCCTCGCCTGCGCTTTGTTCTTATCCGTATGCAGAAGAACTGCTTCCATAATCTGATTGCCAATCGTATAAACAGGGTTTAAGCTCGTCATAGGGTCCTGAAAGATAATGGAAATCTCATTTCCGCGAATCTTTCTCATTTCTTTTTCCGACATCTGATCGATCTGATGCCCGTTAAACATCAGGCTTCCGCCAATCAGCTTTCCAGGATATGCGGTAAGTCCCATCAAACTATAGGATGTCACGGATTTTCCCGAACCGCTCTCACCTACAATTCCCAAGACCTCTCCTTCTTTTAAATGAATGGAAACATCATTTAACGCCTTGACTTCTCCCGCCGGAGTGAAAAAAGATAACCGTTCGTTTTTTATATCAACAAGATATTCTGACATAAATTCCTCATTTCTGCGCTTACTTTGCTGCGCTATTGCGATAACGTCAATTACTTCAACACAAGCTGCCAAGCTTGCGGTTTTTAATTTTTCAGTTTCGGGTCAAATGCGTCGCGAAGACCGTCGCCCAATAAATTAAAACTCAGTATGATCAAACTGATCAAAATTGCCGGAATGAACAGCAGATACGGATATGTATTCATACCATTGATCGCGTCACTTGCCAGACTTCCGAGTGAAGGAAGCGGAACGGCAACACCCATTCCAAGGAAACTTAAGAAACTTTCCGTAAAAATGGAAGAAGGAATTTGCAGCGTTGTCGTAACAATCAATGTACCGATACAGTTTGTGAGAAGATGTTTCCTGATAATCTTCCCATTGCCTACGCCAAGCGCCCTTGCAGCCGTTACATACTCACTTTCCTTTAACATCAGCACCTGACTTCTGACCATTCTTGCCATACCTACCCAGTACAGGAGGGCGAACACGATGAAAATACTGATCATGTTCTTACCGACTACCCCGACCCAGCCAAATCCTGGCACCGACTTTAGATTTTCGAGCGGCGCGTCCAGTGCAAAGGACAGGAGTACAATTAACAAAATGTCCGGTACGGTATAAATAATATCCACGATACGCATCATGACCAAATCAACCCAGCCACCAAAGAATGCGGCAATCGATCCGTACGCAGAACCGATGATCAGGATGATGCCTGTCGCGATCAAACCTACCAAAAGGGAGATACGGCTTCCCATCATAACACGAATCGCGTAATCACGTCCCAGTTTATCCGTTCCAAAAATATGCGGGAACACTTTCTCACCGTCTGCAATTCTTGCCAGTTCTTCCTCCGAATACTGCATCGGCGCAAGATTGTTTGCCCCCTTCATCTGTTCCTTGTAGGAATAGGGATAAAACGAGGGAACAATAAAGGAAAAAATCATAACGATAATAATTACCACAATGCTTGCCATTGCTACTTTATTTTTCATAAGACGGCGCATACCGTCCTTCCAAAAGCTTACGCTCTCGCGCATGACAATCTGACTCTGTTTCTCCTCCTCCGTTGCGGGCAGGAAATCATCGGGATTGAGCTTTAATTGAAAACTGATTGGATTCTGTTTCATACTTATACCTATGCTCCTTTCAATGTCTGCGAGTTTGGGCTGCCAAGCACAAACTTGCCGGTTGAAAATTTTAATTTTCAACCTTTTTACCTCCATGATTTGAAGAATGCCTGTTTTTGGCATTCTTCGGTGTGAGACTTAGAATTTCTTTGCGAAATGCCCTCTGGCATGAGCATTAGAAATTCTTCTCACACTATTTTAATTTAATTCTGGGATCTACCAGTTTGTAAACGATATCCACCACAACATTCATAACAATGATCAGCGTTGCAAGGAAAATTGTCGTTCCCATGATCAATGTGTAGTCACGCCCATTGATTGCAGTGATAAACTCACCGCCAAGCCCCGGAATAGTAAAGATTTTCTCTACGACAAAGCTTCCTGTCACAGTGTATGCAAGCAGTGGGCCCACATAAGTAACAACAGGCAGCACTGCGTTTCTGAGCGCATGCTTAAATAATATCATAAACCCGGAAACACCCTTTGCCTTTGCGGTACGCATATAATCCTGTCCCAAAACGTCCAGCATAGAGGAACGCATCAACCGCATGATATATGCTGTCGGATAAAAAGACAGCGCCATAACCGGCATAATGTAATTTTTCCATGAAGTAAGACCGATTGTCGGAAGGAGCTTTAGTTTTACGCCAAAAATATACAACAACACGGTACAGATAACAAAACTCGGAACTGCAATTCCGCAAGTGGCAACCACACTGATTAAGCTGTCCAAGAATTTACCTCTTTTGAGCGCCGCGATGCAGCCAAGCGGGATACCAATCAACAGGGCAACGAGGACAGAAATGCCTCCTACTCTGGCAGACACGGGGAATTTCATCAAAATGATATCCATAACGGTACGTCCCCTTTGTTTGAGACTGTCGCCGAAATCGCCGTGTAAGGCATCACCCATATATGTAAGATATTGTTGGAATAAAGGCTTGTCCAGACCGTATTTTGCCTCCAATGCCGCTGTTGCCTGCGGGCTGATCGCCTTTTCGGAAAGGAATGGTCCTCCGGGAACCATATTCATCAGAAAAAATGTAATCGTCGCAACTGCCCAGATTGTGACAATTGCAAGTCCGACTCGCTTTGCAATGTACTTTACCATATTTAGCCTCCATGCTACGACTGTTCTTTAGGAGCAGCTAATGGCTCAAGTTTTTGCGTAGCACAAAACTTGCTGGTTGAAAATTTTAATTTTCAACCTAACTCCTTAATTTTATTTCTTTTTTATAATTTATGAATTAATCTATCTTATTTATATTGGCAAAAAACTTCGCATTTGTCAATATTTATTGCCTTTTGTCAGACTTACATTTTATGTAAACACTTACTGTCACTTTGCTCTGGTAACGTAGTAAAATCAACGAAAAATTTGCTTTACAAAATATTATTTCATGAAAATTTTTTAAAAAAATTTTTTATTTTTTCTTTCAAAAAATATATTGACAAGCCAATATATATGTATTATTGTATTAGTGTATTAATTAAATAATACATATTAGGAAGGAGAGGAATTTATGGCATGGGAATTAAATTCTGATCGTCCCATCTATGCGCAGATTTTGGAAACGCTTCAGGTACGAATTGTATGCGGAATATACAAACCGGGAGAATGGCTTCCAAGCGTCCGGGATCTGGCGGCGGAGGCAAGTGTCAATCCAAACACGATGCAACGCGCCTTTACAGAGCTTGAGCGCAGCGGACTTGTCATGACGCAGAGAAACATGGGACGCGTGGTAACACAGGACACGCAGATGATCGAAGCGGTAAAGCATAAAATGGCAGTCGCACAGATGAACAGCTTTTTCGCCAACATGAGACAGCTTGGGTATTCTGACAGCGAAATCACTTCACTCGTCAACAACCATACAAATAATACAAATGTTTAATTTTCTATTTAGAAGGGGGAATATTTATGAACGAACAATACATGAACGCGGCGCCGCTTCTCCAGATTAACGATTTGTGCAAACGGTATCCCAATATGGGAAGCTATATGTCTGTTTTCCATATGAATCTCACGATTCCGCGCGGACGGATCATCGGACTGCTGGGACCCAACGGCTGCGGAAAAACGACACTGATTAAGATGATCAACGGACTTCTTGCACCGACAAGCGGAAGTGTGTATATCAACGGCATGTTTCCGGGCGCGGAAAGCAAACGCGTGATCTCTTATCTGCCGGAACGTACCTATCTTGACAACGGCATGAAGGTGGCGCAAATGATCGACTATTTTGCGGACTTTTATGAGAACTTTTCCAAGGAGAAAGCATATTCGATGTTGGAATCGCTTGGCATTAGTCCTGAGGCAAGATTAAAGACGCTTTCAAAAGGTACGAAAGAAAAAGTGCAGCTTATTCTTGTTATGAGCCGTGATGCCGAGCTTTACATTTTAGATGAACCGATTGCCGGCGTAGACCCCGCCGCAAGAGATTACATTCTGCGCACAATTATCACAAACTACAATCCGCACTCAACGATTATCTTATCAACGCACCTGATTTCCGATATTGAGAGTGTTCTTGATGATGTCATTTTTATGAAGAACGGCTCGCTGATGCTTTATACCTCAGTCGATTCGATCAGAAGCCAACATAATAAATCGGTAGATGCTTATTTTAGGGAGGTGTACGCATGTTAGGAAAATTAATGAAATACGAATGGAGAGGTCTGCGTCTTCCGATTTTAATCATGATCGGGATTCTCGGCGCTACGACGCTGCTTACTTGCGGCATTATCTTAACAATCAACCCAAAGCTTGACAATGTTGCCACGGGATTCTCGATGTTGTCGTTGATGCTTTCCATCATGCTTTATTATTTCGGTGTGATCGGCTGCACGATGGGAACAATGCTGGTAATCGCTATTCGATTTTACAAAACGACTTACACGGATCAGGGATATCTGACACATACGCTGCCTGTTGAGTCGAAAACGCTCCTTGCGGCAAAGACGATCGTATCTGTTATTTGTCATCTTATGATGCTTGCTTGTGTTGTTGTCACGATTCTGATCATCATCGGCGTAGGCATTTACCACATTGGCAATGTTTCGAAATACTGGGACGCGCACTATTGGCATCGCATTTTTACCGAAGGGCTTTCGGAACTGTCGGAANGCTTTNGAGAGGANTACGGAATATCNCTTGGCGGATTTGTNACNTTTTATCTGNTATTTNTNATCATTTCCAGCATTTCGGGCATTATGACCGTACTCGGCTGNATCTCACTCGGACAGCTTTANGCAAAGCACCGTATTATCGGCGCGATCATTGCTTATTTCGGTGTAATCAGCGTNCAGCAGTTTATTTCATACTTAGCNATGATGCCGACCTACTCAAGAATGCTGCGGGCGGAGGCGCTCTCTGAAACGATGCCGATGTTTGAGGTTATCTCTCCTACGATGATTATCACACTGCTTTGGTCTGTAGTGCTTTCCGTGATTATGCATTTGATTAATCTGCATATGATGACGAAACGGTTAAATCTGGAATAAATAGCGTCGCTCGGCAGCGACGCATTCAAAGAAAGACGCATAAAATCAATGGATTTTACGCGTCTTTCTTCTTAAATGATTTATGTTGTTGCAACGATTCCTTATTTCACAAGAATATCCATCGCACCCTTATCGTTTAACAGTTCTACCTTTGTATGCTTTCCACCATACTCCCCGTCAAGCGTCCAAGCCACTTCCTCCTCGGATTCGAAAGTCAACTTTCCTGATTTGAAATTGTACATATATTGCGTATCAATATCCGCTATCGTAAGTGCTGCCAGGATAGAATTAAGTTCCATCGGATTTTTGGGAACTTTAATCAAAGTCACTTCAAAAAGTCCGTCATTTAAATCAACCGTGCCCTTAAATACATTACCCGCAATACTTTTAAAGCCGCCTACCGAGTGTGAGTTCGTTACCATTCCATAGATAAAATCGTCCTCTATCACTACCTCTTCCCCAGTTTCTGACACATATGTCACTTTTATCAGATAGGACTTGATATTCGTAAGCTGTTTGACGCCCTCCAAAAGATACGCCATATGTCCGAGTATATTTTTCATCTCCTGCGGCGTTTCATAGGAAACCTCCGTAAACAGTCCAAATGCCGCAACATAAACAAAGACATCTCGATTAAAATGTCCGACATCACACGAAAATATATTTCCCTGTGTGATAATTTCCGCTGCCTTTTTCATTGTGGAAGGAATTTTTAACGATTTCGCAAAATCATTTGTACTTCCCGCTGGGATATATCCAATGGTCGTCTTAAAGCCCGACTCTATCATGCCTGTAACGATTTCATCCAGCGTCCCGTCACCGCCGCTGCATACCACAAGCGCATAATCCCGATCACGCTCCCGCACCTTCTGCTCTGCATCTCCACGGCTCTGCGTGGGATATACTGTCACCTCATAATCCGCTTTTACAAGGATATCCGTAATCTCTAAAAGATGATTTTTGATCAGTCCCTTTCCCGAGTGAGGATTTACTATAAACAATGCCTTTTTACTCATCTCATCTTCACCTCTATCATAAAACTATATATCTTTGCTAGTTTGTGAAATATTTATTTTTCATGCTTCCCGCGGATGCTGTCCGCCAACTCACTAAGCTTTCGCAGTCTGTGATTGACTCCCGATTTTCCCACAGGAGGCACAAGATATTCTCCAAGCTCCTTTAGGGCAGCATCGGGATATGCAAGCCGCACCTCTGCGATCTCGCGCAGATTGTCACTCAAATCGTCAAAGCCGTAGTGCTCCTTGATATATTGAATGTCCTCTATCTGCTTGTTTGCTGCACTGACAGTCTTTGAAATATTTGCCGTTTCGCAGTTCACACGCCTGTTTATCGAATTGCGCATATCCTTCAAAATACGCAGATTCTCCAAATTCATCAGGCATTTGTGCGCCCCCATAACATTCAGAAGATTGACAATATCCTCGCTCTCCTTCAAATACACAACTGTGTAGCGTTTTCTTAATACGGTTTTAGCCGTTATGTCAAAGAGCTTCATCGTTTCCGCAATCTTTTGCGCCTGGCTGTCATTCTCGCAGACAAACTCCAAATGATACCCTTTTTCAGGATTGCTCATCGAGCCAATCTCCAAAAACGATTCCCGCAAAAATTCCCGCGCAGCATTTCCGGCAGCGTTTTTCTTTCTCAGCTCCTCCTTAATCTCTCCCGAAAATGACATAATAATCCCCCATACCGCCGTTGGCGGTTCAAATCATGATGAAAAACGCTGTTCTTTGCGTTTTTTTGTGTGAAGCTTTTTCACACTAGCCAAGCGTGTCCCTGTGGCGCAGTGTAAGTCCGTAATCGCCCTTGTCCTTCAGCCGTTTGTATAGCTCTCCCGCAAGCGTCACACTGCGGTGCTGACCGCCCGTACAGCCAATTGCAATCACGAGCTGATATTTACCTTCCTTAATATAGTTCGGAATCAGAAACCGAATCATATCCGTAAGCTTATCAATAAACGTGTGCGCCTCCGGATAACTCATGACATAGTCTTGTACCTCCTCGTCAAGTCCCGTAAGCTGCTTAAGCTCATCAACATAAAACGGGTTTGGCAAAAAGCGCACATCAAACACAAGATCCGCGTCCTGCGGAATCCCATGCTTGAATCCAAACGACATGACATTTACCATAAGGCTGTTGTACGCCTGACCGCTCACAAAAATCTTGTCAAGTTCCGCCTTTAACTCCCGTGTGAGAAGGTTTGTCGTATCAATCACGTAATCCGCTACCATTCTGATACTTTCAAGCAGCTCACGCTCGCGCCGAATGCCACTCATCAAATCACCGTCCGTTGAAAGGGGGTGAATGCGCCTTGTTTCTTTATACCGCTTTAACAGCACATTGTCCGAAGCCTCAAGGAACAGGATTTCAAAGGTATAGTTCAAACGAAGCCTTATAATCAACTGGTTTACATCCTCAAACGACTGATCTGCCCTGACATCAAGTCCCAGCGCCACCTTTTGGATGCCGTTATCCGGAAGCGCAAGCAGCTCCATAAACTTTTCAATCAGGGGCACCGGCATATTATCAGCACAGTAAAAGCCCGCGTCCTCCAGCATCTTCATCGCTGTAGACTTTCCGCTGCCGCTCATCCCCGTCACGATTACGAACCTCATTTGCAAAAACCATCCTTTCAGTCAAACTCACCAAGGCATATTACCTCCGGCTCGATCAGTACATCAAACTTTTCCTTTACTCTTTTCTGCACCTCTGTTATCAGGCACCGGATGTCGCCCGCGGAAGCGTTTCCCTTATTGATCACAAACCCGCAATGCTTCTCGGAAACCTGTGCATCTCCCACACTGAAAACGCGAAGGCCTGCATCCTGTATCAGCTTTGCCGCAAAATATCCTTCCGGACGCTTAAATGCAGAGCCCGCACTCGGATACTCTAAGGGCTGCTTGCTGCGCCGCCTCTCCGCCAAGTCCTCCATTGTCGCCTTAATCGCCGCCTGTTCTCCATGCTCCAGTTCAATCTCAGCCTCCAGCACAATCAGGCCGCGCTCCTCCTTCAAAAGACTGTGGCGGTACGCAAAATGCATCTCCTCCCCTGACTTCTCAATCACGGC
>JAAVAF010000037.1 GCA_014804225.1 Lachnospiraceae bacterium
GCACTGCGGGACGTGAAAGCGACGGTTGACAATATGTCGTTGATTGCATCTTCCATTATGAGCAAAAAGCTTGCTGCGGGAGCAGATGCGATCGTGCTTGACGTAAAGACAGGAAGCGGGGCCTTTATGAAAACAGAGGAAGATTCGTTTGCGCTTGCACGGGAGATGGTCGCAATCGGAAAAGGCGCCGGAAGAAATACGGTTGCGGTCGTTTCCGATATGGATCAGCCGCTCGGCTTTGCAGTCGGAAATGCGCTTGAGGTCAAAGAAGCAATTGATACCTTAAATGGAAGAGGACCGCGCGATTTTGAAGAGCTTTGTTTGACACTTGGTTCTTATATGGTCGTGGCAGCAGGAAAGGCAGAAACGGTCGACGAAGCGGAGCGTATGCTGAAAAAGTGCATCGAGGATAAGAGCGCACTGGAGAAGTTTGCGGACTTCATAGAGGCGCAAGGAGGGAACAGAGAGCTTGTATATGATACGGACAGACTTCCCAAAGCTTCTATCATAGAGGAGATCGCATCGCCTGCGGACGGATATATACAGAAAATCGTGTGTGACGAAATCGGCATTTGCTCGCTGATTCTTGGCGGTGGACGCGAAACAAAAGAAAGTGAGATTGACCTTTCGGTCGGTCTGGTGCTTCACAAGAAAGTCGGTGACGCGGTTAAAAAAGGAGAATCGCTTGCGACAATCCATGCAAATGACCGAGAAAAATTGGAAGCTGCAAGACAGCGATTTTTAAGCGCTTACACAATAAATGACACACCTGTCATAAAAAAGCCGCTAATTAAGGGAATAGTAACGGAATAGTTCACATAGAATGAAGTATAGAAAGCCTATACTTCATTTTTTGTGGTGCGGATAATATGAGTAAATATAACGTGTTTAAACAGGATATGATGAATGCGGGAGAACGCTTTGCGGATGCCTTTTCACTGCCAAAGGATATGGTGGTGAATGCGACGTTGATTCATATGATCGGAAAGTCGGACGTATTTGTGGAAAACTTTAAAGGAATTATATCTTATACCTGTCATGAAATTATCGTTAAGGGATATGGCATCAAATTTTGCGTATGCGGGGAGCACCTTCTGATAGAGCATTACTGTAATGACGACATGAAGATATCGGGACAGATTAATGAAGTAAGGGTAATTAGAGAACAATGAGGTGAGGCTTTTGCAGAATAATTATATCCGTTATATAAAAGGCAGCCTTATCATCAGCCTTGGCGGCGATTATTTGGAGCGTTTTTTTAATATGTGCAGAATGCATGAAATCTATCTGTGGAATATTAAGCGAGAAAATGAAACATGCATATGCGAGGTGTATGCCGCAGATTTTAAACGGCTTGTCCCTTTCTTAAGAAAGACGGGAACGCGGGCAAAAGTTATCAAAAAAAGCGGAATCCCTTTTTATTTTCCTTTTATCAAAAAAAGGATTATTTTTTTTGCGGGAGTCGTGGCATGTCTTGTGATGCTTTATTTGGTGACGGGGTATGTGTGGGCAATCGAGTACGTGGGAAATCTACAAATTAGTGATGATGAGATGACAGATTTTCTAGAGGAAGAAAACATTCATTATGGTATTAAAAAAAGCAGTATCAATTGTGAGGAGGAGGAAAAGCGTCTGCGAAAGCGGTTTGAAAATGTCACGTGGACGTCGATTTATTTTGAGGGAACGAAGCTGTATGTAGAGGTAAAGGAAAATGAAAAGGCAGAACCTGTTGAAACGAGGTTGAGAGGAACTAATATCGTAGCAAATGAGGCGGGGGTTATCACATCCATTATTACAAGAAACGGGGTTCCTATGGTAAAAGCGGGTGATAGCGTGGAAAAAGGAGATGTGCTTGTTGCAGGGAATGTGCCGATTTATAATGAGGAGCAGCTTATTGCGGGATACCATATTTATGATGCAGATGCTGATATATCAATACGAACCTTGACAGAATATCATGCTTCTCTAAAAAAAACGTATCCTCAAATTTGTTATATGAAAAATGACACCAGTGTCGGTTTTTTAGAAGCGTTTGGTCATCATATTGATGCGTTTCCGATATATGAGCTGCTGCATGGAAAAAAAACGGTTCCTTATGAAACTACTACAGAAAAAAAACAACTGATTTTGCTGGATAATATTTATCTTCCCATTTACTATGGTAAAATTAGTAAAAAAGAGTATTATATAAGGTATATGACATACACAAAAGATGAGATGGAAGCACTTCTTTTGGAGCAGTTTGAAAAATTTCTTTCAGGTTTACATGAAAAAGGGGTACAAATTGTTGAAAAAAGTGTTAAAATAGAAGAAAATAGGGAAGGAATGGAAATTAATGGAAGTGTGCTTGTGATAAAACCGACCGGCGAACATGTGGATATTACAACGACACAGCAGGATGAGGACGAAACAGTAAAGGAGTAGACAAAGTTTGGGAAGGATTCAGATCGGAATGCAGATTGACACGGAGCATATGCAGAATATTTTTGGTGGTCATGATGCGTATATCAGACAGATAGAGGATGATTTAAATGTTGTCATAACGGACCGAAACGGAGAGGTCAGAATCAGCGGAGAGAAAGCGGCGGTAAAGGCGGCGGCGGGGCTCATTGATGAGCTTGTAGAGCTTTCAAAACGCGGAAATACGATACAGGAACAGAATGTGACATATGGTTTGGAGCTGTCGCATACGTCAGAGGATAAGGACGCACTTTTGACAATTGATTCGGACTGCATTTGTCACACGATGGCGGGAAAGGCAATTAAGCCAAAGACGTTAGGGCAAAAGGAATATGTTGACGCAATTCGCAAAAATATGATTGTATTCGGACTCGGACCGGCGGGAACGGGAAAGACTTATCTTGGAATGGCGATGGCAATCACGGCGTTTCGAAATCATGAGGTAGAGCGGATTATTCTCACAAGACCGGCAATAGAGGCAGGCGAAAAGCTCGGATTTTTGCCGGGCGATTTACAGAGTAAAGTAGACCCATATTTAAGACCGCTTTATGATGCGCTGTATCAGATTATGGGTGCAGACAGCTTTCAAAAAAATATGGAGAAGGGGCTGATAGAGGTTGCGCCCCTAGCTTATATGCGTGGGCGGACGCTTGATAATGCCTATATTATTCTTGATGAAGCACAGAATACGACACCCGCGCAGATGAAGATGTTTTTGACGCGTATCGGATTTGGTTCGAAAGTGATTGTTACAGGTGACGCTTCGCAGAAGGATTTGGCGGCGGGCACACAGTCGGGACTTGATGTGGCGGCGAAAGTGCTGAAAAAGATTGATGATATTGCGTTTGTTAATTTAACAAGCAAAGATGTGGTAAGACACCCGCTTGTGCAGAAGATTGTCAAAGCCTACGAGGATTATGAGAGTAAGCTCAACAATCGGACAAACAGTGATAAAAAGACACAAATGAGGAAACGGTAAAGTGGCAGACTAGGGAAAGGGCAAGGTATTGCGATGAAAAAAAAGGAGGAGGCACGTTGGCAGAAAGCACTTTTGCTATTACTGATGTTTTTGCTGTCGGTGCCGATGGTGGGCGTAGCAGCCTATGCATACGGAAAATCGTTTAGAGATATATTTACTGTTGTTATTATTGCGGCAGTATGCTTCGGGATCGTTATCTTTTCATTGATACAGTCATCAATATTTGGAACGCTGCACTACGATAATGGCAGTCATTATTCCAGATTTGTTCTGACGTTTTTGGTTTCTACAATTGCATCTTGTTTTTTACCGGCGCTTCAGGACGAGGGCTGGGCAGTTCCTTCCCTTGCGCTTGCACTTTCCTTATTTTCCAATACAGTGACGGGAACACTGGCATACGCAGGGTTGCTCAGCATTTGTGTATATCTGGCTTCTGCGGATATGCTTGTATTTATGTTCTATTTTATTATGGGCATTGTATTTGCCGTGTTATTTGAAAAGCTTGATGAGGATTATAAAACGGGGGCACCAATGTCAATTGCCACTATTTTATATGTTGCGGGAATGGCGGCGAAGCTTGCGTTTGAAAGCCGCGGAATGATTTCGGAGGACACACTTGCGATCGCAGTTATCAATATTTTTATAACGTTTATCATTATGCTTGTAGTTTTAAAATTTTACTGCTCCGTTGCAATTGACAAAGAGAAGGGAAGGTATTTAAGCATCAATGATCAGGAATATAAGATGCTTGCAAAATATAAAGAAATAGATAAGGAAATTTACTATAATGCTATACATACGGCTTATTTTGCAGAGAAAACCGCAAGGCTTCTCCATATGGACGTTGATGTAGCAAAAAATGGTGGTTATTATCACCGCATTATTGTCAGCGAGTGTAAAGCAAAGAACAAATCGCTTGAGCAAATCTGTAAGGAAAATAAGTTTCCGCCAAAAGCAGTGCAGCTTTTACAGGAGTACAATTACAAATCCATGCCGATGAAAATGCGTGAGACGGTAGCGGTATTTATTGCGGACAGCGTGGTATCCTCCATTATGTACTTAATCAAAAAGAAGCAGTCAGGTGAGACGGTTCCGGAGGAGGAAAAGGAAGAAGCAGATTACACAAAGGTTGCGATTGCAGTTGTACGTCGTAAAATTAACAGTGGAATATTAAATAATAGCGATATTTCTCTGTCGGATCTGGGAGGACTCGAAAAAATATATACAGGAGAAAAATTGTACTATGACTTTTTGTATCGAGAGTGAAACAGATAAGACCCTTCCGTTTGATGCAGAAGATGTGGCAAAGAAAGTAATTATGGAGGCGCTTGATTTTGAAAAGTGTCCTTATGAGGTGGACGTTTCTGTGCTGCTTACAGACAGTGCGGGGATTCATGTGATGAACAATGCGTTTCGCGGAATAGACCGCCCGACAGATGTGCTTTCTTTTCCAAACGTGGACTATGAGCAGCCGTCTGATTTTTCGGGAATTGAGGATGCTGCGGAGGACTATTTTGACCCCGAGAGCGGTGAGCTTTGTCTGGGGGATATTGTGATCAACGTCGATAAAGTATATGAACAGGCTTCTGAATATGGACATTCAACACTTCGGGAATATGCATTTCTGATTGCGCATAGTATGCTGCATTTGCTAGGATATGATCATATGGAGAGCAAGGACGCCGAAGTGATGGAACACAAACAGGAGGAAATCTTAAAAAGATTAGGCATTAACAGGGAGAAAACGTGAAAGATAAATCTTTCACGTAACAAGTTTGTGAGACTACAAACTTGCAGGTTGTGGTCTCATGGGGGTATATATTCATGAAAACAAAGAAGAAGTCTAATTTTATTATGCAAGGAAGTATTCTTGCGGCTGCGGGAATTCTTTCCAGAATCATTGGTATGGCAAGACGTTTTCCGATGGAGCATATTATCGGAGATAAAGGGAACGGATTTTATGGCGTGGCGTATGAGGTATATGCGATGATGCTGATCATTTCATGTTACAGTCTGCCGCTTGCTGTGTCGAAAGTTGTATCGTCGAAGATGAGTAAAAGACAATATAAAAGTGCAGAGCGTGCGTTTCAGTGTGCGATGATTTTTGCAGTTGCAGCGGGCGGACTGACTTTTCTGGTGTGTGAGGTGTTTGGTGATTTCCTGGCTGCTGACGTGATGGAAGAGCCGATGAGTGCGATGGCGCTTAAGGTATTAGGGCCTGCGCTCTTGATTGTATCCATTATGGGAGTACTCAGAGGCTATTTTCAGGGACTTGGTACGATGGTGCCGACGGCGGTTTCTCAGATACTAGAACAAGTGTTTGTGCTTATTGGAAGTATTGCGGGCGCATATGTGTTGTTTGGCTATGGCGATAAGGTTGGTGCACTTCTTCACAATGAGGATTATGCGCCGGCGTACGGAGCGGCGGGAGCATCGCTTGGTCCTGTCATAGGCTCCGCGATCGGTCTTGTCTTTTTGTTGTTTGTGTTTTCTGTGTACAGGAAGGGCATGAAAAGACAGAATATGCGTGAAGCGACGCAAAAGGCGGACAGCTATGGACAGATTTTCCGGTTGATTCTTCTGACCATTTTTCCTGTGCTGTTAAGTACGACAGTTTATAATATCAGTAATGTGCTTGATATTAAAATATACAATAGTGTGATGGTACAAAAGGGACTTGCGGATATCAAAGCATATAATGTGGGTGTTTACTCGGGAAAGTACAGAGTGTTGGTGAATGTACCGATTGCACTCGCAAATGCGATGTGCTCTTCAATCGTGCCCGTACTTACTGGGCTTATGATGCGGGAAGAGTATGCTCAGGCAAAGGATAAGATTGGTCAGGCGATGCGTTTTACAATGATGGTTGCAATCCCGAGTGCAGTAGGACTTACAGTGCTTGCCCGCCCGATTATTTCGACACTGTATCGGGGTGAGGTGGATATGGCGGTGAATATGCTTCATATCGGTTCGATATCGGTTGTATTTTACACGATGTCAACACTCACAAACGGTGTTCTGCAAGGAATTAACAGAATGAAGATACCCGTAAGAAATGCGTGCATAGCGCTTATCATACACATTGTATTTTTGTATTTAACGCTGGAGCTTGGAGTAGGCATTAATGCATTGGTTTATGCCAATATTTTGTTTGCGGTGATTGTCTGTGTGCTGAATTGGCTGTCGATCAGAAAGTATTTGCGTTATCAACAGGAGTGTGTGAAAACATTTTTGATACCGGCAATTGCAGCAGTTGTAATGGGAATTGTAATTGGCGTTGCAAGTATGCTGTTATCAAAATTTGCGGGAAATGTGATTACGATGCTGCTTAGCATTGTGATTGGAGTGATTGTTTATTTTGTGTCAATGATTTTGTTAAAGGGCATCAATGAATATGATTTAAAGAAGATGCCGGGAGGGAAAGTTGTTCTTACGGTTGCGAAACGGTTTCGACTAATGTAATGGCTTTATAAAATGAATAAAAATTGAAAATAAGCTGATACTATATCAAAGACGCCAAATGTTGAGATGTCAATGGACTGATGGAGGCTGATGATGAGAAAAGGATATAAAATTGGCTTATTTTTTGTGTGTATTATGATTATGGCGCTCGTGACGGTGCTTGCGTGGAAACGTTATATGATGGACGGTTTTTTGAATAAAAATGCGCAGCATCATGATACCGGTGAGAATGCAAATATGGGCGCAGATAGTATTTTGATGGAGTCGGAGCAAAAAGACAACAAGGAAGATACAGATACGCAGGATTTACAGGCGCAAAGTATTACGATGGTGACGACCTGTGATACGATTTGTATCTATGAAAATATTGATAAAAAAGACGGAGCAGTTTCGACGGAAGAGGGAAAGCTGCCGGCAAAATATATCGGGCTTACAAGGGCACAGCTTGAGACCGCGCTTTTACAGGACAGTCAGGTTATGACGCTCGAGGACAAGCAAAAGGGCTTTAAGTCACAGCATTTGGAGCTTTTTTCGCCCGATAAAATAAAGGTACTGCGAATCTATGACACCTCAAAAGAAGTGACAGGCTTCTATATTATGGAGGTTGACGGAGAAATTGGCGTTTACAAAGAGGATAGGGAAACTTTGTATTTTAAGACAGGACTTGATCCCGAAGCGCTTCCAGATGAGATATTACAGGAGGTCAGGGATGGGAAATTTATGGAAACAGAGCTTCAGGTGTATCACTTTTTGGAATCGTACAGCAGTTAGCATGAAAAGATGTTCTAATTGCTCACAGCAGAGGCTGTTTCGCAAAGAACATCTAAGTTTCATGCTGGAAAAACGCAAAGGACGGCGTTTTTCATTTGGCAAATTTGCGTAAAGAGGAGATAAGTATGAGCGATGTGATAATAATAGGCGGCGGGGCAAGTGGTCTTACGGCAGCGATTTTTGCAGCGCAAAAAGGAAATCAGGTAACGATTCTTGAGCATAAGGACAGGGTAGGTAAAAAAATTCTTATGACGGGAAACGGCAGATGCAATCTGACGAATATGAGTGATTTTCACGAAAAATATTACAGCAGTGATGGGACGGCGCTTAAAAAAATTTATGACACGCTTGTCACTTTTGGCGCAGAGGATACAAGAGCTTTTTTTAAACGACTGGGACTTTTCACAAAAGAGAAAAAGGACGGCGGGGTTTATCCTGTCTCAGAACAGGCATCGGTGGTGCTTGATACGTTACGAAGTGCATGCGCGCAGCTTGGTGTACAGATCATTACCGATTGCGAAGTACGAGCGATCATGCCGCAAAAAAAAGGTGGAGAGATCAGTGCGATGCTGCTAAATGAGAGCGGTAAAAAGAAATCAATTTCGTTTTTTTATGATAAACTGATTGTTGCCACAGGAGGGGCTGCAGCACCCAAATCCGGCTCAGACGGTTCTGGTTATAAGCTCGTAAAAGCGATCGGACACGATATCATAAAGCCGCTTCCGGCGTTGGTACAACTGCGATGTGATGGTCAGTTTTTTAAGGCGGTATCAGGAGTGCGTGCACAGGCGGGATTGACACTTTATATTGATGGAAAAGTGACGGCATATGAGGAAGGTGAGCTGCAGCTTACGGATTACGGAATATCGGGAATACCGGTGTTTCAGTTTAGCCGTTTGGCGGCAAGAGCTTTGAGTGAGAAGAAGCTTTGTGAAGTAGGTATTAATTTCCTTACTTATGTGGATAAAAAAGACAGTGCTGCTTTTGCGAAAAAGAATGTAAATGCGCAGGAATATGGATATAAAACAGTAGAAGAGCTTTTGTCCGGAATGGTACATAAAAAAATTGCATCGATGATTTGCAAAAAAAATAAGGTGAATAAGGAAACGAAGGTAGCCGAAGCGAGTAAGGAAACCGTGCGCAGATGCATTCTTGAATTATTTGATTTCAGGGTAATGGTGACGGGGACAAATTCTTTTGAAAATGCACAGGTTTGCAGCGGTGGCGTGCCGCTTTGCGAAGTGGACGAAAACTTTGCGTCGAAGCTTTGCAATGATGTTTATATTGTGGGCGAGCTTTTAGACTGCGACGGAATTTGCGGCGGATACAACTTACAGTGGGCGTGGGCGACAGGTGCAATTGCGGGAAGAAACGCGTAGGGGTAAAACAATCATGATAGCGATAAATCAAGTAAAAATAGAGATTGTCTTTCAAGGAAACAAGGCAGTTACAGTTGACGAGGCTGCGCTTAGAAAAAAGGCGTCGAAGCTTTTGGGAATCAGTGATACGCAGATTGCCGAAATTGTCATATTAAAGCATTCCATTGATGCGAGGAAAAAGCCGCAGTTGTTTCATGTATATACGCTCGGTGTGTGCCTAAAAGAGAAGAAACAAGAGGAAAAGACAGTAAAACGGTGCAGAAATGCTAATATTACAATATACCGTGAAAATCCATACATATTTCCCCAAAGCGGTATGAAAATACTTCCTGAGCGTCCCGTAATCATCGGCATGGGACCTGCGGGACTTTTTTGCGGCTATATGCTTGCAAAACATGGATATAAACCGATTATTTTAGAGCGTGGTTATGATGTAGAAAAAAGGACAAAAGCGGTCGAAGAATTTTGGGAAAGCGGAACGCTTGATACGGAATCGAATGTGCAGTTTGGTGAGGGCGGTGCAGGAACCTTTTCGGACGGGAAGCTGAATACGCTTGTTAAGGACAAGAACGGAAGAAACAAAGAGGTGCTCCGCATTTTTGTGGAGTGTGGTGCCCCTCCTGAAATTTTGTATGAAAGTAAGCCGCATATCGGCACGGACATCTTAAAAAAAGTGGTTGCAAATATGCGGGAAACTATTCTGAAAAATGACGGAAGTGTCAGATTTGGCGCAAAGGTGACGGGGCTTGAGATTGAAAACACAAAACTTACGGGTGTTCAGATAAATGACACAGATGTCATAAAAACAAACCATGCAGTGCTTGCAATCGGTCACAGTGCAAGAGATACTTTTGAGTATCTTGCGCATATCAATATTTCGATGGAAGCAAAAGCGTTTGCTGTCGGAATGCGTGTGGAGCATTCGCAAAGTCTGATTAATGAAAATATGTATGGAAGTGCATATGGAAATATGCTTCCCGCCGCGCCCTATAAGTTAACTGCTAAGACAAGCATGGGACGCGGTGTGTATTCCTTTTGTATGTGTCCCGGCGGATACGTGGTGAACGCCTCAAGTGAGAATAAACGGCTTGCCGTGAACGGAATGAGTTATTCGGACAGAGGAAGCAAAAATGCAAACAGTGCGATTATTGTACAGGTTTCGCCTAAAGATTATGGGAGCGACAAGCCGCTTGCGGGTGTCGCATTTCAAAGACGCCTTGAGGAAAAGGCATACGCACTTGGAAACGGAAAAATACCGGTACAATATTATGGAGATTTTGTGAAAAACCAAACTTCCGTAGACAGGGAGGATTATTATAGGCCTTGCATCAAAGGTGGGTATCAGCTTGCAAATTTGCGCGGCCTTTTGCCCAAGGAATGCGAAACGGCGTTTCTTGAGGGAATGGAGCAGTTTGACAAAACGATTAAAGGATATGCAGCGGAAGATACGATTTTATCCGGTATTGAGAGCCGTACATCATCGCCGGTGCGCATCCATCGCAATGAGGACTTGCAAAGTCCGTCTGTAGAGGGGCTTTATCCGTGTGGAGAAGGCGCCGGATATGCCGGCGGTATTACATCGGCAGCGATGGATGGGATTCTTGTGGCGGAGAAGATTGCGTCGCAGTATCAACCATTTGTTGATAAAATAGCAGTAGTATAGGATATTGTAATTTATTTAATAGGATATTGCGACAACTGTAGTGGTATTTAAGAAAGAATTTGCAAAGCAAATTCTTTGAACGCAAGCTGCCGAGCTTGCGTTTTTTTGCTGGACTTTTTGATTGTTTCGGATTAGAATAGATGTGACTTAAGACTAAATACATACATTTGGAGGAAAATACATTGGACGATTTACGTGCAAAATTAAAAGAGAAAAAGAGAGTGGTAGTAAAGATTGGCTCCTCCTCTCTGCAGCATATGGAAACAGGCGATCTTGACTATACCAAAATGGACATTCTTGTGCGGGAGCTTTGCAACATCAGAAATCAGGGAAAGGATGTTATTCTTGTAACTTCAGGAGCGATTGGATGCGGAAGGAAAGCGCTTCATCTCAAGCCGCCTTTGACGCTTGCGCAAAAACAGGCGTGTGCTGCAATCGGTCAGGCAAGGTTGATGACGACGTATCAGAGGATTTTTTCCGAGTATAGTCATCAGGCTGCACAAATATTAATGACGCGGCATACCATTGTTTCAGATTTAAACAGGAGAAATGCTCAGAATACCTTTCAGGAGTTGCTGCGCATGGAAGCAATTCCGATTGTAAACGAAAATGACACCACTTCTACCTTTGAGGTGGAGGACGTAATTGGAGATAATGATACGCTTTCTGCGATTGTGACGGCGCTCACGGGGGCGGATTTGCTGATTTTGTTGTCGGATATTAACGGACTATACACGGATGACCCCAGACAAAATAAAAATGCAGTGTTTATTGAACGCGTAGATACGCTGACGGACGAGCTGATTCGGATGGGAAAAGACACGACGGGCAGCAGCGTCGGCACAGGAGGAATGGAAACAAAGCTTACGGCAGCAAAAATTGCGACTTATTCCGGTGCCGATATGGTGATCGCAAACGGAGCCGATGTACGTGTCATTCATCGCATTATGGAAGGCAGAAATTATGGGACCATTTTTAAGGCAAACAAAAATGAAGATTTTAACTTTGCCGAATTTATCAATGATCTGCATAAGTAAAACAGTCAATATTGCGCATACAGTAGGGGATATTAGAGAGAATCTTTGTATGTAACGACGATATCGTTTTCCATAATCACGGTCTTTCCGTCCGGTATCAGTGTTTCCTCACCACGGATAATCATAGCAATTAGTTCATTGGGAGCAAGGCTTAATTCGGAAATACTATGATTACACCAATTGTTATCGATGCTAATGCGTGTTTCGATCAACTGTTCGCTGTCACTTGGCTCATAGGCGGGGACACTTAAGATAATCGTGTCGTTTGCCAGAATGCGCGTATTGCCTTTGGTGATAATGGTTTCATGATTTCGTTTAATCATCAGCGCTAGCGACCCGGTTGGAAAGTGTACTTCGCGTACAAGTTTGTTCTCATAGTTATGTCCTTTTGGAATGAACATACGCATCAGTGTGATAGACGCGTCCTCCTGATAATCGTTGAATGTCTTTCTGACATCGGCATTATCATCAAGCATATCCAGCTTTTCCGCTACATTGGGGAGAAGCGTACCTTGTACTGCCACAGAAAAAAGCGATACCATAAAGACAATATGAAATAAATTGTGAGACATCACAACGCCGCTTGCAACCGCTGTAATTGCAAAAACGGACGAGGAAGCGCCACGCAGTCCCGCCCATGATACCAAAAGGCATTGTCTCGCGGAACAGCGAAACGGTTTTAGCAGTAAAAACACTGCTACAGGACGCGCAAGCAGCGTCAGAATTGCTGTGATAATCAGTGCAGAAGGAATGACTGCCGGCATTTGATGCGGGAAGGTCAAAAGTCCTAATAAGAAGAAAATCAATATTTGTGCAAGCGTGGTGACACCGTCGAAGAATGCGATGAGTGTCGCTTTGTTTTTGATAGGACTGTTTCCGATTACAATTCCCATGATATAGACGCTTAAATAGGCATTTCCGCCGGAAAGCTGCGACAGAGCATAGCAGATTAGCAGCATCGCAACCATAAAGATAGTATCAAGTCCCTCCGAAATCAGGTGCGTTTCCCGTAGCAGTTTAACCGTTAAATAGGCAAAGGCGGCGCCGATAAAAGTGCCGAAGGCAAGCTGCAAAATGATCTGTTGCAAAATATTTTCGGTTTTCCCGGCACTAATTATTTGAATCGCAATAAAGGTCAGCATATATGCCATTGGATCATTACTTCCGCTCTCCATTTCAAGAAGGGAGGCGCTGCCGTCTTTTAAGTTCAACTTTTTCTTACGGAGAATCGCAAACACACTTGCGGCGTCTGTAGAGCCAAGCACTGCTCCGACCAGAAAGCTCTCAAGCCATGTATATCCAAGAAAGAACTGTACAAAGAACGCCGTGACGACAGCAGTGACAGCTACACCGATTGTTGAGAGCAGAACGGACTTTACCGCTACGCTTTTGGCGGCTTTCCACTTCAGATTGAAGCCGCCGTAAAACATGATGAAAAGCAGTGCGATAGAGCAGATGTTCTCCGCCAGTCCGTAATTGTCAAATGGAATTTTAAAAATCCCGTCGCTTCCGAAAAGCATACCAATAAACATGAATAAAATCAGTGCGGGCATCCCAAATTTACCAGAAAATTTTTCTGCCAGAACGCAGAGTAATATTACGATTGCAACAAGCAGCAGTGTAACTGTCATTTAATTCCTCCTGTTTCTTAATAAGATTTTTTACCTAAAATGATTGCATCTAAAATGAAATATGATGTCTTAGTCATAAAGTGATTTGTGATACTTTACTTTGCGGTAAAGCTTGAAAAAAATCACTGCAAAAAGCGATATTATGATATACACTGTAGATAATGCGCCTGTAGAGCCTCCAATAAAAACTAAAATCCATAATCCGATATTCATATGTTAATTCTTTCCTTTCTCTGAATCATTGTTTTGATTTTCTGTGTTTGTTTTCCGGTTGCCGCCGACCTCGTAAATACATGTAAAGACTCCGGCACCTAAGGCAATAACAACCATAATTCCAAATATAATATTTTCCATGTTTTCCTTCCATTTTGCTTATACATAGGTATGCAAAGAAAACGTCCAAAGCGTCCGTAAATAGCCAAAATGGGTATTTCTATATCATAATTGTGAAAATTATGATACAACAAAAAGACGTTTGCAACGCGTAGATTTCGTTGGATATTATTTATAGATTAGGAATTTTGTTTTTTACCGTCCTTGCGGTGGATGTATTGAAGAGTCCTTAATCTGTATTGATTTCGGCATGAGTTGCCCAGAGAAAGGATTGTGAAGAAAATAGCAATCAGACCAAACGCGCCAGTGAATAAGAGCATCATCAAAAGCGGGTTCAGGCGCATGATTGTCACAGTACGTGGAGTCTGTCTTGCAAGCGTAAATTCTCCAAGTCCTGTAAGCCTGTTTTCTTCCTTATAGATATGAGAATTGAGTTGTCCGTCTGATGCGCGCAGAATGGAAGATGTATGTATATCTGTGGTATACAAAGAAGAGGAAGACGGGAGAGCTTCTCCACAGTACATTCCCAATAAGAGCATTGATATTGCTAAAATGATACAAACTGTTTTGGAATACCTCAGACTCTTCATAGCACATCTCCTTTGCGTAGATTGTTGTAAAACAACTCATTATTTATGATAACAAAAGAAAAAGAAATGTGCAAGGGAGTCGGGCAAAATATCGCTTTCGAATCCTTATTTTTTTCGCTTTAAAGCAGGTTTTTTCCAAATTTTTGCACGATAAAGTACATACAACAGCGCAGCAGAAATTCCGTTGCTGACAACCACGCTGTACCAGACGCTGCGCACTCCCATGTTCAGCACGGTTTCACAGATAAACAATGTCAAAAAGCGGAACACCCAAAGTCTTGTTGCGTCAATCATCATCGTAACCTCAGTATGCCCTGTTCCCTGAAAAAGTCCACTTGTGGCGTTATGAATACCGTTTGTCCAACACCAGAAAGCCATGATGCTTAAAAAGTCTGCCGCCATTCCGATTACGGCATCATTATCGGAGAAAATGCTTACAATACTTCTTGAAATCGGTGCGCGTGATAAAATCAAACCGCCGACAAACAGGAAAACAACACTGATATTTCGCGAAAGCTTGTAACCGCGCTCTGCCCTGTCATATTGATTCGCCCCAATATTCTGCCCGACAATCGTGGCGACGGCGGAGCCGATGCCGTTCGACGGAAGTGTAATAAGCCCGTTTACTTTATTGCCGATACCGTAGGCGGCCATTGCCTGTGTGCCGTATTTGTAGACGTTTTTGCTCATCAGCAGAAAGCCAAGCTGCATGGTAGAGCCACCGATTGCAGTCGGAAGTCCCACACGAAAAATCGAGAGCAGTTTTTCTTTTTCGAAACGAAAATGTCTTAAGTTAAGACAGACAGTGTGGGAAGTGCGCGTAAGCGCCCACAAAGCAATCACTGCGGAAGGCACTTTGGCAAGCAGCGTGGCGAGGGCGGCGCCTGTAATATTGAGATCTAATGTAATCATAAGAAGCGGGTCCAAAATCATATTGATGATGATGCCGAGAAAATTTAACAGCATCGGTCGGACGGTGTCGCCTTGCGCCTGCCGAATTGCATTGTAAATATTAATTGTATACAAAAGTGGCATATCGAGGACGACAATCTGCAAATAAATCGTTCCGTATCCGAAGGTGACGCCATCGGCACCAAGCCATCTTACAATCGAAGGCGTAGATACAAAACAGACGCCTGCACACACAAATGCAAAAATCATCGCGCAGACAAAAATCTGGTTTGCCATGCTTTTTGCATTTTCGTCGTCCCTGGCGCCGATATACTGTGCAATCAGCACAGAGCCTGCAACCGTGATGCCGGTACCGAAATTTAAGATAATATTTTGTACGGGTGTTACAAGATTAATTGCCGCAAGCTGCTCCGTTCCGATTTTTCCAAGCCAGTAAGTGTCAGTGAGGTTGTACATTGTCTGTAAAAAGGAATTAATCACGACGGGAATTGCGATGGACAGGATTGCCTGCAGCATATTTCCGCTTAAAATCAAGTCGCGGTTTATTTTTTTATTGGTTTTCATAAAAATCTCCTCTTACGAAAAAGTAATTTCATTATATCATAACTCGTAAAAAATAGTTCAAATGGATATCAGAATAATATACATTAGGAAAATTAGATAATAAAATGATAAAAAAATGTAAAAGAAAGAAAAAATGCGCAGAAAATAGAAGTAAAATTCAGGCGTTAAGGAATTTTTGCATAAAAAAACGATTCGTTGTTTACATTTTTTGGTAGATATTTATCTGTAAATGTGTTATCCTAGATACATATGAAAAAGCTGGCGGGTGTTTATGAGCGGTCCGGCAGAATGGAGGAAATTTATGAAGTGCGATGTTATTTATAAAACTTCCACGAGTTTTGTAATTGAAATCAAAGACAACGGTTACTTTTCATCAGAGCACGAGCATGAGATTTATGTAAACGGAAATCTCGCCGAAAAGAGTGACAGAAATGTAGCAAGCGTGTTTGGACTTGAGCCGTCTACAGCCTATGCGGTAGAGGTTCGGTATGACGGGGAAACACAAAATCTAAACGTTGCGACAAATGAGGAATATGTGACATTAAACGTGAAAGACTTCGGGGCAAAAGGTGACGGGGAAACAGACGATACATTCTTTATCCAGTGTGCAATCAATGCCTGTCCGAAGGGCGGCAGAGTGTATATTCCGGCGGGTGTATACAAAATTTATCCGATTTTCTTAAAGAGCGATCTGGTGCTTGAAATCGGAAAAGATGCGACGCTTTCGGCATTTACGGACAGAACGAAATTTCCCATTCTTCCAGGTAAAATTGAATGTGTTGACAAAGAAAAAGAATATTTGCTTGGAACATGGGAGGGCGATCCGCTTGATATGTTTGCAGGTATTATTACGGGTATCAATGTGGAAAACGTGGTCATTACGGGACAGGGAACCATTGATGGCTGTGCAAGCCGTGAAAACTGGTGGGACAACCCGAAAGTAAAACGCATCGCATGGCGTCCGCGGATGATTTTCTTAAATAAATGTAAAAATGTCGTACTTCACGGGATTACCGTACAGAATAGTCCGTCATGGAATATCCATCCGTACTTCTCGGATGATTTGAAGTTTATCGGTATTAATGTTCTTGGACCGAAGGACTCTCCAAACACTGACGGGCTGGATCCTGAATCTTGCAAGAATGTTGAGATTATTGGCGTATATTTCTCGGTGGGGGATGATTGTATCGCGATTAAGTCAGGAAAGATTTACATGGGTGCCAAATATAAGACCCCTTCGGAAAATCTCACAATCAGACAGTGCTGTATGCGGGACGGACACGGTTCTATTACAATCGGAAGCGAGATGGCGGGCGGTGTGAAAAATCTAAATGTCGAGAATTGCCTGTTTTTGCATACCGACAGAGGCCTGCGCATCAAGACAAGACGCGGACGCGGTAAAGATGCGATTGTGACAGGAATCAAATTTGAGAATATTATTATGGATCATGTGATGACACCGGTTGTGATGAATTCGTTCTATTATTGTGATGCAGACGGACATTCCGATTATGTGCAGTCCAAGGAGTTTCATCCTGTCGATGAGCGGACACCATATCTGGGAGATTTCTTATTTAAGAACTTAAAGGCAACGAATTGTCACGCGGCGGCTTCTTATTTGTACGGGCTTCCGGAACAGAAGATTCATCATGTGATATTTGAAAATGCTGCGTTTTCTTTTGCGGACAATCCGACGGCGGCGATTCCTGCGATGATGGATGGTGTTGATGAGCAGACAAACACGGGAATTTTTGCAAAAAATATAAACACATTGGAATTGAAAAACGTAACGGTATCCGGTCAAAAAGGCGATGCTGTGATAAGTGACGGAATCGATAATTTTATAAGATAATCTGGGCGTTATAGAAAGGAGCATAATTATTACAATGGCAATGGAAATCATAGATAGATACGTAAATGAACTGATAGATAGAAGTACACTTGAGGAGCCGGTATGGAATATTGAGAAGATCAGAGCCGGAAAAAAGACGACATGGGATTATATCGACGGCTGTATGATTATGTCGCTTTTGGAGCTTTACAAGGTGACAAAGAATGAAAAGTATCTTCATTTTTCCGATGAATATATCGGACACCGCGTGGAAGAGGATGGGACGATTCGTGGTTACAAGAAGGAGGAACTAAACCTTGATCATATTAATGAGGGAAAAAATCTTTTTACCCTCTATGATTTGACGGGAAAAGAAAAGTATGCGAAGGCAACCAAAAACATTTATGAGCAGATTTTGGAGATGCCTCGTACAAAGCACGGCAATTTCTGGCATAAAAAGATTTATCCGAATCAGGTGTGGCTTGATGGATTGTATATGGCGCAGCCGTTCTACATGGAGTATGAGAAGCGGTTTAACGACAGGAAAAATTATAAAGACATTTATACGCAGTTCTTTAATGTGGAGAAGTATTTAAAGGATCAGGAGACAGGGCTTTACTATCATGCGTATGACGCTGAAAAGAAGATGTTCTGGGCGAACCCTGAAACGGGACTTTCACAGAACTTTTGGCTGCGGGCGCTTGGCTGGTTTTCGATGGCGCTGCTTGATACGCTTGCGCTTGCGGACGACGCATCGCCGGATCATGAGCATTTATCAAAGATGTATCGGGAACTTATTGATTCCATGCTGAAATATCAGTCGCCGGAGGGAATGTGGTATCAGGTGCCGAATTTCCCGGGTAGAGAGGGGAATTATCTGGAAACAAGCGGAAGCTCGATTATGGCGTACTGCTTGATGAAAGGTGCGCGTTTGGGCTATCTGCCGAAGGAGTACAGTGCGTACGGCGTGAAAGCGTTCCATGGAATTTGTGATAAATATTTAACAGATGTGGATGGTAAAATGAGTCTTGACGGAATCTGTCTCGTAGCGGGACTTGGACCGGATAAAAATGCAAGACGTGACGGTAGTTATGAATACTATATGTCAGAACCGATTGTAAAAGATGATGCGAAAGGAACAGCACCGTNTNNGCNNGCNTACGCAGAGATGTGTATATTGGAGAAATAAGTAGAAAGCGTAGGCATGCTTACGCAGAGATGTGTATATTGGAGAAATAAGTAGAAAGCGTAGGCTTGCTTATGCGGAAATCTGTATATTGGAGAAATAAAGGAAGAAGGTATACAACGATTATGGATATAAAGGAGTTGTATGTTTCGGCGAAGGGCGATCAGGAGTTTAACACAATCGGACAGGCGCTTGATGCCGCAAAAGAATATGACGGGAAGAATGTTGTGATTCATATTGCAGCGGGTGTGTACAACGAGCGAATCGTCATAAATCAGCACTATCTTTCGCTTATTGGAGAGGACGAAAACAGTACAAAAATCACCTATTCGGATGCGGCACACGATGTCATGCCTGAGGGAGATGAACGTGGAACATTTCGAACGCAGAGCGTAATGATTGATGCGGATCATTTTTATGCCTCTCATATTTCTTTCCTGAATGAGGCGGGACAGGGACATGATGTCGGACAGGCGATTGCTGTTTATGTTGACGGAGATCAGATGATTTTTGAACATTGTCGTTTTGAGGGTTATCAGGACACCCTTTTTACGGCACCCCTTCCAAAAGAACCAAAGCAGCCGGGCGGCTTTAAAGGACCGAAGGAATTTGCACCGCGCCGCCATGGAAGGCAGCTTTATAAAGATTGTTTTATTTCCGGAAATATTGATTTTATCTTCGGGAGCGCAACGGCGTACTTTGAAGACTGCGAAATTTTTATGTGTGACAGGCATAACGAATTAAGCGGATATGTGCTGGCGCCTTCTACTTATGAGGAAGAAAAGTACGGTTATGTATTTAATCACTGCCGTTTTACAAGCGACTGCCCAAAAGAAAGTGCTTATCTTGGCAGACCGTGGCGTAACTATGCAAAAGCGGTAATCTTAAATTCAGAAATTGGAGCGCATATCAAAAAAGAAGGCTGGCATGATTGGAATAAAAAAGATGCATGGGATACCATGTTTTTCGCGGAATACGGGAACTTCGGCGAAGGCGCGGGGAGTGAGCGCGCACCATTTGTGAAAATCTTAACAGAGGATGAGGCGGCAGAGTATACGCGCGAAAAGGTGCTTGGGTTTTAAAAAAGAAGAGATTTGTGGAGGATAAAGTATGCAGTTTGGAATAAGATTGCACGATGCGATAAAAGCTCCGTTGGAGGAGCGGTTAAAAGCGGTAAAAGAGCAGGGATTTGCTTGTGCGCACCTTGCGCTCTCAAAAGTAATCAGTGAAAATTCGGTTGCGGAGAGTGCGCTGACGCCGGGATACGCGATGTATTTGAAGCGGCTTTTTGATAAATATGAGCTGGATGTAGCGGTACTTGGCTGCTATTTGAATCTTGCCAATCCTGATCCTGAAAAACTGAAGGCGATACAGGATAAATATATGGCGAATATCCGCTTTGCAGCACATTTGGGCGTGGGTGTGGTCGGTACGGAAACCGGTGCGCCGAATTTAGAATATAAGTTTGAGGAAGCTTGTTGGAATGAGGAGTCTTTGCAGATTTTCATCAACAATCTGCGTCCGGTTGTAAAGTATGCGGAGCAAATGGGTGTGCTTATGGCAATCGAGCCTGTCGTAAGGCATATCGTGTGCAATCCGGTGCGTGCAAGGCGGGTGCTTGACGAAATCAATTCGCCCAATCTGCGTATTATTCTTGATCCCGTCAATCTGCTTGAAATATATAACTATGAAAAACAGGATGAAATTTTGGATGAAGCAGTGGAATTATTAGGAAAAGATGTTGCCGTGCTTCATGTAAAGGATTTTCAAATCAAGGACGGAAAGTTGGTATCTGTTCCCGTCGGGCAGGGTATGTGTCACTGGGAGCGCGTCATTCCATATATGAAAAAGGAAAAGCCGTTTATGCATGCAACGCTTGAAAATACAAGTCCGGATAATGCAGTGGCTGCGTTAGAGCATATCAGGAATGTTTACCGGGAGAGTTAGGAACGAAAGGAGTACATTATTTAAATGGCACAGAAAGTAAGATGCAGGTTTGCGCCGAGTCCTACGGGAAAAATGCACGTCGGGAATCTGCGTTCGGCATTATATGAATTTTTGATTGCAAAACACGCGGGAGGCGATTTTGTGTTCCGCATTGAGGATACAGACCGTGAGCGGTATGTGGAAGGCGCTACGGAGATTATTTACAATACGCTTGCAAAGACAGGGCTTGTCTATGATGAGGGACCGGATAAAGACAAGGGGTATGGACCGTATGTGCAGAGTGAGCGTGTGAAAGCGGGCATTTACATGAAGTATGCAAAGGAGCTTGTCGACAAGGGTGAGGCATATTATTGTTTTTGCGATAAGGAGCGTCTTGCCAGTTTGAAGTCGGAGGTTGTTGAGGGGAAGGAAATTACCGTTTATGACAAGCATTGTCTTGGACTTTCTAAGGAGGAGGTCGAGGAGAAGCTTGCAAGCGGTATTCCTTATGTCATTCGGCAAAATAACCCGACAGAGGGTACGACGAGCTTTCATGATGAGCTTTATGGGGATATTTCCGTTGATAATTCGGAACTTGATGATATGATTTTGATTAAGTCGGACGGATATCCCACTTACAATTTTGCAAATGTTGTAGATGATCATTTAATGGAAATTACGCACGTAGTGCGTGGAAACGAGTATCTTTCTTCGACTCCGAAATACAATAGGCTCTATGAGGCGTTCGGATGGGAAATACCAGTCTATGTGCATCTGCCGCTGATTACCGACGAGGAGCATAAAAAGCTCAGTAAGCGCAGTGGACATTCTTCTTTTGAGGATATCGTGGAACAAGGAATTTTGCCGGAGGCGATTGTAAACTTTATCGCGCTTCTTGGTTGGAGTCCGGAGGAGAACAGAGAGATTTTTACGCTCGATGAGCTGATCAGAGATTTTGATTATACAAGGATCAACAAATCCCCGTCCGTTTTTGACATGAATAAGCTGAAGTGGATGAACGGCGAGTATATTAAGGCGATGGATTTTGAGCGTTTTTACGAGATGGCGCTTCCGTATCTGAAAGAGGTTCTCAAAAAGGATTTTGATCTTAGAAAGATAGCAGAAATGGTAAAGACGAGAATCGAAGTATTTCCCGATATTGCGGGGTTGATTGGCTTTTTTGAAGAATTGCCCGCGTATGACACGGATATGTACACGCACAAAAAGATGAAAACCACGAAGGAGAGCTCGCTTGCGGTATTAAAGGATGTGCTCCCGATGCTTGAGGCACAGGAGGACTACACCAATGATGCGCTTTATCAGCTTCTGTTGTCTTATGTGGCAGAAAAAGAAGTGAAGAACGGCTATGTGATGTGGCCGATTCGAACGGCAGTTTCAGGACTTCAGATGACACCTGCGGGTGCGACGGAAATCATGGAGGTGCTTGGAAAAGAGGAAACCCTGATAAGAATAAGAAAGGGCATTGAATTGCTTGAACATGACAATGAATTCTAATCAACCAAATCAAAACGCGGCACAAACTGCCGCGATCACACACGGAGACGGACCGATGCTTGTTCTCGCCGGTCCGGGCTCCGGAAAAACATTCGTTATTACCCAGAGAATCAAATATTTAATAGAGGAGCTTCATGTAAAGCCGGAGGATATCCTGGTGATTACCTTTACAAAAGCTGCTGCGAAGGAAATGCAGGAGCGTTTTTTTCGTATTGCAAAAGAAGGAGGCAGTCCGGTAAACTTTGGAACGTTTCACGCCACATTTTTTAATATGCTGCGATATACGTATAAGTTTACGGCGCAAAATATTATCCGGGAAGGCGATAAGTACAAGTTTATTGCCAAGATTCTTGAGGAAATGCCGACAGAACTTGCAAGCCAAGACCAGGCATCGGATCAGACGCACAATCAGGACGATGATGTGATACAACGGCTTTTATCGGAAATTAGCAAGGTCAAAAACAATGGAATTACACCACAGGAGTTGAAAAGCGAAACGATGTCGCAAACAGAGTTTGAATATATTTATGATGCTTATAAAAAGGAGATGAACAGCCACAGACTTATTGATTTTGATGATATGGTATTGTTATGCCGCGATTTGCTGGTGTCGCGCCCTGAAGTGCTTCACATGTGGCAGAATCGGTTCAAATATATTTTGATTGATGAATTTCAGGATATTTGCCCTTTGCAGTATGAGGTGGTAAGGCTTCTTGCAAAGCCGCAGGATAATCTCTTTATTGTGGGTGATGATGATCAGGCGATATACGGTTTTCGAGGATCGAAACCGGAGATTATGCTGCATTTTAAAGATGATTACCCAAATGCAAAACAAGTGTTATTAAATGTAAATTACCGCAGTAAGCGGGATATTGTGGAAACGGCGGGTAAACTGATTGTTCATAACGAAGTGCGCTTTGCAAAACAGGTGGAAACAAAGAATCCGCAAACGGACGGAGTAAAGGTGTATTCGTTTGTATCCAAGCATCAACAGGCAAAAAATATTGCGCTTTTGATTCAGCAGTATATGCAGCAGGAAGGGGCGCATTACAGTGATATCGCGATTTTGTACCGAACAAACAGTCATTTCGTTTATACGGCACAGAGGCTGATGCAGGAGGG